>CAZAAJ010000029.1:0-29584 GCA_964483135.1 uncultured Anaerolinea sp. | reverse complement strand
TGACTGGAACTCTCTCTTTTTGCAACCCTTTCTATGGGATTTTGTGACTGTAACCTTTAAAAAGAGGCCATTTGACATTTCACATTGATTCCCCTAAACTAATCTAATGTTAGCAAAAGTCAACGCATGCGCTGTGATCGGCCTCGATGGGGTCATTGTCGATGTCGAAGTCGATCTCACTCCCGGCTTTACTCCTCCCATTGTGATCGTAGGCTTGCCTGATGCAAGTGTGCAGGAAAGCAAGGAACGCGTCAATTCCGCCATCCGAAATACCGGGCTTGAGTATCCTCATAAAAAAGTCCGCGTAAACCTCGCTCCCGCCACAGTCCGTAAAGCCGGATCTGCATACGACCTGCCCATTGCCCTTGGCATTCTGATTGCTAACCGGCAGTTACCGCCTGACTGCCTGAAAGAGTCCCTCGTTATGGGTGAACTTTCCCTGGATGGCAGTGTGCGCCATGTTCGCGGTGTTCTTCCCATGGCAGCCGTTGCCAGGAATGAGGGATTCAAGCGAGTGTTTGTGCCTTCCGAAGACGCACCGGAAGCAGCAATATTCAATGATCTCGAAGTCATCCCGGTAAAATCGCTGCTTGACCTTTATACCCATCTGATCGGACAGGTTATTATTCCTCCTCAACCCAAAGTTGAAATTGACCAGGTTGCGCCACAGGTACAAACTGATTTCCAGGAAATTAAAGGTCAGGAACACATCAAGCGCGCGCTCGAAGTCGCTGCCGCCGGTGGTCACAATATCCTGATGATAGGTGCCCCGGGTGCTGGCAAGACTTTGATGGCGCGTGCGCTTCCTTCCATTCTGCCGCGTATGACCGTGGAAGAATCCCTGGATGTCACCCGAATCTATTCAGTCGCTGATGCATTGCCCGCAGGGCTCCCGTTAATCAAGAACCGCCCCTTCCGATCTCCCCATCACACCATCAGTCATGCCGGGCTCGTTGGTGGCGGTAATGTCCCTCATCCCGGTGAGATCTCCCTGGCGCATCGGGGAGTGCTATTCCTCGACGAGTTCCCGGAATTCGGTTCGCGGGTTTTGGAAGTCCTGCGCCAACCCCTGGAAGATAAAGTGGTAACCATCAGCCGCGCCCAGGGAACGCTTACATTTCCGGCAAATTTTCAGCTCGTGGCTGCTATGAATCCCTGTCCATGCGGCTATTACGGTGATGCCACGAAACCGTGCACTTGCGCCTTGTCAACAGTGACCAAGTACCAACACCGAATCTCCGGTCCTCTCCTTGACCGGATCGATATCCATGTCAATGTCCCAAGGGTGGACTACGAGAAATTGAGTGACCTGCGTCTGGGTGAACCTTCAAGCGTCATCGCGCTGCGAGTTGAAACTGCCCGCGAAGTGCAGCGGCAAAGGTTTGCGGGAACAAAGTTAACTTGCAACGCGGATATGCACCCTGCCGAGGTTCGCCAGTATTGTGACCTGGATGAATCCTGCCGCAGCCTGATGCGTGCAGCCATGAACCAGATGGATTTATCCGCCCGTGCTTACCACCGCATTCTCAAACTGGCGCGTACCATCGCTGACCTTGCGGGTTCTCAAGCTATCACTCAGGTTTTTCTCGCTGAAGCGTTGCAGTACCGCCCCAGGGTCAGCGACTTCTGATCAATTCCAGAAATCTGAAGCGGTTTCGATAAGATTACCCTCAGGATCAGCGATCATGGCTGAGCGCATTTTCCACGGCTCATTTCGGGGAGGATAGACTTCTCTTCCCCCTTTTTCAAGAATGTCATGGATACAAGTATCCACGTTTTCGGGATTGCCAACATTGATCGCAAGTTCGAAGGTTCCGTTGATCCCTACGGGATATCCCGGTACCTGCCCCAGTAATTGAGGTAGTTCACTTCTTGCGTACATTGAGAAAAGAATTCCTTCGTGTTTGAATTCTGCGAAGGACCTTTTCCATTTGCCTTGAGTGGATGGCTTACGATTCCTGGTAGCAAGATTCTTGAAAGCACGCTGGTCAAAAATGACCGGGTTGTTTCTGCTTACCCAAATGGGGCGAAGATTTCTCAGATTATCCGGTGAGCTACCTTATTTCACACGAACGACGACCGAATCTATAGTCATTGACGACCCATCTGCCATACTTACTTCGACCAATTGGATGACGACAAGTTCTCCAGGTGAGAACCTGTCCAGGGAGATCTTGGTTGTGAATGTTGCCGGCATTCCCATATCGGCGGCATTGACCATCATGCTGCTCGCAAAACTTGTATTTGTCTTTACACCGAAAACCTGGACCAGCAGCGTATTCTCAAATGGAGCGATTGGCATGTCTCCGGTCAAAGTCACTTCTCCGCTGATCTCCGCGTAATCCTCAGGGGAGGTAATATTGATCTCTCTCATCTTCCCATCGTCGAGCAGTTGACTCTGACAAAAAGTAATTAACCTGTTTTCAAGGAGACGATAGGATTTTGTGAGGTTAACCGTTGGGTCGACCATGGGATCGTTTAGCCCATGAACATTGACATTCAGGATAATTTCACCATTTTTTATTTCAAGGGAATGGATGACCGGTCTGTCATCTATAAATGCAGAACCTTTCTGCACATAAACACCTGTCTCATTCACAAACGCAACTACCGAATAAAATACACCCGATCCACCCATAGACTCTGCAATTACGACAACTGCATCATCCACCCCATCCGAGTTGAGATCACCAACCGCAAAATGCTCATCCAGCGTCACCATTTGGATCGATCCATCCGCCTGGGCTTCGGACCATTTTCCATCTGTCAGCTGAACATCTTTTCGTAATTCCAATGCAGAGATCATTACATTTTTGAAGAGATCGATCGTTACTGGTGCTGGTTGGGGGGTTGGGGTTTCGGTGCTGGTGGAAATTGGTGTCATAGCCGCCTCAATTGCTGTCGGAGCGGTATCCTGGGGCGTCTTTTGAGTTGGAGTAAGCGAACAAGAAACAGTAAAAAAGAGAAAAAACAAAATTGATAACAGCAAAGAATTCTTCATAAGGGTACTCCTTTGATTTCTTAAACACAAAACGAAATTAAACTTAAAAAGTTCCCGTCCAATACTTAAAAAACAGGAATGCTACTTGTAAATCAGATAAAACTCGTTATAATATGTACATAAGTGGATAAAAGTGGGTGAAAGTGGAACGCCGGAGCCTTTCCGGCGTTCACCATGAATACGAGAGGTAGAACTAATGTTCGCAGGTTTCTTTGGCACATTCGAACACAACATCGACGAAAAAAACCGCATTACCTTCCCTTCGCGTTTCCGCGAGCAGCTTGGTGTGGGTGCATTTGTTATGCGTGGGTTCGATGGCAACCTGGTGATCATGAATTCAACCCGCTTCAAATTGCTCTTCGACAAAGTAAACAGCTTAAACATGGCTGATGCCAATACCCGAAATTTACGCCGTTTTTTGTTCAAGAATGCATCTGAGATCGAATTTGACAAGAACGGTCGCTTTATCATTCCTTCAGTCTTACGCGATTATGCTCATCTCGATGGCACAGCCACCGTTATAGGAACCGGCGAGGATATCGAGGTTTGGTCACCTGAGTTGCTCAAGCAGCAGGATGAGCAATTTGACTCACCCGACCTGGCTGCAGACCTTGCCGAGAAATTTGACCTGAGCATCTAGAAAAATGGACAGTGGTTTAGTTTCTCCACATGTCTCTGTTCTTTACCAACCTATTATAACTGCTTTGCGTCCACGAAGTCCGGGGTTATACGTAGATGCGACCGTCGGTGCCGGGGGACATGCCTGGGGGATTCTCGAGCAATGTTCACCGAAAGGGCAACTACTGGGATTGGATGTCGATCCCCGGGCGCTGGAACTATCTCACCAGCGCCTCTTCTCTTTTAAAAACCGCTATCATCTGTTTCACTCCTCCTACACTTCACTCTCTTCACAGCTGCTGACGCTTGGCTGGGACCATGTAGACGGTATTGTCATTGACCTGGGTGTTTCATCGATGCAAATAGACTCTCCCGAACGTGGCTTCTCATTCCAAAAAGATGGACCGTTGGATATGCGTTTCAACCCGTCCCAACCCGTCAGCGCCGCCGACATCGTCAACACTTATTCCGAAAAAGACCTGGCAGATTTGATTTGGAAATACGGCGAGGAGCGAAACTCCTATCGCATTGCCCGTGCAATCATCCAAAACCGGCCATTCAATTCAACACTCGCCCTGGCAAAAGTGATTGCACGATCCAGCGGGAAACCAGCGGGGAGAATTCATCCAGCCACCCGAACATTCCAGGCGCTGCGAATCGCAGTCAACAATGAACTGGATTCGCTCGAAGAGTTCCTCCCCCAGGCAATAAATGCTCTGGCATCCGGCGGACGGTTGGCGGTAATTTCCTTCCATTCATTGGAAGACAGGATTACAAAGCAGTTTTTCAAGCAGGAAAGCCGGGACTGCATTTGCCCGCCTGAACAATTGGAATGCAATTGTGGCCATAAAGCCTCGATTCGTGAGATCACACGGCATCCGATCGAAGCTGATGAGAATGAGAAGAAAACTAATTCGCGCGCACGCAGCGCAAAATTACGAGTGGCTGAAAAGATATAAACATGACAGTAAAAAACGGGAGAACACCAAGAAAAACACGTCGAAGCAAGGGTAAATTGAACCTTACCCAGGCTTTCAAGCAAGCCCCCTGGAGGAACCAGATCCAGTTCGTGGGCTTGTTCTTGCTTGCATTGGTGGTAATCGTCCTTGTTGCCAGTGTCTACCTGAGCATCAGTGGCCGTGCTGCTGCCGCCGGATTACACTCCTATTCTTACAGCCTGGAGCGCCAGGACCTTGAACGCGCGATCGCCGACTACAAAGCTCAGATCGCAATCATGACCTCTGCATCTGTCATGGAGAAACGCGCCAAGGACGCCGGCTTTCAACGCATCGACCCCTCTCAAGCCGTCTATGTGCTTGTGCCAGGTTATACCGGCCGTCAACCAGTTGTTCTCGCAGCACCCCCCGGAGTAAGCGATTCGGGGATTTCCCTTGTTAAAACCATTTATCGGCGGTCCCTTTGGGATTGGCTTTTTAGCGGTATCAATAGATTGAGTGACAGCGTGGGAGGAACTTCACAATGAACCCGCGCTCCTTCAACCGTCAAAGAGCAATCGGTTTTTTCCTCACCACTTTCCTTGTGGTGATTGCTGTTCAAATGATTCGTATCCAAACCAGCACTCATGCCGCTTACCTGGATAAGTGGGCGCAAAACTACGGTGTAGAAGTCCGAACCGTCCAATCTGAACGTGGATATATCTACGACCGTTGGGGTCACCTTTTGGCGGGCAACAAAGAGGTCTACGAAATTGGCGCCGAATTACAGTATGTTCAAAACCCGGCTGCCATTGCCTCCGCGGTTTCTACCCTTTTCGAGGTCAATTATGACGCCTCTTTAGCCGCGGTGAGCCTGCCATACGAACCCGGGAAAATGGTCTATGTCACCCTGGCCGATTTCGTTGCTTCAGACAAATTGGAAGAATTGATCAACCTGAAAAAACGCTACGAAGCTGCCAATCCTTATGGCGAAAATCCTAACCTCCCCTCTCTGCGTGGATTGACCTGGACGGCCCATTTACAGCGCATTTATCCGGAAAATGAATTGGCAGCCAACATTCTCGGTTTTTACACCTTTTTGGATCGCGAGAATGGCAGGGGGTATTTCGGGGTTGAAGAAGAATATAACGACCTTCTTTCAGGGACAAAACAAAAGGTCGTCATTAAACTCGACCCCTACGAAATGCAGGATATTCCTACGGCACCTCCTGCCGCAAGCCTTGTCCTTACCATCGACCGTGAGATCCAGAGAAGTGTGGAAACGATCCTTGATAAGGCTGTGACTAAAAATAAAGCAGTCAACGGAACCATCATCGTCATGGATCCTGAATCTGGTGAGATCCTGGCTATGGCAACAACTCCACGCTTCAACCCCAATAATTATTGGACTTATGGTGATGTGTTTACCGCCGGCATCCCTTATAACAAAGCAGTCAGCCAGGTTTACGAACCCGGTTCTGTTTTCAAAGTCCTCACAATGGCTGCTGCTCTGGATACCGGAACCGTTACCCCCACCACTGAATTCAATGATACCGGTGTGATCGAGGTTGGCGGTTGGGATATTTACAACTGGGACCGTAGCGCCTGGGGAAGACAAACCATGGTGGGATGTATGCAGCACTCCCTAAACGTCTGTCTTTCATGGATTGCCACCCAGCTTGGACCAACCACCTTCTACCAGTACCTTGACCGGTTTGGCATTGGACATCGTACCAACATCGACCTTGCTGGCGAGGAAGTCTACCCGTTGAGCGAGCCCAACGACCCCACCTGGTACACCATCAACTTGGCAACCAATTCATTTGGTCAGGGTGTTGCAGTTACCCCTATCCAAATGATTATGGCTGCTTCCGCATTGGCGAACGATGGAAAGATGGTTGTTCCGCATGTGCTAAAAGCCTACATCCAGGATGGTCAGCAGTTTAACACTGCCACCAAAATTGCCGGTGCACCCATATCCGCCGCAACCGCATACACCGAAACAGCTATGCTTGCAGTCTCGCTTGAAGAAGAAGCTTCGGATGCTCTTGTTGAAAATTATAGGGTGGCTGGAAAAACAGGTACCGCTGAAATTGCCGTGAATGGTCAGTATTCAAGTTACGCCACCAATGCTTCGTTTGTTGGTTGGGGACCTGTGGAAGACCCGAAATTCATTGTGTATGTTTGGCTCGAAAAACCCAAGACATCCATTTGGGGTTCTGTCGTGGCAGCCCCGGTTTTCCGTGATGTTGTCAGAGAAATCGTTGTCTTAATGAATATTCCTCCAGATGACCAGCGCTTGAGTGTACAGGGCCAATAAGGAAATGATGTTAACACTGGCTGATTTGATCGAATCTGAACAAGGCATTAAGCCTTCTCGAACAACACCTGGCATCACCGAGGCTGTTGTGGATTCACGCCAGGCTATCCCCGGGTCATTGTTCATTGCCTACCAGGGTGAAAAAGTCGATGGGCACGCCTTTGTTTCAGACGCCTTCAAACATGGCGCATCTATGGCTCTGGTGGAAAAACAAATCGACCCCTCCATCCAGGTGCTTGACCTCACCAAACCATTCACTCCGGAAACAGGGATCCCCGCAATACCTTTCGCGGTCAGGGTCAAAAAATCCCAGGATTCTTTGGTCAAATTGGCTTCTTTCTGGCGCCGAAAGTTCAACCCCCGAGTGATCGGCATCACCGGCAGCGTTGGCAAATCCACCACTAAAGAGCTGGTGGCTGAGATCCTTTCAAGCCGCTTCCGTACCTTAAAAAACCAGGGAAACCTGAACAACGAGATCGGTCTGCCCCTGACCATGCTTCGCCTTGGTCCGGGATACCAAAAAGTGATTGTGGAGATGGGCTTCTATTACCCGGGTGAAATTGCCCAATTATGTGAAATTGCTCTTCCACAGGTTGGCATTCTAACCAACATTGGCACTGTTCACGCTGAACGGGCTGGCACACAGGAAACGATTGCCAAAGGTAAAAGCGAATTGGTTAAAGCCCTTCCACCTGCGCCCATGGGTACCGCCATCCTTAACCTGGATGATCCCCTGGTTGCTGCCATGCAAAAAGTGACTAAAGCACGGGTTTTCTTCTATGGTCTTAATTCATCTGCTGACCTTTGGGCGGATCACATCGAGAGCGATGGATTGAAGGGTATACATTTCCATCTTCATTATCTCGGAGAAACATATATTTCTCACGCCCCTCTCATCGGACAGCATAGTGCCCACACCATTTTGCGCGCAATTGCCGCAGCATTGGTTGAAGAGATGCCCATCGAAGAGGCGATCAATGCCTTGCAGCACGCCAGCGGTCAGCTCAGGCTTGTGGCAGCCAGGACCAAAGAAGGAGCGCTTCTGCTCGATGACACTTACAATGCCTCGCCGGAATCAACGCTGGCTGCGCTTAATTTACTCTCTGAGTTGCCCGGGCGGAAAATCGCAGTCTTGGGTGGGATGTTCGAGTTGGGTGAATATGAACGCGAAGGTCACGAAAAAGTTGGTATTCGCGCTGCGCAGGTGGCTGATCAATTGATCACCCTGGGAGATCTCGCTAAAACCATTGCGCACTACGCAAATGAAGCAGGAATGGATAAGCGACTCATAAGTTCATTCGACGAACCCGGTCAGGTTGAAGAGATACTACGTTCTACCCTTAAAAAGGGAGATGTAGTTTTGATAAAGGGCTCCCATGGGTTACGGATGGACCATATTGTTCAGGCACTTGAGGTGGAAGAATGAAAGAATCCTCGCTGGCAATCGCCTTAAGCGGAATGGCGTTTATTCTCGCTGTTATTTGGGGAAGTCCGCTAATTCGCATCCTTAAACACTTCCGGCTCGGAAAAATGATCCGTGTTGAAGGACCCGACAGCCATATTACCAAGATGGGTACTCCCACCATGGGTGGATTGATGATCATCATTCCAGTTGCAGCGGTAACAATCCTTCTGAATGCGGTAGACCTGCTTGGGATTAATGTAATGGGCCAATCGGTCCTGCTTCCGCTCGCTGTAATGTTCGCCTTTGGTCTCCTGGGCGCCATCGATGACTGGGAAGGAATCCGCGGTCCTCGCAAAGGACTGGGCATGAAAGCCCGCACCAAGTTTCTCATCCAGGTCATCCTGGCAGTGGTCACAGCCTATGTTCTCAAGAATGTGCTCTTCGTCCCGCAATTATATTTGCCCGGAACAGAAGCTGCCATAAATCTTGGTCTCTGGTACATCCCCATCGCAACCTTCATCATCGTTCTCATGTCCAATGCAGTTAACCTGACTGACGGTTTAGACGGTCTTGCCGGCCTTATATGTGTTACCGCCTTTGCTGCCTATGGAAGCATCGCATTGATGCAAGGAAACTTGTTCGTAGGTCGTTTTTGCTTCACCATTGTAGGCGCTTTGTTTGGTTTCCTCTGGTTCAATGTTCACCCGGCGATACTCTTCATGGGTGATCTTGGATCATTATCACTGGGAGCCGTGCTGGGCGTCGTTGCTTTGATGACCGGGCAATGGCTTCTCCTCCCTCTCGTGGCAGTGATTCCTCTTAGCAATGTTGCCAGCGACGTCTTACAGGTTAGTTATTTTAAATACACCAAGGGAAAACGCCTTTTCAAGATGGCTCCCCTTCATCACCATTTTGAATTGATTGGTTGGAGTGAGACACAGGTTGTTCAGCGATTCTGGTTGATCAGCCTTTTATTCGGAATGTTTAGTATAGCGATTGCGATGGCATAAATGACCAATAAATGGCAGGGTAAGAGAGTGTTGATTTTGGGAGCCGCCCGTCAGGGTCTGGCCCTGGCACGTTACCTTGCCGCCAAAAAAGCAGTCGTTACCCTCAATGACAGGCGCACCGCCGACCAGCTTGGCAGTGAAATCGATGGTCTGGTTGAGCTCGGAATTGAGCTTGTCTTCGGAGACCATCCGCTTTCATTACTGGATGGAACTGAAATTGTGTGCATATCAGGCGGCATCCCCCTGGATCTCCCTATCGTAAAAAAGGCTTTAGAATCGAGAATTACCCTCACCAATGATTCACAAATTTTCATGGAAGAAGTGAAAGCACCTGTCATTGGTATCACCGGCTCAGCTGGAAAAACCACCACCACAACTTTGGTGGGTCGTATCGCCCAGGATTCTGTGGTAACTCCTAACAAAGTGTGGATAGGCGGAAATATTGGCCTGCCCCTGGTGGAATATCTGGATGAAATTCAAAAAGATGATCTGGTAATTCTGGAGCTTTCAAGCTTCCAGCTTGATCAAATGACAATTAGCCCTCACATAGCTGCTGTCCTCAACATAACCCCTAATCACCTGGACCGCCACGGAACCATGGAGGCCTATACAACAGCCAAATCAAATATCCTCAAATATCAGCATGAAACCGATATGGTCGTTGTAAACCGGGAAGACAGTGGTTCATGGGCTCTTCGAGTTTTGACTAAATCCTCCCTGATCACATTTGGAATGCGACCGATCTCAGGCGACAAAAACGGCTCATATATTGAAAATGGTTCAGTTTATCTGAGACAGAATGGGGTCGTCACAAAGGTTCTTGAATTAAACGAGATTACCTTACGTGGTCGGCACAATTTGATGAACGTTCTCGCAGCAGTTGCAATCAGTTCCGCTGCGGGTTTTCCAGTTCAATCAATGCGCTCAGGCATTATTGGTTTTGCAGGTGTTGAACATCGCCTGGAAATTGTGAGGGAATGGCACGGGGTGACCTGGGTAAATGACTCAAAAGCAACAACCCCTCAGGGTACACTGGCTGCGCTTGAATCCTTTTCAGAGCCGATTGTGCTCCTCCTTGGCGGTCGTGATAAACACCTCCCATGGGAAGCTCTCGCTTCCAGGGTACACCAGCGTGTTTCCCATGTAATTCTTTTCGGTGAAGCAGCAGGAATGATCGGTGCAACCTTGGGAACGCCTGGTAATGGTGAAACCCTAAAATCCGTGAAGGATGCAGGATCTTTATTGGAAGCCATGAAAACAGCATCGGAAATCGCTGTGAGTGGAGATGTTGTCCTCCTTTCACCAGGGTGTACCAGTTACGACGCATTCAAGGATTTCGAAGAACGCGGAAATTATTTTAAGAACTGGGTGAATGGACTTCAATGACCACAAATTTAAATACTCCCACCGTACATAGCCGACCGCGTAAACTGACTCTTCGCGAGAGTTTTGATTTCCCGCTTTTGCTGGTAGTCCTTACGCTCTTCATTATCGGTCTATTAATGGTCTATTCTGCAAGCTGGCAATTTGCCCGCCAGCAGGGGAACTCGGAATACACGACCGTTCTCAAGCAGTTTGGATATGGCATCCTCGGGATCGGAGTGGCAGTCTTCCTGACATTCTACGATTACCACAAATTCAACAAGTGGGTTGTGCCAGCCATGCTTGCGACCATTGCCCTCCTTTTTGGTGTGCTGTTGTTTGGTCAGGCAACTCAGTTTGGCGCCAAACGTGGTCTATTTGCTGGCTCGATTCAACCTTCTGAACTTGCCAAGTTAATGATCATTGTCTATCTGAGCTTCTGGCTGTACAGCAAAAAAGAAACCATGAACCACTGGTCTTTGGGTCTTGTGCCTCTTATGGCAATTGTTGGTTTCACCGCCGGGATGATCCTAGCCCAGCCGGATGTTTCAGCCGCTGCAACCGTAATCGTATTGGGTGGCATCCTTTTCTATCTCGCTGGCGGAAAACTTCGCCAAATCTTGCTGGTCGTCGTAGTCACTGCAATCCTTGGCATCCTTGTAGTTCTTATAAATAACAACGCCTCCACTCGTTTAAAGGATTATTGGAGCGGTTTGCAGAATCCTGAGCAGGCGTCTGACCATGTCAAATGGTCTCTCGAAGCCATCATTAATGGAGGTTTGTTCGGGGTTGGTATCGGGCGGTCAACCACCAAGTTTATTGGCTTGCCGGTTGCACCAACTGACTCAATTTTTGCAGTCATCGCCGAAGAGACCGGGTTGCTCGGCGCTTTTGCCATCCTCTTCCTATACGCTGCTTTCCTTTGGCGCGGTTTGACGATTGCCAATCGTGCCAAGGATGATCTGGGAAAATGGCTTGCCAGTGGTATCACCCTTTGGATCACCCTTGAAGCAGTGATCAACACCGGGGTTTTGGTTAACCTGCTCCCATTTGCAGGTAACGCCTTGCCCCTGATCAGCTCAGGTGGTTCAAGCCTGGTTACTACCTTTGCTGCAATTGGCATCCTGATGGGCATAGCCCGAAATTCGAAGTTGGAATCAGCGGCTTCAGAAAGGAGTACCTCTCATGCGGTTGTTAATTTGCGCAGGGGGGACAGGCGGCGGAGTGTATCCCGCCCTGTCGATCCTTCAAGCCATCGGTAATCGCGCCAGCGAAGTTCTGTGGGTTGGCGGTGAAGGCGGCATGGAAGCCGACCTCGTCGCCTCGAAAGGTATTCCCTTCAAGGCTGTACCCGCCGCCGGTGTTCATGGCGTTGGAATGACAAAATTGCCCGGGAATGTAGTCAAATTGATCAAAGGCATTGCCGCCTCGAAGCGAATACTGCGTGATTTTCAACCGGATGTGCTACTCTTTACCGGTGGTTTTGTGGCTGTACCCATGGCTCTGGCAGGCATCCGGTGGAACAGCCTGTTATATGTGCCTGACGTAGAACCTGGACTGGCGCTAAAAGCCTTGGCTTTTTTCTCGGACAGGATCGCATTAACGACAGAAGAATCCAAAGTATTTTTCCGCGATGAAAAAAAATTGGTGGTCACTGGCTACCCCACACGGAATAACTTCTATAAATTGAACAAGGAAGATGCTCGAAAACAATTTAATTTAGTTCCTGGTTTACCAGTTCTTCTGGTGATTGGCGGCAGTAAAGGTGCCCATTTATTGAACCAGGCTGTCCTTCCAAATCTCACGGATCTCTTACGTGATTTCCAGGTGCTTCATCTTACTGGAGACGCCGATTGGCAGATTTGCCAGGACCTAAAAACAAATCTGCCTGCAAACCTTGGACAGAATTATCATCCCTACGCTTATCTTCATGACGAAATTAACGCAGCCTTCTCCGCAGCTGACCTGGCGATTTCACGAGCCGGCGCTTCAATACTAGGAGAGCTCCCAATGATGGGGCTGCCTGCAATTCTCGTCCCTTACCCATTTGCCTGGCGTTATCAAAAAGTGAATGCTGACCACCTTGTGAAATATGGTGCGGCAATTGTCATTACCAATGCCGAGCTTGAAAAAACCCTTGTACCAACAGTAAGGCAGTTATTCTCAGATCCGTCGAAAATGTCCTTTTTGAGCCAGGCGATGTCCGGCTTAGCCACACCCCAGGCTTCTGCCCAATTGGCCGATCTGGTTTGTGACCTGGGGTCCACCCCGGGAGGAGGCACCAAATGATAAGCCTTCATGTCCTGCTGATCATTTTTATCGTTTTATTTGGCATTATCGGATCGATGCGCGGTTGGGCGAAAGAAGTTTTGGTTACTTTCAGTATCATTCTGGCAATGTTTTCGCTCACCGTTTTCGAGAACTATATCACTTTCTTTAAGGAGACCATCAAAACCGCAACACCCGCCACTGTCTTCTGGATCCGTTCAGCCATCCTGGCAGGGCTGGTGTTCTTTGGTTATGAAACCCCCAAGATCCCCCGGCTTGCAGATACGGGAAAGTTCATCCGCAATGTGTTGCAGGATACTTTGCTGGGCGGCTTTTTAGGGATGGTAAATGGATTCCTGGTGATTGGCAGCATCTGGTATTTCCTGCACACAGCCGAATATCCATTTAGTTTTGTAACTGCACCTGATGCGACTACCGCAAACGGGCTTGCATCACTCAACTGGGTACAGTTTCTGCCCCCCTCATGGTTGATGACTACCCCCGCCATCTATGTGGTAGTGGCAGTTTGTTTTGTCATCGTTCTGGTGGTGTTTATCTGATGACACACGTGCATTTGATCGGAATCGGCGGTTCAGGCATTTCTTCCATCGCCCGCGTACTTCTCGAAAAGGGTTACACGGTCAGTGGATCAGACCGCGCACTCTCTTCGCTGGCGCTTGACCTGAGGTCCGCTGGTGCAATGGTCTTCGAAGGACATTCCGCACAGAATATTTCAGGAGCTGACCTGGTGGTGCGTTCCTCCGCTATCGCTGATGATAATGTCGAGGTCGTCGCTGCGTTGGAAAAAGGAATTCCTGTCCTGAAGCGCTCCGATTTCCTTGGCAGTCTGATGAAAGAGGACATTGGTATCGCCGTGGCAGGTTCGCATGGCAAGACCACCACCTCAGCTATGATGGCTTGGGCTCTGAAAATCCTAGGGACAGATCCTTCCTACATTCTTGGAGGAGTGAGCAATGATCTGCACAACAATGCCCATGCTGGAACTGGCAAGTATTTTGTCATCGAAGCCGATGAATATGACCGCATGTTCCTTGGGCTGCAGCCGGATGTCATCCTCCTGACCAATATTGGTTATGACCATCCAGATTGCTTCCCAACCATTGAGGAATATGAGACTGTCTTCCGTCAGTTCGTCGCCAGGCTTGAACCAGGCGGCATCATTGCTGCAAATTACGCTGATTCTACCCGCCTGCACCTCTTTAAATCTACTCCCCTTGACCATGTGGGGCTGACCTATGGCTTGAACCCACAGGCAGATTATTGTGCTATCAACCTCCGTGTGAACGAAAATGGTTGTTTTTCATCTGATGTTGTATTCAAGAACAAGGTCTTAACCACCCTTGATTTGAAAGTCCCGGGTGAACATAACGTTCTCAACACTCTTGGAGTGTTTGCCGTTCTGCACCAGATGGGATTTGCTCAAGCGAAGATAGCTGATGCCCTCAGCCATTTCACTGGCACCGGGCGGCGTTTTGAGATTATTGGTGAAGTGAATGGGGTCACTGTAATTGATGACTATGCGCATCATCCGGCGAAGATCCAGGCTACCCTTGCAGCTGCGCGCGTTCGCTTCCCCGGCCACCGCATCATCGCCGTCTGGCAGCCTCACACCTACTCCCGCACCAGGGCGCTTGCAGCTGAATTCATACAGTCATTTCAGAATGCTGACCTGGTCATCATTTCTGAGATATTTGCCTCGAGAGAAAAACCGGAAAAATATTCTGCCAGCCAAATCGCGCAAGCGGTAGATTACACCAGGTGCCTTTTCATCCCTGATCTTGGAGATATTAGTGCGTTTCTTGCAACGGAAATCAAACCTGGCGACGTTGTAATTGTTTTATCCGCCGGCGATGCAAACCAGATTTGCACAGATGTGATCAACGATTTGAAAAAAAGGAGCAACTAAATGGCAGACCCTCGAAAGTACAACTATTCAACCAATGGTGTGGATGGGGATAGTTCCCGCTTTTTCAGCGATTTTCCCCGCATCCAGGTGAAACCACAACGTTATTACCAGCAACCGGATTTTCGCTCTTTACCGGAACTCGAAAAGCAGGAATTATTATCCCGGCTGATCGACCATGTGAAAGAACTCTAAAGGATTCTTGTCTGTGAACCGTCAGCAAATTCTCTCCCATTTCCAGGATCGGCTGCAAACCAATGTCAGCTTATCAAACCATACCACCTCCAGGGTTGGCGGAATGGCTGAGTTCTTTGTTAAGGAATCCGTATTAAGCATCTTCCAATCAGATATCCAGTGGTGCTGGCAAAATGAGATTCCCTTCATGGTTCTGGGTGGTGGTGCCAATATTCTTGTCAGCAGCAATGGGATCGATAAAGTGGTCCTGCATAACCGCTGCAGCAAAATTGAGGTCACGGATGCCGGCAGCGAATTGGTAGTTCATGCTGAATCCGGTGCCGCCTTCACGGCTGTCTCGCGGTTTGCAGCGCAGCATTCTCTCGCTGGGCTCGAATGGGCTTGTGCCCTCCCCGGATCGCTTGGAGGAGCAACTTACGGGAATGCCGGTGCCTTTGGAAGTGACATGAGCCAATCGTTAAAAACGGCATACATCCTGCACCAGGTATTTGGATATAAGACTCTCTCCGCAGAGGAGATGGGTTATTCCTATCGCTCGAGTGTTCTCAAGCGTGATCCAGGAAACGCGGTAGTCCTGGCTGCGGACTTGAAAGTCCGGAAAGGGAATAAAAACGAGATCAATGCAATAATTGACGCGAATATCGCCAAACGGAAAGCTTCACAACCGGGTGGCGCCAGCACCGGTTCCACATTTAAGAACCCGGTTGGCGACCACGCAGGTCGTTTGATTGAGGCTGCTGGATTAAAAGGAACCAGGATCGGTGGTGTACAGGTCAGCCCGGTGCATGCCAACTTCCTGGTCAACGATGGAACCGGTAAAGCTGAAGATTATTACCAGTTGATTCAGTTGATCCGAAAATCCGTCGCGGAGAAATTTGGTGTCAATCTGGACCTTGAGATCGAATTACTCGGCAACTGGCAGGTATCTAAATGACATCGAAGAAGTCTCTGGCACTTGTTTTTGGTGGTCGCTCTGGTGAACATGAAGTCTCACTCATGAGTGCTCGTTCAGTGCGGTCTGTGTTGAGCAATGACCAGTATGAGATCACCGAGATTGGCATTACCCGTGAGGGTCTTTGGTTCACCGGAACCAACGTCCTCGATGCGTTCGAAGCCAATCATCACAATGGACTTACTCCGATTGCCCTGCTGCCGGAACCTCATAACCGTTCATTAATCATTCGTAAAGGGGATCTCATCCAGCCCCTGCCCCCGGTAGATGTTTTCTTTCCGGTCACTCACGGCACTTTCGGCGAAGATGGCACCCTCCAGGGCTTGTTTGAACTCGCCGATGTAGCTTACGTGGGATGCGGAGTGCTCGCATCAGCAGTGGGTATGGATAAAAACCTTTTTAAGGATGTGATGCGGGCTAACCAGATTCCAGTTGTCGATTCCATTCTGGTAAACCGGTCTGAGATCCTTTCTTCAATGGAAGAGGTAATTTCAAAGATCGAAAAACACCTCCCCTATCCTGTATTCATAAAACCTGCTAATCTCGGGTCTTCCGTAGGCATCACCAAATGCAGAACGCGCTCGGATGTTTATGAAGGATTACTCGAAGCCTCCCTTTTTGACCGCCGCGTACTGGTCGAACAGGGAATCAACGCCCGCGAGATTGAAGTCAGTGTCCTCGGTAATGAGGATGTGATCGTCTCGGTTCCGGGTGAAGTACGTCCTTCTGACGATTTTTACACCTATGAAGCGAAATATTACAATGACGATTCTGAATTGATCATTCCTGCCAATGTGTCTGGATCTGAAACCGAAACCTTAAAAACCCTGGCAAGAAAAGCTTTCAAAGTCATTGATGGTGCTGGCATGGCTCGGGTGGATTTCCTCATGGACCGAGATTCTCATGAGATCTACCTCAGCGAGATCAATACCATTCCTGGGTTTACGAAAATCAGCATGTATCCAAAACTTCTCCAGGCAATCGGCATTCCCTATGATGAGCTGGTGGTTAAATTGGTCGCTCTTGCCCTTCAAAGAAAATCAGATCGTGATAATACAGTACACACCTTCCGGAGGGGAGCATGAGTTTACCTAAAACCAACTCCCGGTCCGAATTGGTCAGGCAGCGGCGGTCTCGACCGACCCGCCAGGTTAAATTACCTGAAATCAAATCCAATACCGTTAGCCCCACCAAAACCAGTCCTGTAAAGTCAAACGTCTGGCAGCCGGCCCATCGTCCCACCTCCCAACCGGTTCACCACCAATCGGTACCGGTTTCTAAGTTTTCGACCGGGACACGGTCCATTCCCCAAACCGCGGTTTCTCCGCGCCGGGTGCAGTACAAGGTTGCCTCGAATGGTGTTGAGACGCGCATGTTTACCCTTCCCACTTTTCATTTCAATTGGCAGTGGGTTTCGGGCATCCTTTCAGTGGTCTTCATCGCTGTAGCGTTGTTGTTCACCAATCTAACCGTTTTCCAGGTCAATTCGATCAGCATCGATGGGTTAAAGCGGCTGACGCCTGAAGATCTTGCCCCGGTCATTCAAAAACATGTCAGCTCTATCTTCATGGTCAACCGCAACGATCTTGTCGAATCTTTATCCTTCGCATTCCCAGAATTGACCATTCAAAGCTTACGCACAGCGCTGCCTTCTTCCCTGAAGATCACCGTCACTGAACGCCAGCCTATCCTATCCTGGACTTCGGGCGATTCCTCATTATGGGTGGATGCGGAAGGTGTCGTCTTCCCTCCCCGCGGTGATTCCGGATCTATCCTTTACATATATTCCAATGATGCCATGCCGCTCACACGTTCAACCCCCATCCCTACAGATCCATTGAATTATCTGAATATCGCCTTGGACCGTGCTGAAAAGAAATTGACTCCAGAGGAAGCGCTCAAACACATGGATCCAGTCGTGATCAAGGCAGCTATCGATTTCAGCACCCAGATGCCTGAAGGGTCAGCGTTGGTCTATGACTCCGTTTCCGGCATGGGATGGAAGGATTCACGCGGCTGGACAGTTTACTTTGGCTCGACATTGGAAAATATGGCGTTCAAACAGTCCGAATACCAGGCAATTGTTGATCGCCTCGCATCACTTGGCATAACACCCACTACGATCAGCGTTGAATATGCTGATGCACCATATTATCGGACGGAGTAAGAGGATCATATGAGCGATCCAATTGTTGTCGGAATTGATGTTGGAAGCACCAAGATATGCACTCTGGTGGCGCGCCTTGAAGGCGAAAGCGATCAACGCATTCTCGGCGTAGGCATTGAACCCTCCCAGGGGATCAAATCCGGTGCGGTCGTTGACCTGGCTGCCGCATCACAATCGATAGCCCGATCCATTGAAAAAGCAGAGCGTACCTCCGGTTTGGAGATCACCTCAGCTATTGTCAGCCTTGCTGGCTCGCAGGTTTCCGGGATAAATTCCCGCGGGGTCGTCGCCATTTCTGGCGGCATCATCAGCCAGGATGACGTCTGGCGCGCGCTCGATGGCGCCCAGGCGGTTGCCATCCCCCACAACCGCGAAATCGTTCATGTAATTCAGCGTGGTTTTTCAGTCGACGGACAGGAAGGTATTCAATCTCCGATCGGCTTTTCCGGTTACAGGCTCGAAGTCGAAGCCCATATTATCACCGCTGCCGCAGCCACCATGGAAAACTTGCGCCAGTGTGTTCAGGCTGCAGGTGTGGATGTCTCGCAGTTCGTGCTCAACCCGCTCGCTGCCGGTGAAGTAGTCCTGAATAAAACAGAACGCGATATGGGCGTCTGTGTCTGTGATATCGGCGGTGGCACCACCAACCTCGGCATTTATGTCAATGGCGATGTATGGCACACTATGGTTCTTCCGGTCGGCGGTAATCACATCACCCAGGATATTGCTATCGGCATGCGCATCAACCCTGACCAGGCCGAACAGGTGAAGAAACAATACGGTTATTCGATCATGAGTGAAGTTAGTGAAGAGGATTTCTTCACTCTGCGCGCCTTCGGCGAGGATTCACCCGTTCAGGTCAGCCGCCGGGATCTCGCCCACATCATCGAAGCCCGCGTGGCTGAGATCTTCCAACTTTGTCTGCAGGAGATCCATCGCTCCGGGTTGAACAGCCTGCTCCCTGCCGGTATGGTTCTCACTGGCGGGTCCAGCCTCATGGCAGGAATCCGCCCGCTCGCCAGCCATGTGCTCAATATGCCCGTCCGCATTGCCAAGCCCGAGAACCTGCTGGGATTGGTGGATCAGTTGCAAAGCCCGGCGTTTTCAACCAGCGTAGGTCTCTTGAAGTGGGCTGAACTGGTCAATGCAACATCTGGCACAACATCAAAAACACGCTCACCCTTCCCGGGTGTCCGCACCCCCAAGTGGGATGAGGTGAAAGCGTTTTTGAAAGATTTTAGCAAGAGAATGCTGCCGTAAATAACCAGGAAGCGTTTCCTGGATAATATCGACCACAAAATGGAGGAAAGTACAATGGAGACCAACAGAAATGCACAGAACCACAATGCGAATCGGAACCGCCAGGCGGAATCCGAAACCGCACAACTGCCCGAGTCCTTCGCCCGCATCAAAGTGATCGGCGTCGGTGGAGGCGGCTGCAATGCGGTAAACCGTATGATTGACGAAGGTGTTCAGGGGATCGAATTCATCACCGTGAACACTGACGCCCAGGCTTTACTAAATGCAAAGTCCGCCACAAAAGTACGTATCGGCGACCAGACCACCAAGGGCTTAGGCGCTGGTGGTAACCCGGAGATCGGGCGCAAATCCGCCGAAGAGTCTTCTGAGGAATTATATGAAGCCCTCAAGGGCAGCGACATGGTATTCGTCACCGCCGGCATGGGCGGAGGCACTGGCACTGGCGCTGCGCCCATCGTTGCGCAGATTGCCCGTGAAGTCGGTGCTCTCACCATCGGCGTTGTCACCCGCCCCTTCTCTTTTGAAGGTCAAAAACGCCTCCAGGCTGCTGAACAGGGCATCGCACGCCTCAAAGAACATACCGATACGCTGATCGTCATCCCCAATGACCGCTTGCTGCAGATTTCCGATAAGCGGGCAACCCTCCAGGATTCATTCAAAGCCGCGGATGATGTTTTACGCCAGGGCATGCAGGGAATCTCCGAGGTCATCACTGTCCCCGGTCTCGTCAACTTGGACTTCGCCGATGTAAAAGCGGTGATGTCCGAAGGCGGCGCTGCGCTGATGGCAGTTGGCCGCGCTAACGGAGAAGATCGTGCCAAGAAAGCTGCCGAGCAGGCGATCTCCAACCAGCTGCTCGATGTAACCATCAACGGTGCCCGCGGAATCCTCTTCAACATCACTGGTGGTCCCAGCCTGACCCTTTATGAGGTCAACCAGGCAGCCGCAATCATCAAGGAAACCGCGCATCCTGACGTCAACATGATCTTCGGTGCCGTCATCGATGAAAACCTTGGCGAGGAGTTACGCATTACGGTCATCGCCACCGGTTTCGACCGCCCCGGCGTTCAAAAAGTGATCACCGCCCCCACCACCAAAGTTGAATCAACCGGCATGTCACAGCAACCAATATTTCAACAATCCGTCTCGGTTGGTGCAGCCAGGGAACCCGGCATCACTTTTGAACCTGCCACCATCGATACCAACCGTTTGAATATCCCGACCTTCCTGCGTACCTACCTGGATAGTCGCGAAGAGCAATAATATTGACGCATTGCATTGAGTATCTTCCTCCTTAAGTACCAGGGGCTTGCTACTCCATGGCAGGTTCTTTATGCTATTGAACTGGCGGCTGGTCACCGCCAGTTCTTTTTATAAAAAATGATCTCTCCTTGTTAGGTGATTGTAAAGTTTTTTTTAGGTAATTTTTACGGCAGAAATTAAGTAGTTAAGGTAATATTCTGGAAAAGAAAAGGAGATTAAAAAAATGTTGTATAAAAAGAGTTTGAAAATTCTGATGCTTGTTGTTCTTGTTCTTGCCCTTTCCGGCTTTACCTTTGCACTGGCTGCTACAAATACCGTCCCCGCCACCAAAGCGGGTGATGGCACTGGAACCATAACCGGTTATGAAGTCAGCAATATTCATTACGTTTTGAATGCAACCAATCCGTCTAACATTGATTCAGTGACCTTCCAACTGGATACAGCTGCTGCAACCGTGCACGCCAAAGTGGGACCCCTTGGTTCCTGGAGCTCAGCCTGCTCATTTGCATCACCCACCTGGACTTGCTCTGTAGCCGGTACCTCAGTTTCCACCGCCACCAGCTTGCAGGTTGTTGCATCCAACTAATCACAGAAATCACTTTACTGCGCTTATATTGTCATTCTGAAATGATCCCAGGCCATCTTATTGGAACGATGAGACTCGACTCCAGTAGATGGTCTGGATTGCAGTAAAATCCCTAATAATGATAATCAAATCCCGCTGGAGTTTAACTTTCCTTTCGAGTGTCTTGCTCGTCGCATCACTCTCGATCTGGCTCCTGTTTGCGCCAATGAAACTCGGCGGTCAGGTCGATTACATCATCATTACAGGTAACAGCATGGAACCACGCGTCCATCAAAACGACCTGATCGTTGTTCGGAAAAGCGATGAATATCACGTCGGCGATGCAGTGGCTTATCGAAACTCGGATATCAACAGGATCGTTTTTCATCGTATCATAAGTGGTAACTCCCTCCATTACATCATGCAGGGAGACAACAATGGCTGGGTGGATTCTTACACGCCCTCCGCAAGCGAAATTGTAGGAAAAGAATGGCTTTTTTTCCCTGGCGCGGGCAAAACCTTCGCCTGGTTAAAACAACCGCTCAATGCTACCCTCTTTGCCGGAATTTTCGGAGGTTCGATCATGGGATTTGAATTGTTTAAAAAGAAAAAGAAAAAGGGATCAACCCCGTATCCCCCCTTGGAGAGCACTGAAAACCGATCTTCGACGATCAGGGATTTTCCTGTCCAGGCATCGAGTGCCGCGGGTAGCGGTTCGTTTTCAAGTCAGCCCGCTAAAAAACCTTCATCCTTGAACCTCCAGGTTGAACTTGGATTTCTCGTCCTTGGCGTCATCGCATTAGCCTCCCTGATTATGTTCCTGGTCAGTTTTGCAAAACCGGTTACCAGGATCACAAACCCTGAATATCCATACACGCAATCCATCAAATACGAATATGACGCCCCGGCGCCAGTAGGGGTTTACGACTCGCAGGCATTGGCAGCCGGGGATCCTGTCTTCACAAATTTAACCTGCCAGATCAATCTTCTTGCGACTTACCAGTTTTCCGGTTTGGATTTTACAGGATTATCCGGCACGCACAGACTGGAAGCCGTGGTCTCAGAGCCAGTCAGCGGGTGGAAACGGAGTTTCCCTCTTGAGTCGGAACAGTCATTTTCCGGGGACTCCTTCTCCAGCCTTGTCAAAGTTGATTTTTGCCAGTTTAAGGCTGCCATTAGCAAGATGGAAGAACAAACAGGTTCCACTTCTTATACCTACAATATTTCGATCGAACCTAATGTTCTTCAAACCGGGGAAATCCACGGTAACCAGTTCCTGGCATCTTTCAATTCCGAACTTCCATTTCAAATGGATGCGACCCGCGCCTTTATCCTGCGCGAGACCGCTGAAACGAATCCCTTGGATCAATCAAAGGAAGGCGTTCAAACCACCCAGCAAAGTGTACGCAATAAAATCAAGCTGTTATCACTCAACTTGGATGTGGTGGCAACAAGAATCATCTCTTCCCTTACCTTGATCCTCTCATTGGTCGGTCTTTGGTTGATATTCGACCAGATTTCGAAAGCCTCGAAAAAAGACAAAGGGTTAATGGTTAAATTGAAATACGGCGGCGCACTGATCAATGTTGAAAACCCGCCTCAGGTAAATCCGCGCACTTCAGTTAACCTCACTGAAATCGATGACCTTGCGAAGATCGCTGAAAAGCAGGGTACCGTGATCTTTCATCATGAGGTTGACGGTCAGCATAGTTACTTCGTCGAAGCCAATGGGATGACTTATGTGTGCAGTTTACCCAAAGAAGGGGAAGTTCAGGCGCCTCCTCTCATTTCAATGGCAGCACCCTCGATTTTGCAGCAGGCATTGACCAAGGGTGAATTCACAGTCTATTACCAGCCGATGATTTCGCTTCGTGACAAGAAAATTGAAGGGATTGAAGCCCTGCTTCGATGGAACCACCCGCAAACCGGTTTACTCGCAGCGGATAATTTTATCCGGGAGGCTGAAATAACCGGTGATATTCTTCCAATTGGCGAATACACCCGGTCATTGATCCTTGCCCAGGCAAAAGCCTGGCAGCAGAAGTATCGGGATATTTTCTTCTCAATAAATCTCTCGGAAACCGAGATGGTTGCGCTTTCGATTGAATCCTTGAAAGTTCAATTGGCGTTAAACGGATTGGATCCCAAATCATGCCAGGTGGAAGTCACCCAAAA
The DNA here is from genome assembly GCA_964483135.1 of uncultured Anaerolinea sp. Lineage (GTDB taxonomy): Bacteria > Chloroflexota > Anaerolineae > Anaerolineales > Anaerolineaceae > UBA6107. The sequence continues at coordinate 6,164 of CAZAAJ010000029.1, read as the reverse complement.
GTCAGCCTTGAATCCTTCGGTAAAAATGAAACTGGCTGCGCTTCATCATGCCGGATTCTTAACCGCCCTGGAAAATGACAAGGATGAGATCAACTTAAAATTGCTCGAAGATTTGCCCATCGATAAGCTAAAACTTGACCGAACCATCCTGGCAGGGTTAACCCAATCCCGCGACCTCGATTCCATCCGTAAATTGGTTGAGGATTGCACCAACCGTGGAATATTGGTATGTGCCGATGGGCTGGAAACCAGGGCTGAGGTCAACCTTGTCCGATCCCTGTCTTTCAGCTGCGGTCAGGGCAATGGCATCTGCCCGCCTTCTTCAGTCGTTCAAATGGATGATTTCATTAAACACGCGAGTCATCTATAGGCAGGATGAAATGTTCCCAAGGATAAAACTGGCAAAAATTCTACTGATAGTGACAGCGACGGCGTTCGTCGCGATGATCATTTATCTCAGTACATCCGCTTACAGCGCAGCTAATACCGTTAATTCCTCCAGGTTGGGAGCTCCCACCCGAACCACCGGTGTAAATGAGACTATTCCCTCCCAGTGTGCCGGTCTGACATTAACCAGTATTTATTATTGTACAGGTTCGAAAAACTGCAATGCGACAGGTGCCAGTGAATTGATCCTGGGAACAGCGGATGACGAAACCATCAGGGGTCAGGGCGGCGCGGATTGCATCCTTGGCGGCGCTGGGGATGATACCCTCCGCGGTGGCAATGGAGCTGATGTGTGCATTGGTGGACCCGGAAATGATAGCTATATCAACTGCGCCCAAACCTATCCTTAAAGAAACACTTCACCTTAGCTATTTCTTTGACTGAAAATTTTCATCAATAGCGATTTTTAAGTTTCTTAACTATTTTATTTTCCAACCCGGAATAAGCTGGTATTAGGGTTAATTTCATATTTAATAAGTTAATTCCTATTAAACACTCAATTAATAAATCATTTTTAGCAACCTTTGAAGTCTTGGCTATTCCTTACTTTCCCTTTTTTTCGTGCATTCTTTAATATTAACTTTTTCCTTGAATGATTGAAGAAGGGGAAATTTTGTGCTAGAATAATGGGCGTAGATATACGGTTATCAATCTCGGTATCCCCCATATATGGGGGTTGTTTTTCAAAAGTGCCTGCTATATCTAAACTAAATGGAACACTTCAGGAGGGATAGTTGCGTTGCCCGTATTGTCAGGATGAAAGTTCTAAGGTACTCGATACCACCCACGATAACCGCGGCGGGGTCCGGCGCCGCCGTGAATGTGAAAAGTGCGGTCAGCGCTTTTCCACCTATGAGCGTCCCATCCTGGCCACCCCCCTCATCGTCAAGAAGTCCGGCACCCGCGAAGAATTTGACCGCGAAAAACTCCTCCAGGGCATCCGCCTCTCCTGCACCAAGCGCCCCGTTTCCGCTGCTGAGATCAACCACCTCGTCAGCGAGATCGAGACGAAACTGCAAAAAATGGGCCGCGAGGAAGTCTCCTCCCGCATCGTCGGGGACATGGTGATCGAAGGGCTCAAGCAGCTCGACCATATCGCGTACATCCGCTATGCAATTGTTTATCTTCAACTCAGTGACCTGGTTTCCATCCGCAAAGAGATCGACAGACTATTAGAAGGTTAGGAGTTTTACAACCGATGGATACATACGCACACACATCTCAACGGTCATTATTGGATTTATCCGGTATGCCCAAAGACCTGCCCAAAGTCGACCTGACGGACAATGCCCGCCAGGTGCTCATCAAACGCTACGTCCGGCGCGGCACGGATGGGCAGCCTGCTGAAACCGTGGAGGAGATGTTCTGGCGTGTGGCTTACCATATTGCCCAGGTGGAAGAAAAATGGTCCACCGACCTTACCTCCCTGGCGCGCAAGTATTATGTCCTTCTCACCTCCAAAGCCTTTTTCCCCAACTCCCCCACCTTCACCGGCGCGGGCACCCCGCTCGGGCAGCTCGCCGCCTGTTTCGTCCTCCCCATCGATGACGACATGGGCCGTGATTCCTCCGGCATTTTCCAAACTTTGCGAGACGCCGCGCTCATCCAGCAGACCGGCGGCGGCAACGGCTTCTCGTTCTCCCGCCTGCGCCCCAAGGGCAGCATCGTCAAGACTTCCGCCGGCGAAGCCACCGGTCCGGTCGGTTTCCTGCGCGTCTACGACAACGCCTTCGGTGAGGTCGCCCAGGGCGGCACGCGCCGCGGCGCCAACATGGCTGTACTGCGCGTGGACCATCCGGATATTGAGGATTTCATCACCTGCAAGACCAACGAGAACCAGATCACCAACTTCAATATCTCCGTCGGCATCACCGACGCGTTCATGACCGCCATTGCCGAAGACCGCGAGTGGCCCTTGCGCTTCCCTGACCTCCTTGACCCCCGCTCCAAGGGCTTCAAGGGCACCTTCGAGCAGGCAGAAGCCCAGGGTATTCCCTTCCGCGTCTACCGCACCGTGCGCGCCCGCGACCTGTTCGAGAAGATTGTCAAGCAGGCGCACCATAATGGTGAGCCCGGTCTGCTCTTCCTGGATGCCGCCAACCGCGGCAACCCGGTGCCCCACCTCTACCAGCTCGAAGCCACCAATCCCTGCGGCGAGCAGTGGCTCGGACCCTACGAGAATTGCTGCCTCGGTTCGATCAACCTGGCGCAGCATCTCGGACCCGACCATACCGTCAACTGGGAGAAACTGCGCGAGAATACCCGCCTTGCCACCCGCTTTTTGGATGACGTGGTTGACGCCAACGTATACGTGCCGGCGGTGCCACAGCTGAAGGAAGCCGCCCTGCGTGCCCGCCGTATCGGGCTGGGCATCATGGGCATCGCTGACCTGATGTACCACGTCGGCGTGCGATACGGCTCCCCCGCCGGTGAGGATTTCGGCGCCCAGGTGATGGAGTTCGTGCGCTACACCGCCATGCAGACCAGCATCGAGCTCGCCCGCGAGCGCGGGGCTTTCCCTGCCATCAGCGGCAGCATCTACGACCCAAACCATCTCCTCTGGCAGCCGCCCGTCTCGCCCTTCGAGAACCAGCAGTACTGGAACCGCCCCAACCTCGATTGGACTACCATTGTGGAAGGCATCAAGCGCTACGGCATCCGCAACGCCGCCCAGACGACCGTTGCCCCCACCGGCACCATCGCCACCGTCGCCGGCTGTGAAGGCTACGGCTGCGAGCCGGTCTTCGCCCTCGCTTACATCCGCCACGTCAACGACAACGGCAAGGACCTCAAGCTCACCTACACCAGCCCCATGTTCGAGCAGGCACTCATCGAAGCCGGCGTCTCCGAAATGGACCGCCAGGATATCATCGACAAAACCATGCAGGACGGCTCCTGCCAGGGCATCGAGAACCTCCCCGCCAGCGTGAAAGAGGTCTTCGTCGTCAGCGCGGATATCTCCGCCGAGGAGCACGTGCGCACCCAGGCTGCCCTGCAGGCTTTCGTGGATAACTCCCTCTCCAAGACCATCAACTTCCCCGAGAACGCTACCGTTGAGGATGTCGCCAGCGCGTACGTGAGTGCCTGGGAACTCAACTGCAAGGGCATCACTGTCTACGTCACCGGCTCTCGTGACCAGGTCGTCCTCGAGACCCACGGCACCGCTTCGCGCAAAACCGGCGAGGATGCCGACAACGGCGAGCAGATCAAGATCTGGCAGGAGACCAAGAAGCCCCGCCCGCGCGCCCTGCTCGGTCAAACCTTCTCCATCGAGACACCTCTCGGCAAAGCCTTCATCACCATCAATGAGAACGGCGCCACCCAGCCCTTCGAGATTTTCATTAACACCGCCAAAGCCGGCTCCGATACCGCCGCCGTCAGTGAAGCCATCGGGCGCCTCATCTCGTACGTGCTGCGCCTCTCCTCGCCCATCGAGCCCACCCAGCGCCTCACCGATGTGCAGCGCCAGCTGGGAGGCATCGGCGGCGGGCGTTCGCTCGGGTTTGGACCCAACCGCGTGCGCTCCCTGCCTGATGGCGTCGCCCAGGTGCTGCAGGAATACCTGGATGAGCGCGCCATCCGCCTCGGCAAAGCCCAGGCATTAGAAACCGGCTCGCAGCCGATGCTCATCAACGATCTGGATAACACCGCGCAGGAAAAGGCGCAAATGAATTTGACGAATATCGATTCTCAATTCTCAGCTCCCAGCCCTGCGAAGCAGGCGATCGGCGACCTCTGCCCTGAGTGCGGCGTCGCCGCGGTTATTAATGAAGAAGGCTGCCGCAAGTGCTATAGCTGTGGGTATAGCGAGTGCTAGGAGCTTTTCCTAATAATTTTAGATAAAAAGCGACGTACCCTGGTCATGTTCTTCGACCAGGGTTTCCATTTTGTCACCTGTCATCGCGAGCCCCTCGTATTTTGAGGGGCGTGGTCGCAGTTTTTGCACCCTGTAAAGGGCGATCTCGTACTTCCTCACACAGCCCCTTTGCAGACACCGCTCGGGGTGCAAAACCCGCGAGGACACAGAGTCACAGAGAAAAACCGACTATTGACGTCATCGCGAGCGACCGAAGGGAGCGTGGCGATCTTGTACTTCCTCTCACAAAGGCACAAAGGAAAAACAATTCGCCCCGATTCCTGATCCCTGATCCCTAATCCCTGATTACTAATCCCTGATCCCTAATTACAGATTACTTTTTTCGGATTACGACTCTCGATTCTCGTTTTTTGATTTTTGGTATATACTTTTAACGTTGCCCTGATTAACGGGTATCGGGTCACCCCCCAGCGGATGACCTGCCGTGAGGCACCCATTGATAGAGGGCGCCTCACAAAAAACAACGATTTATTACATGTGAATCTTATCGGTATCCGGGAGCGCGCCTTGCGTTCCCCGTTTCGGTTTGCCTGCAGGAGGGGCAAAATGAAAAAGTACACACATGCCTGGATCGCTTTTAAAGCCATTGAACGTCTACAGAACGCCAAATTGTCAGACGATAATCGAAAATTCGCTGATTACCTCATCGAGTGGTTCCAGTCCTTCAAGGACGGCGTCATCCGCGGCGCCTGGTACCCTGATGAGATTATCAAGGACAACTCCACCAGCCACATCTTAAAAATTGAACCCGTTGGGGCGAACGGCGGTTCGCCCGCTCATTTCAATTTCCGCGTCCTCCCGTCCAAATCCCTCCTCTACCGCTCCGGGCTCACCTCGCTGCTTCACAACCGCGCCTTTACCGTGGATCCCCAGTGCAACCTACCCGAGCGCTGTGAAGCCCTCTCCCACGCCGTCATCGATAACCTGCGCATCATGGAGCGTGAACCCAAAGGCTCGCCCCTCACCCCCACCGCCAACCACGCCGCCCTCATGCTCTTCATGCTCAGCCACTACATCGCGGATGCCCACATGCCCATGCACTGTGACTCCCGCCCCGGCGGCCTCGGCAGCTTTGACCTGCATGCCGCCGTGGAGCAGGTCTGGGAGGAGGAGGTCGTGCGCTTTTACGGCATCGACCGCTACCACCAGCGCTTTCTCTACAACGAGAAGGGCTTCCCCGCCCTGCGCGACCACCCGGATTACCCCGCCTCGGTCCTCAAAAGCGTCGAGGACGAACTCGCCGCGCGCGAGTTCCAGATCACCTACGGTCAGGGCAATGACAACGTGCGTGAATACATGCTTGCCGTCAGCCAGTACTCCTACCTGCTGGCGTACACCTGGCTGCCCGCCGGCTTTGACCCCGCCCGCCTTGACCGCGCTGCCCTGCAGCTGCCCGCTGGTAAAGGGCTGGGTTTCAGGCAGATGAGCCTTATCGCCCTTTCAGACACAGTCGACGCCGTTGCCCGGGTGTGGTTGCGGGATTTGAGGAGATATATGAAATGGGAAAAGGAGGTATAGGATAAATAGTGATAATGAAAACAGTTTAAAAGTTGGTCGTTTTCCGAGTTTGCTATAACAAACAGCTCGCTCGCTAGATCGATGTCACAAACCGCGTATTCAATATAGTCGGTAAACAGTTCCACTAATTTAAATTCCATGGAAATGGGATAATTGAAAATAATTACAATCAAGTATTGAGTGTGATTATCTAAAAAGTAAAATGCTAAGTTGTTTGAAAGGATTTTATGGGAAATACAGAAGAGCAGGGTGTAAATTTCATAAGAACGTAACTACTCAGGCAGGTGAGATGAAAGAGGGTAAATAAGGCGTACCAGCGAGA
>CAZAAJ010000028.1:0-29897 GCA_964483135.1 uncultured Anaerolinea sp. | reverse complement strand
ATACAAAAATATTCGGCTATTCGCAATAGGCGGTATTTTTTTGCCGGTGGCTGAAGAGCATGAATAACCCCGCCCCAACAAAACCCAACAACCCGGTTCCTATCCATGTAGCTGATGGAGAGATCCAGTCATTCAGGATCCCGCCAATCAAGGGACCAAGCGCAGTGCCGATGCTCCACGTGACCGTAAACAAGCTCATATACCGCGCCCGTTTATCCTCAGGCGCAAGGCTCGAGACATAATTCGTACTGGTTGGAAGCAGGATCATCTCGCCAATGGTAGCGATAACCATACACACCCAGAAAGCCCAAAAACCGCGCCCGAACCCCACACCCATCACGGCAACCCCGTAAAACAAGGCTCCAACTGTCATAACGGCGGCAGGAGGCCGATTTTTTACAACGCGGGTAACGAGCAACTGGAAAAATATCACCATCAGCGCATTGGTAGTGGGAATGAAACCAAAAACATCCTCAGCGATGCCATAATTGGTTTTGGCGTGTACAGCCAGCAGCATCCATAAAGTTGCGGATGCCATGCGGTTGAAGGTCATCGCCACCAGGAACCCCAGTAATTGCCGGTCTTTTAAAGCACTTGAATACCCCTTGTCGCTTCTCAAAATGGTCGCAGTCTGAGGCAGCGCTTTTGGCATGGTCTCCACTGAGAACAACAGGGTCAATCCCGCACAGAGGAGCATGCCGAACCCGGCGGCTGCAAACGAGATCTGGTAGGAAGCGGCAGCCAAAAAACCACCAATGGAAGGCCCAAGCGCCACTCCCAGGTTGTTTCCCAGCCGCAGGATCGAATACGCATCAATACGTTCTTCCGGCGGGACCACGTCTGTGACCATCGCATCTGCAGCCAGACGATAAAGCGGAGTGACTGCGCCGCTTAAAGCCATCAAGAGTGCGAATACGGGAAGGACATCTGCCAGGCGAAAGAGGTACCAGGAAATCCCGGCAACAACAAATGAGAATACCATCACCCATTTGCGTCCAAAACGGTCGGCAATTGCGCCTCCGATGAATGTGGTTGCCAACCCTACGAGTGAATTGATGGTCAGAAGAATGGTTATTGTAGTCAGCGGTTGGTGAAGTTTTTCGCTGGCATAGAGGGTGAGAAATGGCCAAACCAGGCTGTGAAAAGTCCACGCCAGCATCATTACCCCTGAGACAAGCCAGAACTGGCGCGAGAAAGAACCAAAAAAAGATTTGAGTCGGGAAATCACGCGGATAATTCTATCATGCCAAGAGTTGACTATGCCCTATTTGTCTTGTACATTAAAGATATCAAAATACAGGAGGACATATGCTCAAGGATTTTAAAGCTTTTGTTATGCGAGGTAACGTAATGGATCTTGCAGTCGGTGTAATCATCGGTGCCGCTTTCGGTAAGATCGTTTCCTCTTTTGTCACCGACATTCTCATGCCACCGCTGGGGTTACTGCTTGGCAAAGTGGATTTTTCCAACCTTTACGTAAGTCTTAATGGGCAGGAGTTTGCCAGCCTGGCAGAGGCCCAGGCTGCGGGTGCGCCAACCTTGAACTATGGATTATTCATCAATAATATTATCGACTTCCTTATCATCGCGCTGGTAATTTTCCTGCTTGTCAGAGGATTGGCGAAACTATCCAAAAAAGAAGAAGCCCCGGCTGAAGTGACCACACGTGACTGTCCTTACTGCCAAACGCCAATCAGCAAAAAAGCAACCCGCTGCCCGCATTGCACTTCTGAAGTGAATCCTGTTTAAACTGGATTAATATTTAGAACGATTCCCCCTAAAGACCGGGGAAATCTTTTTTTTAGATCCTCGACCGTGGTTTTTTACCCTTCACTCCCTGGGTATTTCCCCCGCGGTAGGAAGGTGCAAGGATCTCATAGATGGCACATATTCGGGTATCCAGCATGCGGCTGCGGATACGCGCGTCAAGATCAGCCAGGTTAGTAGACATGGTGATGATCGTCGGCAGCTTGGCGTTATACCTTTCATTAAAAATCTGGTAAAGTTTCTCCCTCGCCCAGGGAGTGGCGCTTTGAGTACCCAGGTCATCCAAAATGAGGACGGGGGCTGACTTTACCCGGTTGAACATGCTGTCGTAAGAGATGTTGCTGGAGGGACTGAAGGTGGCACGCAAGTGGTCCAACAGGTCAGGAACCACCACAAAAATAGGCTCGTCGCCCATCCCCTTGCGGTAATTGCCAATGGCGGCTGCAAGGTGGGTCTTCCCGCAGCCATAATTGCCTGTGAGTACCAGCCAGCCGCGTGGATTTTCTCCATATTCCTGAGCTGCCCTGAAGACATTTTCCAGGTTGGATTGGATCTCGGGTTCCAGGTGCTCGGGTTCTCTCAGGCTGAAATTCCCAAAGGAACGGTCACCCAGCAATTGCAATTGATACACAAGTGGATCTTTGCTGTCCTTGATGGGCGCACGGTAATCCGGCGCGGAGATGCGCACCCGTGTGCAAAGGTCAGGATCCTGCAACCGCGAACGGATGCGGTCATCCAGGTCCTCCAGGGTGAGGTTGGTGGTCACCACCAGGGGGAGTTTGCGCACATAGCGGTAATCGATGATCTGGTAGAGTTTCTCATTGGCCCACTTGGTTGTATTCTGCGCCCCCAGGTCATCCAGCACCAGCAGCCCGACATTGCGGATCTCCTCAAATCGTTGCTCAAAGTTGGTATCACTGGCATCGAAAGAATTGCGCAGCCAGTCCATCAAGTCGGGAACCGTGAGGAACAAGGTGGTCATCCCGAATTCCACGCAGGCATTGGCAACGGCAGCGGCCAAGTGCGTTTTTCCGCAGCCATAGGTTCCCATCAGCACCAGCCAACCGCGCGGGCTGGCAGCGAATTTTTGCGCCTGGCTGAGGGCATACTGCAGCGAGTGGATCTGTTCGTCTCCCAACCCAAGCCTGCCCTGGACCGAAAAAGCGTTAAAAGTCATGTGTTTGAAATTCTCAAGGTTACTTTCGCTGTAAAGCCGCTGCTGCACATCCTGGTTAATCTCATTCTCCTTGCATACGCAGCGGACAAGTTGTCCAAAATCCGGGTGGTTAACCGGCAGGTCGCGTCGCAGCCATCCTACCCCCCCGCAATATGGGCAAACGGATGAGTCCTTTTCGATTCTTTTAGTGCCGGATGAAGTCACTGAATTCTCCTTCGCTATCCCGTTTGCGACTTTCCGCAGCGGACCGTTGATCTTTTTCATTTCGACCTTTCTCTTTCCACGATCTTAATATTGCGTCAATGAAACGCCAGTTACGGGCATTCCGCTCCACGGCAATTTTCACCGCTTCCTCTATCCAATCCGGAGGATATGTTTTTTCAGCTTCGGCTAAAGTCTCCGCCATTAGAGGGGTGATCAGGCCGATATTTTGCTCGTAAAGGGTAAAAATATTCGGGCGATTTTCAGGCAGTGGGAGTGTACTCATCAGGTCTGTATCTGGCTGCCACTCACCGGACTGGAGTCCCTTAAGCAAGGCAGCTCCCCGCGGTGAATTTATGAACAGGAATTCACGATTTTCCTTTTTGCCCAACAGCACGAGCTGATCACTCACTGCCGTGCCAAGCGCTTTTTTCAGACGCATTTCAAATGTACCATTGTCCGCTTCAAATACCTTTTTCACCAACGGTTCTGCCAGCAAATCCTCGACAAGGACATACCCTGTATTTTCGTCCCTGCTCTGAAGATACCAAAAGAGGATCAGAACCAGCCGAATCTCATCCAGATCGTTCAATGCCGGCAGTAATTCGTTAAAAAATTCCGGCGGTACCTGGATGTTCCCTGTTTTGCCAGAAAAACCCTTGAAATCTTTCATCTACTAATTATTTTTTTTCCGGTCAAATTCACCGGTGAAAGTGGCTGCATTCTCGAATTTTGCCAGGTTTTCAATGAATACAAGTTTGATGCCGGCATGGGTGGGACCATTCCTGTGTTTCGCCACGATCAATTCAGCAACATTTTTGTTGGTGGATTCTTTTTCGAGCATATCCGGGCGGTGAATGAACATCACGATATCGGAGTCCTGCTCCAGGCTGCCCGACTCACGCAAATCAGATAGTTGCGGTTTTTTGTCGGTACGCTGTTCGACGGCGCGGTTCAATTGGGCTGCCGCCAGCACCGGCACTTCAAGTTCACGCGCCAGCACCTTAAGGCTGCGTGAGATCAACGACACCTCTTGAACGCGGTTCTCTGAGCGCGTGTCACTTCCCATTAATTGCAGGTAGTCCACGATGATCAGGTCCAGTCCCTTTTCCATATATAACCGGCGGCACTTGGTGCGAAGCTGGAGAGGAGTGATGGCGGGGGTGTCATCCAGCCAGATGGGGGAGGTTTCCATGGTGCTGATCGCGCGGGTGAAGGTATCCCACTCTTCGCCCTGTAATTTGCCGGTACGCAACCGCTGGGTATCAATGGCGGTTTCCTGGGCAATGAGGCGCTGCACGAGTTGTTCATTGGACATTTCAAGCGAGAACATGGCCACGTGTTTGCCATGTTTTTGCGCCGCGTTCTTGGCCACTGACAGAAGGAATCCGGTCTTGCCTGAGCCCGGCCGCCCGGCAACAATCAGCAGGTCTGATTTTTGCAGCCCGCCCAGCAACCTATCAAGATCTGTAAGCCCGGTGGGAACTCCAAAGATCTCTTCATCTCGTTGTGAGAGTTCGTCTACATGACTGTAATAATCACCCAATACTTTGTCTATCGGTTCCAGATCGTGCCGGATGCGCCGTTCACTGAGACCAAAAACCTGCATCTCAGCTTTTTCTATGATCGTGTCAACTTCTTTCGCCTGGTCGTACGCAAGCTTGGCCAATTCATTGGCAGCCACGAGCATGCGCCGCCGGATTGCCGTTTGCTCTACGCTTTGTGAATAAGTCTTGGCGTGCAGGGAGGTTGGCGTCTGGTTCACCAGGGAGATCAGGTATGCCTGACCACCGATCTCGGTGAGCTGGTTGTGATTTGAAAGGTCCTCGCTGACCGTGAGAATATCAATGGGGGTTCTTTTTTCAAATAACCGCACAAATGAAGACCAGATCCATTGATTGCGAATGATATAAAAGTCCTCGGGTTTCAGGATCTCAGCGACCTCATAATAGGATTCAGGATCAATCAATACCGATCCCAACACCGCTTCTTCTGCCTCACGGCTGTAAGGCTGTGATTGTATTTCTGTTGTGGTTGTTGTTTGCGGTGCATTTAGATCGCTCATACCACTCTCAACTTTCTCGCATGCACGGGTTCCAGGATGACTCAATTATCATTTGTTGAAGGAGTATCGTTATCCGGGGGTGTTTGTTCGTCCTTTTTATCCTGGTCAACTTTTTGCAAGAAATCCTCAAAAACGCTCAGCCTTTTTTGGGATTCTCCACCGATCTCATCAGGCTCCCCCGGTTCTTCTTCGGAGAGTGATTGAAGGTCCTGGTCAGGGGTTATACCTGCGAGATCCAACACTGAGGTCGAAACCAGGATGGGCACATGCGCTCGAACAGCCAGCGCCAGAGAGTCCGAGGGACGCGAATCAATGAACTGGATTTCCTCATTCGCCTTTACCACCAGGCTGCCGTAAAACACATCCCCTTTAAGGGCAACGACTTCCACATGCATGAGTTTGCCCTTTAATTGTTCGATGGCTCGCAATAACAGGTCGTGGGTTTGTGGACGGGCAATCTCAATCTCCTGCAAAGCAATCGTGATGGCTTCCGCTTCGTAGGGCCCGATCCAGATGGGCAGGTATCGGTCTTTATTCACCTCACGCAGCAGGACAATTCGCTGCTGGTTGGTCAGGCTGATTCGTATGCTGTCAATCACTACTTCAACGAGATCTGTCATTTTTTACTCCAGAGGACAAAGTCCTTCCTATTATTCTAACACGCAGGTTTTACGGAGTGCAAACACAATCAATGCCAGTTAACAATTTTTAAGAATTCCCGCTAGATACCTTGCGTTTTTTAAGATTCGTGTATAATAAGTCCACAATTGATATTTACAATAGTACTGTAACCCATCGAGCTCTTCGGGGAAATCTTCAAACATTGGGCTGAAATTTCAAAACAGCATTTACGAAGAAATTATGAAAAGTTGTTTTTCGGGCTTGAGGAAAATGAATTTTCAAAAAAGGGGTATGATTAACTAAAGATGAAGCCCAGGGTTCTACTCGTAGAAGGAAAGCGAACAGATCACCCATCCTTTGCAGCCGGGTTGGCAAAAAAGGGTTATCTGGTTGAAAGTGTTTCAAGCGGTTCGGGCGCAATCGACAGACTGGACCACATCACTCCCGACCTGGTAATAGTCGACGCCTCATCAATGCGAACCAGTGGAAAACGGATCTGCCAATCCCTGCGTGAAAAACAAGCTTCACTGCCCGTAATCCTGGTGATCGACAATCACGCGGATCCCAACGATCACTATGGAGCCAATGTCGTCCTGGTTCTCCCGTTCACCATGCAAAAGCTCCTTAATCGGGTTAAACACCTGATGCCAGTGCTGAACAATGGCGGATTCCATGCCGGTCCATTTACATTGGATATCGAGCAACGGCGTGTCATCCTGGAAGACCGACAGATCCAGCTTACTCCAAGGTTAACGGCGCTCCTGAAAATATTGATGGAGCATCCGGACGAAGTTATCAATCGCGAAGCATTATTTAAGGAAGGCTGGGAAACTGACTATACCGGGGATACACGCTCACTTGATGTGCATATGAGCTGGCTCCGTCAAGCCATTGAAGAAAATCCCCGCCATCCCCGTTACATCAAGACGGTGCGCGGACTGGGTTACCGGCTGGATGTAGAAAGTATCGACCAATCAAACGGTCGAAAGTAAAACTTTTCTGTTGAGTTTCCTGATAATCTAAAATTTTTAAAAGATCCTATTTGATATAAAAACCACCCGTTTTTAAAAGCGGGTGGTTTTTTTGATTGTGCGGGGCTAACCGCCGCCGGTGGGCCTTGGCGTGAATGTCTTCGTCGGCGTTGGCGTTCGAGTCTCCGTCGGTGGAGAGTACGTGGGTGTCTGCGTTGGTGTATAAGTTTTGGTTGGTGTTTTTGTGACAGTCTTCGACGGTGTAAGGGTGATCGACGGGGTAAGACTGGGCGTGGATGTCTTTGAAGGCGTCAACGTGACAGTAGCTGTAAATGTCGGAGTCACAGTCAGCGTCTTTGTCGGCGTTTTACTGGGTGTAAAGGTGAGGGTTAGCGTCCTTGTGGGCGTTTGTGTCCTGGTTGGCGTCACACTCGCTGTATACGTTTTGGTCGGCGTCAATGTCCGCGTCGGAGTATTCGTGCGCGTCGGTGTGATGCTTGGCGTAAACGTAATCGATGGCGTCAAGGTTTGAGTTCGTGTGGGCGTGGTGGATGGCGTAAAGGTTCTCGATGGTGTTAACGTCAGCGTCCTGGTCGGGGTTAACGTTCGCGTATTCGTCGGCGTCCTGGTTTTGGTCGGCGTACGGGTGATCGTCGGCGTCCGGGTTTTCGATGGCGTGCGGGTTATCGAGGGTGTCAATGTGATCGTAGGTGTCGGCGTTTTAGACGGTGTATTCGTTATCGTACTCGTCAAAGTTGTCGTCTTGGTCGGTGTAGCAGTCTTGGTTGGCGTGGGGCTATTCGTTGGCGTAGTAGTCACCGTTTCAGTGGGGGTGGCAGTCTTCGTTGAGGTTGAGGTCGCAGTTTCAGTAGGTGTGGCACTCGCGGTTGAAGTCGGCGTGGCTGGCTCTGTTGGCAGCGCAATTGATGGTGGTACATTAATTTCGCGGGAGACCCTGAATCGTTCGACGATGCCTTCGCGATAGGCTGCGAGGTGATACAGGTTCCATTCCGTCTTGATGTAAGGGGTCAACAATGGGTGGTTGAAGTCAACTGACACAACCACGCGGTCATTTGGACCACCAGCGTCTTCCGCGAGAGTGCCATTCAAAAGTTGACAACGTGAGTAATCATTAAACGTCTTTCCGCCCATGTTGGAGTTGTAAAAGACATAATCCTGGACATCATCCAGGTTCGCATCACGGCTGGAGCAAATGGTGACCTTAAGAAATCCTGTTTCCGTGAAATGACTCATGTCTCCCAAAAAAGTCGGGAATATGCTGGGATCGTCGAAAAGTGCCAGGGTAGAACCGAAAGCCACATCGTAAATTGAATTCAAACGGGCATAGTCAATTTCAGCGTTCCGGTTCGGTCCGTCGCAGCCTCCATCCACCCCGCCATCCCCGCCGTTAGCAGGAAGGTTTGCTTCGGCACAATAAGCAGGATTATACTGACCGGTTGCGGCATAACGGACCGCGCGGCGGGCAATATTCTGCACCATTAACCATGCTGATAGTAATAATGACGCATCAATAATGAGGAAAATTATCACCAGGAAAAGCGGCAGGGTTAACGCGAATTCCACAAGGCCTTGACCTTTTTTTCGGGGCTTGTGGAACAAGAGCCATGGCGGTCGTTGATTTTTAAACATAAGTCACCTTCCCGAACCTATCTTGACAACCTGGTCGCGATGTTATTGGCAATGGCGAGAAAAACCCTGTCCAATTGCGCCGCAACCGGCACGGCGTAATAGATACCACCGCCCTTATCCGCAGCATACTGTAACAAAGCTTCTCCCGGAGCTGGAAAATTATTATCCATCTCGTATTGTGATCTCTCTGTGATTTTAGTCCCTTCGCCAATAGTATACAACAGTGCTCCCTGTCCGCCGGAGGTTCCGGTCAGGAAATCAATCTGGTCTCGCGCGTAATCATCGGGATCATAAGTATCGGGGTCTACCGGATTATTGTGTCGTCCATCGGGGTCGCGCGCATCCTGGTCTACGCAATATCGAATGTTGGTGTAACCGCTGATAGGCTCCCAGGTGTAATCCGGGCAATATTCCAATCCTGAATTTGCAATTGTCTGGGTATATTCACCGCCATCACTTACAAAACCAGCATTGGTAAACCCATCGGTTAACCAGACGACAACCCAGAGAGCATCCTGCCGGCTGGGAGGTGTGGTGCGCGGGAAATTAGCCGGGTATAAACCACCGAGCAAATTGGCAGCCACTTTTAGCCCACCGCCGCTGTTCGTGACCATCCAGCCCCTTGGATCCCCGCTCAATTCCATATCCGGAGACCACAATCCCCAATATGACCCATCGGTGTTATAGGAACGGCATGGACCTTCCTGCGCCAGAGCAGCAGCTGCCAGATCACCGGGCTGGAATTCGCATTCCCGTTCTCCGGCGTATACGGTCAGGTTTTCAAGCGTTGCATCAATCAGGTCCTTATCGTCTGTTAATTCCAACTGGACCTTCGGGAAACGGTCATAAGTAACAATGGCAACCCGATCATAACCAGCAACAGTGGACGACCCAAGGAACATGTGGTCAACCAATACTTTGGCGGCAATTTTAATTTCTTCCATGGGTTGACACTCACCCGGGTAACCATCCACGCCGGTCGGATCATCCAGGTTGCATTCATTGGGGTCAGCCTCACCGCCGGACAAATTTTGCGCCATTGAACTGGAGGTGTCGATCAACAAGACCAGGTCGACTGAAGCCGCTTCCGAAATTGCGTCGACCACGATGGGAACGTTGTCATATCCGAGGATCGGTAGAAAATACAATTGAACATTCTGTGTAACAGTGACCCGTACAATTTTTCTTGGCGGGGTGGTGCATAACTCCGGATCGCCGGGAACATCAGCATTTTCGCAGGCTTCAATATGGACGCTGACCACATCAGTAATGCCATTTAATTCAAGGAACTGCTCTGCCATGCGCACAATATTATCGATGGTGTACCCTTCCCGAAATTGACCGGTGGCACCTAGCGCAGCCGCATCTACTGCCCGGCCCAGCCTGGAATAAGCGACGAAAATATCCCCCAGGTCAACAGCCAGTCCAATGATGCCAATCAGGACCATGAAAAGAAGGACAAACAGGATCAGGATTTGACCTTTTTCTCTTGCCGAAGTGGATTTATTAAGTACCTTCCTAATCATAAGACTCCCTAAGGAATTGGAATTGGTGTCGGTTCAGCCGCGGAAACAGGCATGATTGCGTAGGCATGAACAAGGATGGGATCGGGAATACCGAGCATCCTCCAAAAACCCAGGATCTGGTGATAATGATAAAAAATTTCAACCAGAACCATGCCGGTATCCGGCGCTAAACCATTCAAACGGGCTTCCATTTCTGCACTGGTGAATTCCGAAACCTGACCGGAATACCCAAGCCCGAGTGAGCGATAATAACTCCAGCCGCCTTCGCTTTCCGGGAAGCGTGTGACCGTGCCGTTATGAATGCTGAAAACGGACACAACCACATCATCCCCCTCTTCCGGCTGTAAACGGATAGGTGACAATGCCCCTTTATCGCGATCTACCGCGGGAGGCGCCGGGTCACGACCGAGTTCAGCGCCTTCAACGATGACATCGACGTTATGAAAAAAGTTCATTGACACACAAAAGGGAACCGGGCAAGATGGTGAGACAACCCTGACGAACGGTTCGTCGTTGCTTGCAAAGCGTGCACCAGCCCGGGCAGCATCGACTACGGTTGTGTATTGATTGAGCAGGTTGCCAAATTCAACGGCACCTGTCAACATGGTAAGCAGGAGAAGTAGAATCAAAGATAATTCAACCAGGCTTTGACCTTTGATCTTGCGAAGTAATTGCAGATTTAATACTTTGTGTTTCATCTCGAATTACATTCCTATCAAATTGTATTATCCACCGCTTAACTAGTAATTATAGCCAAATTAATGGATTACGCCTGCATAGATTATACAGCCTCCCCCCTTGTTTTTTGTGTGGAATTGCATTTTTGTTAATCACCTGAAAGGTCTTCGGATTTGTTTTCCCTTTGCCGCCAGAGGATGGGTAAAACCGGAGCCAGCATCCCCACCGAAGTCAGCAATCCTGCCATGATCGACACCACTTTTGCCGCCAAACCCACGATCGGACCTCCAATGGTCTGCCCAACAGCATCGACCTGGCTGCTGAATGACAACAAGGTGGCTCGTACACTTGAAGGAATGCGATGATTTACCCAGGTGGTGTAAACCGGATAAATCATTTCGCGGCTGACCCCAATGACAAGAACAAAGATCAATGAGAGGATGAGGTTTCCAGTTAATGCAAACCCCAAAAGACAAATCATTAGCACAACACTCAAGAACAACATAATCCGTACCAGGGTGGGGATATTGGTTCGATCCAAACGTTTTTCAATGCTTTTGGTGGCGATGACGGATAAGCCCATGAGCACGATCTTTAATAACGCATTCCAGAATACTGCATCCATCTCAATGCTACTGTATGCTGGTGAAAACCAGCCCGCTGAAGGGATAACAAATCTTTCCAGGATATACGCCTGCCACAAACGGTCATACCCTTCACTGTAAAAGCCGAAAAAGAAACCAGCAGCCAGGATGCCAATGAGCGCAGGCCGGACTTTTACCACGCCAATCCCATTCTTAAAGGCCCTGGCAAACTCGGTCCAATATTTCCCTTTTTCAATGACAACCGGCTGGTATCCATTTTCGGGCATGAAAAATGTAAGGTAAATACCCAGAACAATGAAAAGTCCCCCGCCAATCAGGATGGGAGCTTTGAGGAAGAGGATGGCGATAAAAACACTTACAGTCGTGCCAACAATTCCCCCCCATTGATCCCAGCGGGCGCCGCGGATAAAGGCTAAACCGGCGTTTTCCTCGCCAATCTCATCGCTGATCCAGGCTTGAGTGGCTCCGCTGGTAAAAGTGTACCGCAATGCCCACAGTACCTGGGCGGCCATGATCACCCAGAAAACCGGCCAGTTCCCATTGACCAGGAATGCAATCCCGATGATAAACACCCCGATCACCACAGATAAACGCCGACTGACACTGTCAGCGACCACGCCAGTCGGAATTTCGAAGAAAAAGATCGATGCCTCGAGGGCGGTGCCGACGAGCACCAGCTGCAATGGATCCAATTTGGCAATGAAAATGTAATAAAGCAGGTTAACGGTAAAAATGAGCGAATAAAGAGCGGAACTGGTGAAACTAAGCGCAAAGTAAACCACCAGCGGTGGGTGTTTTTTAACCATATTACGTAACTGATAAAAACAGGAAAAGCAAAGCTGTGGCTGTACCGGAGAGAGTACACAGGATATTTACCATGTCGTTGTTCAGCCATTTGATTCCCCGGACTAGAATGGTTTCAGCGCCGCAACCGTGGAGTGGGGTTTTTTCGGTATCTTTTTGGCATTGTTGACAGCGATAGATCGCCTGCAAAGTTGCTCCCAACCATGAATCCACCAGACCGCCGGCCACACCTCCGATCGTGATAACGATGAGGACAATCTGCACAGGTTGAGCTGAAGCAAAAGGATCCACAAGCGCTCCGGTTAACCCTACAAGTAACGCGCCTAAGAACGAAGCAAGTGTCCCCAGCAAAGAAACAGCGCCGGATGTGCCGGGCTCCACTGTTTTCATGGTTGTGATCAAACGCGGCGGCTTTCGTGAAAGCCCACCAATCTCTGTTGCCCAGGTATCCGCGTTGGCAGCTGCAAATGCGGCACAAAACCCGATCCATACCCATGAACTTTGAGGAAAAAAGAAATGCAGAATAACAAATAGCCCTGCCAGCCCCCCATTTGCCAGCACCTGCCCTGCATCCCGGGTTGACCCCTTGGCGTAATTTATCTCTGCTTTTGCTTTACGCGCACGAAATGAACGGGATAATCCGCTTGAGCTCAGGAAGAATACCAGCAGGATGATCGCCCACCGCAGCCCCCCCAACCCGAAGACAACCGAACCAAGCAAAAATGCGCTCAGTGAACCATTACGTGAAAGAAGTTTTAACCGGTAAGCGGTAAACGCCACCAGCCCTGCAAGTACTATTCCCAGCACTAGTTGGAGTGGATAAATTACCATGATCCCTTAATTGATAAAAAATATCGTGGTAATCAGGAACAGAACTGAAGGGAGAATGCCCCCAACCCACAGCATTTGTGAAACAGGGCGAGTTGCCTCTTTTCGATAAAAATATGCGCCGACGATCAGACAAATGGTGTACAGAAAAATTCCAATCACCGGCAGGATGAGCATACGCGATGCAGCCACTGGCTCAAGCGGCAACCCGGCGGCATCATATCCCAAGGATAAAGTCGACCTGTTAGGGATCATAACGCTCACCAGGATCAGTAATAAGAACCACAATCCAAACCCAGTGGGGATTGTCACTCTCGCCAGCCTGTCAGAAAAAACGCTGCGCAGAAAGACGGCTGGTTCCAGGGATTGCGGCTGGATGGGAGAAAGCGTACCCATTTCAATGGTCCTGTTGAACTTCTGGATGAACTCCTGTTCCTGATCCGGAGAAAGCGCAACCACCCGATCCATACAGGCTACGATCACCAGGTCCACTGGTGAAGAAGCAATAAATTCGACCGCTCCCAGATCAGGATGCTGGCTTACACCCAGGACTGCACCGGGTAACGAAAATAATGGCAGTTTCAGCGGAATTTGCAGGTCGTCAGCAGAACGCACCCATTCAACTTCGGAAAGCGGAATATCAAGCGTACGCAATCCCCAGCGAATCTTCAGTCCGTTGCGTTCAAGATCATAATTTGCATGTAAGAGGGCATAAGCCCGATAAGCGAGGAAAGGCACGAGTGCCAACAGGATAAGCGCACCTGTCAGCAGAAGAATCAGGTTCACCCCGCCGGACTGTTGAAAAACAAAGTAAAGCAAAACCCCGGCACCGCCCAGCACAATCAATACCAATGCAATTTGAATTGGTAATCCTGGATTTCGCTTTGGGAGAAAAATCTGATTTTCGCTCATCGACTTTATGCTAGAGCATGCATTCCCGCAGCGTTCGGCATACCAGGTCAACCTGTTCTTCGGACATCATACCTGAAAAAGGCAGGGCCAGACCGCGATTCCCAAGGTCTTCAGTGACCGGGTAATCACCGGTACGAAATCCAAATTGCTCCACAAGGTAGGGCTGGAGATGGATGGGAAGGAAATAAGGACGGACCGGAATCCCTGCCGAGATCAATTTGGCGGCAACTGCATCCCGGTTGAATTCTTTATTGAACCGTACCACATAAACAAACCAGGATACACGTGTGGTTTCCGGAACCAGGGCTGGAGCTTCGACACCGGGAATTTCAGCCAGGCGTTCAGCATACCAATCTGCCACCTGCTGGCGGTTTTGCAGAAGTTCTTCTATGCGCCCCATCTGCACCCGCCCCAGGGCAGCGCTGAGGTCATCCAGGCGGTAGTTGTAACCCAAATAGGTGTGCTGCAACCACGTATCGCCGGGAGCACGTCCCTGGCTGCGCAACGCGCGCATAAAATCGGCTGTCCGATCATCATCGGTGACAATCATGCCGCCTTCCCCCGTGGTGATCTGTTTGTTCGGATAAAAAGCGAATACACCGTAATCGCCAAATAACCCGGTGCGGGTTCCCTTATATTCCGCGCCCAGCGATTCACATGAGTCTTCGATTATTTTTAATTTATGTTTCTTCGCAATTTGCTTCAAGGCATCATAATCCGCAGGCTGCCCAAACACATCCACCGCGAGGATAGCTTTCAATTTTCCGGGATTATTTGCACCGGTACGCGGCAGCCAATGGCGCGCAAACCTGCCGCCTTTTTCAATATCCGTAATAGCCTTTTCAACAAGCAGCGGGTCAATATTTCCAGTCTTCGCATCCACATCCACAAATACCGGGATGGCTTTTTCAAAAAGCAACACATTGGTTGAAGCGACAAACGAAAAGGGTGTGGTGATGACCAGGTCATTTTGGGAGATCCCCGCAGCCCGGACGCAAAGGTGCAATCCCGCTGTACCTGAACTTACTGCAATGGCGTGTTTCGCCCCCACGTAAGAAGCAATGCTGGCTTCAAAGGCGTCAATCTGCGGTCCCATGCTTAAATTAGGCGTGTGGAGTACTTCCATCACTGCCTGACGCTCAGCATCCGTGATATCCGGGTAAGACATAGGAACGATTGGTTTTTTAGAATTTGTCATGGGGTTTATTGTACTCTTTCTTGTTCGGCTAATCCTTTCAGGGTATGCCTAATCTCATCCAGAGCTGTTTCAAGTGGGATCAGCCAGGCGTCTCCGCCAACCCGTTTTTTGAGTTCCAGGCTGCCGGTCTTCAACGCACGCTCGCTTACGGTAACACGCAGGGGACAACCGATCAGGTCGGCATCATTAAACTTGACCCCGGCGGATTCTTCACGGTCATCTACCAGCGGTTCGAGCCCCTCCCGATTTAGACCCTGCTCAAGCTGCGCAACCACGGGTTGAACATCAATTTGTTTACCGGGGAGCACAACAATATGCACCGCGTAAGGCGCAATACTCAACGGGAGTTTCAGCCCTTTCTCATCGTGGTGCTCTTCCGCCGCGCACGCGAGCAGCCGACCCACCCCAATGCCGTAAGAACCCATTATTACCGGATGCAGATCCCCATTCTGGTCGGTGAAATTACAGCCTAATGAATCACTGTAACGCGTGCCCAGCTTGAAGATATTCCCTACCTCCACCCCTCGCTCAAGTCGCAGCGGCGCGCCGCAGTTTTCACAGAGATCTCCTGCACTGACTAAGGTAATATCCGCCACCATCGTAGCGGTAAAATCCCTGCCGTAGTTCACATTCGCCAGGTGATAGCCTTCTTCGTTCGCGCCCGCCACAAGGTTCGGTGAGGCAGCGACCAACTCATCCGCGATCACGGTCACCCCTTTCAACCCCAGCGGCGAGGCAAAGCCCGGGACAGCACCAACCTTGCGGATCTCTTCTTCGGTTGCGGCGCGAAGTGCTTTGGCTTTCAACAGGTTAGTGACTTTGGTTTCGTTAACTTCATAATCACCCCGTACCACCGCAAACACAAACTGCTCTTTGGTAGTGCCGAATTCATCGGTCACCTGCGCTACAAAAAACACGGCTTTGGCGGTTCTTGAAGTCGGGACATGCAGAAAATCTGCCAGCTCGGCAATTGAGGACGTCCCCGGAGTAGCAATCTTCTCCAAAGGCAGCCATATCTCTTTTTCCGGTTCCGGTTTGCGGGCTTTCGCAACCTGGCGGTTGGCGGCTGCCCCGCAGCCATCGCAGAATAACAGACTGTCTTCGCCAATTGGAGAAAGGTACATGTATTCATGCGCCATCTTGCCGCCCATCATACCTGTATCTGATTTCACAGCGACAGCAGGAACGCCGCAGCGCTTGAAAATGCGGAAGTAAGCGTCATAGTGCGCCTGGTATTGTGTATCCAGACCGTCCCAATCTGCATCCAGGCTGTAGGAGTCCAGCATGGTGAATTCGCGCACCCTGATCAACCCGGCGCGCGGGCGGGGATCATCACGCCATTTCGTCTGCAGGTGATACACGAGAGCCGGCATCTGCCGGTATGACTTGATAATTCCGCGTACCAGGTCAGAGACCACTTCCTCGTGGGTCATCGCCAGCACCATGTCGTGATCGTTCTTGTCCTTAAAACGGCCCATTTCATTGCCAATTTGAAAATAACGGCCGGTCTCTTTCCAGATATCCGCGGGATGAACCACAGGCATGCAAATTTCCTGACCGCCTATGGCGTTCATTTCCTCGCGCATGATAGCCATGATCCTTGCGAGGCTGCGCTGCGCGAGCGGCAGGTAACTGAAAATCCCAGTCCCCAGCTGCCGGATGTACCCGGCACGCAGTAATAACTGGTGGCTGGCGGTCTCAGCTTCCGCAGGTAATTCTCGTAAGGTTTGTGAAAATAAATGTGAGAAACGCATTTCTATCTCTGCAGCTTAGATCAACAGCAGCCAGCCGGCAGCAGCTCTGAAGAGAAATGGCGCCAGCACATGCCCGCTTTTACGCATTATCCACCCCAGGAGCAGCCCCTGGATGGCGGCAATCACCAGGATATGCCAGTAATCTGCAAACGGGCTTACCCACAGCCGACCCGGCAACTGCCATAAGACAAAAAGGGCAGTGGTGGCAAGCCAGCCCCAGGTGGAACCAAATAATGCGCTCAAGCGCCCCAGGATGTAACCCCTGAAAACAGTTTCTTCTGCTGCAGCCAAAAGCAGCCAAACGAGCAGTAAACCTCCCTGCTCGCTGGATACACCAGATAAAAGAGGGGTGAATTTGCCGCGCAGGAAGAGCGTAACAACCGCCAACATAACTCCCAACGTAGCACCAGCACGCAGGTTGTCTTTACCCCAGCCAATGCTTTTGAACGGCTGCCCTCGCAGCAATAAAGCAAGCAGGAACGGAATAGCGCAGATCACCGCCAGCAGCATATGCTCAGCCAACTCGCCGCCAACAAAAGCCGAGGCTGCATTTCTGATAAAGGACAATGCGGGATTTGAAAAATACTGGAAGGCGACCAGGTAGATCAACGCGAATAAAGAAAGCGCGAATGTCCCTTCCCGCTGCGGAAAACGAAATTCAATTTGACGAACTTTTTTCAGGAGCGGGCTGATACCGGCGATCATGGTCACCGCCAATGCCCCAAGCCATTCACTTGCATAACCCAGCCAGAATTTAATATCCAATATATTTACTCACTTTTTGCTATTTTTCGGATCTTTTTTTCAACCGGTGGTACATCCGGCGTTTGGGGAATTTCGGGAATATCAACAGGTTTTTCATCCAGATGCAGATCGACGGTTTCTTCCATGCGCACCTGTCCGCGCAGGAATGCCCCTTCTTCGGTCGAGAAAGCCACCACAACCACATCCCCCCATACGCGCCCGGTTGAACGGATCTCCAGTTTTTCGGCGGTAATGTTGCCTTTAACGGCACCTGCCACAACCACGTTATTCGCCCGCAGATTCTGGCAGCTCAACCGGCCGGTCTCCCCGATCACTACCAGTCCTTTGATGGAAATCTCTCCCTCGAAGGTACCCTCGATGCGGATACCTCCCTTTCCACCCAGGTTGCCAGCCCAGTTGATACCAGGACCTAAAACGGAAGTTACTCTCTCAACCACAGACTGAGGAGTAGGATCATTTACAGGTGTCTTTTTAAACATCATTCCCTCCGGACGGGGATCAATAATATCGGCAGCCTAGCTTTCGAGACGATCTTTGGCGCAACACTTCCCGCCCAGAACGCACTCAGTCCCGCTTTGCCATGCGTTCCCAGCACGATCAGATCGCTGCCCGAACTTGAAGCGGTGTTAATCACTTCTTCGGCGATTTCACCCCGCTCGGTTTCGGCGGTACATTCGATCCCATTTTTGCGCCACTTATCCAATTTTTTTTGCAGATAATCACAAGCTTCCTCTTCAGCGATCTCAAGGTAGGCGTTGGTCGTTCCGGGCAGCAAGGTGCCAACTGCGGCGTGCTGCCTGGTTAAAGTTGAAAACGTGGGAACGACTCTAACCAAATGGACGCTTGAGCCCAATGATTTCGCTAATTTTGCAGCGACTTCCAAAGACTGTTCGTGGTCCGGTTCACCATCCAATGGGACGAGAATCTTGTTAAACAGTCCCGTCTCACCATTTATTCTCTCTTCCGGTTTGATGAGCAAAACCGCCACGTTCCCGGCGGCGATCACCTGCTGGGCAATACTTCCAACCATCACATCCCGCAACCCCCCGGCGCCATGCGCGGTAAGGATAATCAGATCGGGCTTCAACTCGCCAGAATGATCAACAATACTGTCAGAAACCCGGGACACTTCTTCGGTGTGAACATGCCGATTGACTTTGCAGTCGCCAAAATATTTGTCCGCTACCTCGCCAAGATAGTTACAGGATTCAGTTTCGGTAGTGAGATGGCGTTGTCCGTGGACTTCCGGTGAAGCCTCTTTTTCGATGACATGCAGCAGCGTGATTTTGGAATTCAATTTCTGGCACAATTTCACTGCAAAAGGAATCGCAGCTTCTGCCAATTGAGAACCGTCCAGGGGAAGAAGAATGTGTTTGAACATGGATTATCCTTTGAAAAGCGTCGAGTACAAAAGGAAAATATTCAAGAGAACGATTATACCCGCCACCACCGAAGCCAGTATCGTTGTAAGTGGTTTATTGACCAATACCCCCATGAGTTTCTTATTGCGGGTAAAAACTACCAGGGGAATGATGGCAAAGGGAAGCCCGAAACTCAACAAGACCTGGCTGATCACCAACGTTCGAGAGGGATCGACACCAATTGCAACAATGATCATGGAAGGCACCATCGTCACCAACCGGCGGACCCAGACGGGTATTTCCCAATGCAAAAATCCCTTCATGATCACCTGACCAGCCATGGTTCCCACGGAGGCTGATGAGAGACCTGAAGTGAGCAGCGAGATGCCGAACACCCAGGATGCCGCTTTGCCCATCAGCGGTTCAAGAGTTTTGTATGCTACTTCCAGGCTGCCTACCGATGTGATTCCCTGGTTATGAAAGGTGGTCGCTGCCATGATGAGCATAGCCATATTGATCAGGCTCGCCACACCCATGGCGATGAACACATCGATCAACTCAAACTTGAAAAGCCGTTTGAGCAATGCCGGTTTTTTCACCACGATGCGTCCTTGGGTCAGCGCAGAATGCAGGAAAATCGCATGCGGCATAACGGTCGCGCCGAGGATACCGGTGGCGAGCAAAATACTTTCAGACCCCTGGAACTGAGGAACAAAGGCATGATAGGCTACCTGACCCCAGATGGGTTTGACAATGATGGTTTCGATAACATAACTGACCGCGACCACCCCCACCATTGCACTGATCACTGCCTCCAATGGACGGAAACCTTTCCGTTCCAGGCCAAGAATGATGAATGTGGTGATCCCGGTCAGGATCCCCGCGACCCACAACGGCACGCCAAAAAGGAGGTTGAATCCGATAGCTGCGCCGAGGAATTCCGCCAGGTCGGTCGCCATGGCTACCAGTTCCATCAGAACCCATAAAACATAAACGAACCACTTCGGGAAACGTTCACGGCAGACTTCTGCCAGGTTCCTGCCAGTAGCGATACCCAATTTTGCCGAGAGTGACTGGATGAGAACAGCCATCAAGTTGCTGGCGACAATGACCCATAACAGGGTCAGACCGAATTCAGCGCCTCCGGCTATGTTGGTGGCAAAATTACCGGGGTCCACGTAAGCCACACTGGCAATGAAGGCTGGCCCGAGAAAAGGTAAAAGTCTGGCGAATTTCCCTTTTTTACTTTTTCCACGCAATACGTCTTTCGCCGCGCTGGCAACGCGGTCATTAGAGTTTTGAGGACGGGCAACAATTTTTTTTGCGGTCATACGTTCACTTTCTTTCAAACTCGTTCGACTGGCCAAACAGAACCTGCGTGGACCACTGTATTATCAGGAACATCGGCTTTAACAACCGCGCTGTTGCCAACACGAGCCCCCGCACCGATGGTAACATGCAAATTGATGGTCACGCCCATGCCCACGAGCGACCGTTCCTTTACGGTCACCGCGCCCGCCAGGATAGCACCTGGCGAGATATTCACATAGTCGCCTAAGACGCAGTCATGCGACAGGATAGCTCCGGTATTGACGATGCAGCCGAAACCAATTTCGACCTCGCTTCCCACGTAGGCGTTGAAAAAGATCTGCCCGCCTTCACCGACTTTGGCGCCAGGCTCAATAAACGCACGCGGGTGAATCACCGTTGGGCAGTTGAATCCGGCAGCCATCAATTTTTCGTACACCACCAACCTTGGAGTAATGCTCCCGATTCCGCCAACCGCATTGACCGCCTTATCAATTCCCTTTTGACGCAAATCCGGCAGTAATTCACCATTCCCCAGCACGGGAACACCCATCACAAAGGCACCAGCAGCAACTCCATCATCCAGGATGCCGGCGACCTTGTATTTTCCCTCCGCACGGATGAGATCGATCAGGGACTTGGCATGACCACCGCCGCCATAAATGATCAACGCGGTGGGATCAGCCTTAATTTCAAGTGGTGTCATCTTGTTGTTTATAAAGGCTTCTGTGATGAGAGTTCCCACAGGGAGTGTCGCCAGATCGATTTTGTGAAGCCGGGCTAAAGCAAGCGCGGGCTGTGTGATGCGTAATCCTTCTGGAATATCTACATTCTTTTGATCCAAAGCCAGGGGGGTTGTTTTCTCTTCAGGTAATTTTTCATCCGGTGTATCAGCAATAAAACAAAAGCGCTGCCCAGTGGTGAGACTATCGCCCTCAATGAGGGATAAACCTAAAATAAATCCGTCCCGTTCCGAGGTCAACTCAAGGGTCGATTTGGTTGTTTCGAATACTGCCAGCAGGTCGCCCTTTTTAATTCGCTGTCCATTCTTCACACATACCTGTGCGAGAATTGATTCATTCTCATTTGGATTGACCAGGGGAACCAGGACGACGGATAATTTATCCATTTTTACCTGCCATTCTTCTCACCGTATTAATAATCGTTTCGACTTGCGGAAGGGTTACCTCTTCCAAGGTCGGAGCAGCAGGGACAGGAGAGTTTCGCGCGGCAACCCGCGAGAGGTGTTTCAACCCCGAAGCCCCTGATTCAGCAATGCGGGCAGCCACCTCAGCCCCCCAACCCATGGTCATTGTACCCTCTTCAACGATCACCAGGCTGCCAGTCTCCCGGACAGACTCCTGAAGGAGCGAGGTGCCGAATGGGGACAACCTGGTCGGGACAACCAGCCGGCAGAAGATCTCATGCTTAAATGCGAGTTCTTGCACCGCCTGGAAACAAAGCTCACCCATATACCCGTAAGCAGTCAACGTGCAAATTGGCGCTGGCGCGCCAGAAATCTCAAGAGAGCGAACCGGGAAAAACTTATTTTTATCATTCGTCTCAAAATTCTCGCGCAGGGTGAAGTCTGCCAACTCAGTTTCAGTTAAAATCGGCAAAAGGTACTGCAACTTGTTTTCAATGAATAACACCGGGTCGGAAGTTTCGAGGATCAAACTCGCCAATTGTTCTCCCGGTTCCATTGAACCCTTGAGGGAAAGATGATTGGGCGCAACCAGGGTCAAGCCTGGAACCCCCATAAAGAGTTTTTCCAGCGTCTGCGAGTGAGTGGGACCATACCCGCGCCTACCCCCCATGGGGGTACGGATCACCAGTGGAAGGTTCACGGAGTCGTTATACATCCAGCGGAATTTGGAAATGTGGTTGACCAATTGGTCCGCCATCAGGGTAATGAAATCGCCAAACATGACCTCAAGGACGGGGCGCAATCCACGCAGCGCCAGCCCTGCAGCCACTCCTGCCAATCCTGCTTCGGAAATGGGAGTGGTGATCACCTGCTTTGGAAATCGAGTGGAACAACCGCGGGTCACTTTAAAAGCCCCACCATATGGATCGAGGATATCCTCGCCAAGCAGCAGCACATCAGGTGAAGACCCCAGGGCTTTCAACAACCCCGCATTGAGGGATTCCAGCACGGTGCGGCTCATGGCTCTCCCTTCGCAAACAAGGCCGGGGGATCAGCCAACGCCGTTTCAAAAGCCAGGCGAACCTCTTTCTCCACCTGGTTGACAATGTTGCGGACTTCAGAGGCAGGCAGCCGTTGTTCCGAAATCATCAACGGGTCCCGTTCCTGTTTCAACCGGGCGACCTCTGTCTCCGAGCGGGTATCATCCCCTTTAGAATGAGGGCCAAAACGCGCCGTATTGAGAATTAATGCCCGCGGCGAAATATTCTCGTGAATCTCCGCATAAAGCTGCGCTGCTTCATTTGAGATCTCAAGCACATCGCTGGTGTCAAGTTCAACAGCCGGAATGCCAAAGGCTTCGAATCGTTTACTCAGACTTCCAGCGATGGCTATCTGGGACGGGGTGGTTTGAGCGATATGGTTGTTTTCCACCACGATCAGCAAAGGAAGCTGCCACAGGCTGGCAATATTTAACGCCTCATAAATCACTCCCTCGCCAAATGTGCCATCGCCAATGAAGACAGTCACCGAAACATCTTTCCCTTTTCGCTTTTCCGCCAGCGCCATGCCGGCAGCAATCGGAACAATTCCTCCCTGCACCCCGTTGGAATACAGATTGCGCCAATGGATATGCTGCGACCCGCCGCGCCCGCCGCAAATGCCGGTACTGCGACCCATCAACTCGGCAAAGAGCGCACGCATGTCACCACCGTACGCCAGGTAATGACCATGGCAGCGGTGATTGGTGACAATCACATTTTCCGGCAGAGTTTGGGAAATCACCCCCACCGCGTTGGCTTCCTGCCCCATTGAAGTATGCGTGGTTCCTGAAAACAATCCGCTTTTGAACTGTTCGAGGATGGTTTCTTCGAAACGGCGAATGCGCAGCATGCTGCGATAAAAATTAAGCTCAGAATCGGTCACGATTTTTTCTCATTCAGGCTTGCCACAAAACGCCAGGGAATACTCTTCCACGGTTCCGGAACCGACTCAATGCCAATGCGTTTTGTAATGGTTACGTCGGAATCCAATATTGGATGGTCTTTTTCGATCCAAAGCCCCGAGGTCTCCGTGGTCAGGTCGATGCCATTCAGTCTGCCGGTAATCTGAAGTGCCTGGCATATTTTTGCCGGCCCATTGCACCAGTCTTTTTGAGCCTTTCCCGTACGGTTTTGTGCGATCAACGATATACCTTCCATCGGAACGATGGACCGCAGCAGAACTGCGGCCGGAAAGTCCACATCGCCGGTGACAACGTTGAGCAGCCAGTGCATACCATAAGTGAAATAGATGTAAGCCCTGGCAGCTTCACCGTACATCACTTCAGTCCTGGGAGTTTTGCCATGCCGCGCATGGCAGGCGAGATCCTCTTCACCGCGGTAAGCCTCGGTTTCAACAATAATACCGGAAACCCGCTCCCTGCCGATCATTCGCACCAAACGCATGCCTAGTAATTCCCGCGCCACCTGCAATACTTCTCTTTGATAAAAATGTTGGGGCAGGCAGGACATAGCTGTATTATACCCAATCCATTTCTGCATTAATAACCAATAGAGGCGATTCATTAATCGCCCCTACGAAAATAAAACAACCGCTTATTTTCATTACAACTGCGGAGGCATGATCTCTTTTTCCAGCGTGGTTTTCAACCCCTCGATCAGGCTGGTTTTTGGTTCGTACCCCAATTTCTCACGCGCCAGGGTAAGGTCAGCGCGCAGGCGGCTGAGCCCCCCTTCATTGCGGGGGTTGTAAACAACTTCAGGATGCCCGCCGGTTACCTCGACAGCCAGGCGCGCCAGTTCTCGTATGTTCACCTCAGTGCCGCTTCCCACATTGATCGTCAGCGTGTTCACATCTGCAGCGGTAGCCGCCGCGACCATAGCGGTGACAACATCATCGACATAAACATAATCCCGGGTCTGTTCCCCGTTGCCGTGAATGACAATGGTGCCGTTTTCCCATGCCTGGCGGAGGAAGCTGGGGATAACCGGGGTATGCACAGGGGGATGATGCTGCCCAGGACCATACGCATTGAATACCCGCAGGCTGACCGTCTCGATGCCCCACAAGGCACCGATGGTGCGCGTGTAATACTCGGCTGCCAGTTTTGAAACCGCGTATGGTGAACGGGGATTGGGAATGGCTGTTTCCAAGACTGGCTGAGTTGCCTGGTTGCCATAAACTGTGCCGGACGAGATGAGCACCACGCGCCTGACACCTACATCACGTGTAGCCTCCATTAAAGTAACCGTGCCCCCCACATTCACCTGGTTGTATTCGCGGGGATACAGGATGGATTCAGGTACGATAACACGCGCGGCAAGATGGTAAACGCAATCAACCCCCTGCAGCAGCGTCCATAATTTCGGACGGTCATTTACATCTCCGCGGGTAAACTGAACCGCGGGACTGAGCACCTTGGGATCACCTGTTGAGAGGTCATCCAACCCGAGCACGGTGTGCCCTTCCGCTGCCAACCGATTGGAAAGCGCAGAGCCAAGGAAACCTGCTGCCCCTGTAATCAAAAATCGCATTTTCTCACCTGTAATGGAATATTTTTAGATTATAGCATGCAGGTTTCTTTTGAACCTTTCAATGACTTTTCTTTTCCAGGAGGACTGTTTTCTCCATGTCATTGAGAAAGGCAGTTTCGAGAGCATTCTTTTGAGTCTGCCAGCACTGCTCACGGGTCAACCCCGCCAGCGGAGCTGCAACATTATATTCATACTGCAGATCAATGGCGCTTATCCCCGGGTCATCGGTATTGATCGTTGCCAGCAAGCCGGACTCAAGAAAAAATTTGAGCGGGTGAGACGGGTAATCCTTCACCGTGCTGGTTTGCACGTTGCTGGTCAGGTTACACTCGATACCAATCCTGTGTTCGCGCAGGTAATCGATGAGCACTGGATCTTCAGGGGCGTGCACGGCATGCCCGATGCGCTCGGCTCCCAGTTCTCGGATCGCCTGCCATACTGACGAGGGACCATCGGCTTCGCCGGCATGTACCGTGATATGCCAACCAGCCTCGCGGGCGCGTTTGAAATGGGGAACGAACTGACTTCCCGGGAAATGGGCTTCGTCGCCAGCAAGATCCAGACCGCAGAAGTATTCTGAGTGGAATAGGAGCGCGTTCAATTCTTTCAAGGCAATTTCAGGGCCGTAATGACGCGAAAGGATGCCCAACTGGTTGGCGCGAATTAAAAAATCACGCTCTCCGGTTTTCACACCATCGGTTACCGCTTCGATCACTCCAACCGGATCAAGGGCATGTGCTTCCGCCATGAACCACGGACTATAACGCAGTTCGATGTAATCCAATCCTTCACGAGCCGCATCCTCGACGTTTTCATAAGCCACCCGCCAGCAGGCATCATAATCGACCAAAACGCCTGTCATCCATTTAAATTTCTCAATGAACTTCATCACCCCCGGCTGAGGGGTAGAAATCTGCACGAAAGGGCGCAACTCTTCGAGTGTCTTTGCCGGCAACGGCAGGCCATACTTTAGCCCCAGGTCAAGTATGGTCTCGAGGCGCAGGCTGCCATCCAGGTGATGATGCAAATCGATGAGGGGAAGCGCAGGATTGATCATCGAGTCCATAATGTTTAGTCCTTTTTCAAAGTTAGCAGTGTAATGCCCAGTGTTTTGCAATAATCTATTAGTTCGTTGATCATTTTATCCGGCGGGTAGGAAAAATAGATGATTCCGGCAGGGATCTCACCCGCCAGGTCCATCCCACCCCAGGTGATCCATTCGCTTTTGGGAAGGTGACCAAGCAGTTTTTTGAATTCGTCCTCGCCAATAACCGTGACCTTGATGATTTCGGTTGAAGAGTAGGTGTTTTCAGGGGTCAGAATCTCGTCAAAGCTCTTCTGCCGGTTGGTGCCAGCCAGCAGTGTGAAAACCCATTCGCTATCTTTCTGCCAGGTCAGCAATTCGTAACCCTTGGATGCAAGCGGGTATTTTTTTGCCAGGGTACTCACGTCAAGCGTTACAACGGTCACCGGTGTGGGAGTTATCACTCGAAATGGTATGGTGGTTGGGGACAGTGTTGCTGTTACGCTTTTTGCTATGGGGGATCGGGTAGCAGAGGGCTGTGCCTGAGGAGTATCCAGCGGTGCCCAGGAAGAACGGGTGGCGGGTCGGTCACAGGCAACAAGATTGACTACTACAAAAATCATCCATAAAACGGGAAACAACTTTTTCACAGTTCGATCTCCAATACCGGTCTGCGGTCGTTATCTTTAATCACCTTAAAACCTGCTTTCTTGAATACTGCGAGTGGTCCCGTCCAGATTGTTTCCTTTGATAATCCTTCGCCAACCTTTGGGAAAGCCTGTACTTTATTAATCCCCTGCAGCCGCAGGTCATCGAGAATCAGTCTGACGACCTTATGAGATAAACCCTTCCCCTGGAGTTTTGGCGAAAGCGCCATGCAAGTGATCGCCCATACCTGTGGATCTGGTGTAAGCGAAAACTGCCCCAGCAATTTAACAAACCGGTCGCGTGGACCTGCCTGGACCCAACCGGATGGAATGCCCTCTTCATACACAAGGTAGCCATCATAGATCCCCCTGGCAAAAAGGTCATCACGAACCTGTTTGTTTTGTTCACCGGAACGGTCGCTAAAGCCTTCCCAGGTGGGGATATACCAGGCAGCGCAGAAACACCATGCACCGCAGCAATCATTATTGTGTACACGGTAAAAATCCTGTTTTAGCTCCTGAGACAAACATTTGATTTCCAGCACTGCTAACACGCTCCCTGGTTTTCCTTGCAACCCACATTATGAGACATGAGGACGATCTCCGGCCGTGTAACCCAATCACCGCTTTTCCAGAAAGCCAGACCCGATTCATTGCTGCCAAATACCATGATGTGACATTTTTGGATTCCCTGCTCTGCGAGCGCCTGCAGGGTTCGCTCCACAAGGCGTTTGCCAATCCCTTCACGGCGTTGGGCAGGATCCACTGCCAGGTGATACAGGTATCCGCGCCTTCCATCCGAGCCGCACAGGCAGGTTCCGACAATCCTGCCTCCTTCAAGGGCAATAAAATTCAATCCGGGGTTTTTAAGTAGGAATTTCCGCATTGGCTCGCGGTCATCGGCTTCACTTAAGCCAATCCCTTCACAACGCTTCCAGAGCGCCAGGGCTTCGTCATGATGGACAGGTAAGAACTCGACGATTTCCATGCTCATTCCTCTTTTAATTCTATTTTAACGTTTCTGGATTTTCCACGAGAGGATTTTAAAGGTGGAAAAGCTTCCCATTGAACCCTTTTTTCTTCGTATTGGGTACGGGGTTCTTTTTTCTCGTCCGCAAAACCCAGGAAGATCAAATTCAATGGAGTGACTCCATCCGGCAGGTTAAGCGTTCGCTTCACATGATTTGTGAAAATAGTGATCGGATGAACACCCACCCAGACCGACCCCAACCCGAGGGCTGTAGCCGCCAGCAGGATATTTTCGGTCGCCGCGCTGCAATCCTGCACCCAGAACCTGGACCCGATCTTGCTTTTTTGCATCCGTTCTCTGCCCAACACACAGATGACAGCTGGTGCATTCATTTTGGCAAAAGGCAGTCCGCTGCGAAGTTTCGCCAGCGTCGCTGGATTGGTGACGACCACAAACTCCCATGGCTGCGCGTTGGTGGCGGTTGGTGCTGCCATGGCTGCCTTGAGTAAGGTTTCCAGAATTTCCCGCGGCACTGGTGTATCTTTGTACTTGCGGATGCTGCGCCGTGAAAAGATGATATCAATGAATTCGTTCATATAGGCTCCAGGCTTATTAATAAGGGTCTCCGGCAATAAGGTGAAAATGCAGGTGAGGGAATGTCTGGTTAACACCACCGTTCATGATCAGGCGATATCCTGCCGGGGTCAGCTCAAAATCTCTGATCATCGCCTGGGTGAGTGTTACAAATTCCATCATCACCTCGGGGTTATTGAACTCCAGGTCCAGCCAATCCTTCCATGGCTTTTTGGGAACGATAACAATATGAACCGGATATGAAGGAGTAGGGTGGCAAAACGCCATCCAACTTGGTGTTTCACGCAGCGGTCTAATCGGTATCATCCGGGGTGTATGCGAGAATATCCATGCCAGTATTTTTTTGACGGTACCACTTTCCAATGCAATTTTCCTGATGGATCTCATCGATATTCCAATCCTTGTTGGCTCTATTATAACGGACTGGAAATCTGTGACTCGGCAGTAAGCCGAAGGCGTGACTTGCGCCACGCCTTCTGATCACCTGTTTGCCCAAACCTTGCGGTCTTCCTCTTTTTCGGGGTCGAGGAAATGCGGGTCGAGTTGAGGATTGATCTCTCTTCCCCGCTGCTGCCATAATTTACGCGCCAGAAGATACGGGTCGCTCCTCACCCCCTGGCGGGCAAAATATTCGCATACCCGGGTGACATCACGGGTGAAGATACGGTAGGCATTGGCGTTCTCTTCCGGGTTGATCGCTTGCGGGAAATCGATCAACGAGATCCCACCTTCCCAGTAGAGAATGTTGTACGCTGAGAGATCAGCGTGGATGCGGTTATTTACGAGCATCAATTCAATATTGTGGAGCACACGCTGAAAGAGCGGACGCGCTTCTGAAAGATCAAGTGAGATCTCGCTCAGCGCAGGTGCCGGGCTTTCTTCATCTCCCAGGTAACTCATCAGGATGGTGTTTTCGCTGCTGGCCAAAGGCTGGGGAATATCCACCCCGGCTTCGTATAACAGGTTCATCGTCTTAAACTCATGACCCAACCAGGAGGTATGCATCAACTCCTGTCCGTATTTGGTCCGCTTGGCCATGGCATGCAGGGCGCGGTCATCCAGGATTTCTTTGCCATCACCGCCCAACTTGCTGCGTCCCTCGCGGTAGAGGTGGTCTTTCTTAAGATTACGGAACTGGCGGGGACGGTACACCTTGGCCGCCAGCAGGTGATT
This sequence comes from uncultured Anaerolinea sp., assembly GCA_964483135.1. Classification (GTDB taxonomy): domain Bacteria; phylum Chloroflexota; class Anaerolineae; order Anaerolineales; family Anaerolineaceae; genus UBA6107. The sequence continues at coordinate 618 of CAZAAJ010000028.1, read as the reverse complement.
CGGCTGGTTGACCGTGGTGCGGCACAGGTAGACGGACGCCTCCTTGCCGCCTTTCACCAGGCGCAGGATATCATCAAACCATTTCTGGTCATACAGGTCGCTCAATGAGTCCAACAGCCAGGCGGATTCATAGCGCGAAGCCATGTAGGTAAACTTATAGCCGCTGTCAGGCTGGAAACCAAGCGCCTGGCTTACTTCAGGTGCCAAGATGGCCTTATCCTGTTTGACCATGCCTTTCTTTTTATCAAAATCCTTCTTCGAATTACGGATTGGCGCGGGCAAACCAAGGTCTTCCAAATCAATTGCCACGTCAACCTTATGTAAATTTTTACGACTCATCTTTTCTTCAACTCCATTTGTTAAAAACAAAAAACCACAGGTACGCGCACCTGTGGTTTAAATGCCGAAAAGAATATCTACATTCTCACCCGTGTGAAAGGTGCGCAACAATACACGACTTGTTCAAGTCTGACTCTTGCCATATTGTTGATCCTCCTTTCACTTATTAATTTAATTAAGTTTACTGATATTCCATTCAGCCGTCAATAGTGGACTTTGCCTTTGTTACAGTCACAAAATCCCATAGAAAGGGTTGCAAAAAGAGAGAGTTCCAGTCAA
>CAZAAJ010000027.1:0-30038 GCA_964483135.1 uncultured Anaerolinea sp. | reverse complement strand
GCAGGGATTAAATATCACTGGTGTCTCAGATCAGGCTATGGAAGCAATGAAAAAATACGACTGGCCGGGAAATATACGTGAATTGGCTAATTCGATAGAACGGGCAATAATTTTTTGCGATGGTGAAACTATCCAATTAGGCGATCTCCCCAAGGATATCGTGGATTCAAGCCGATAAAAGTATTGGCACAAAAATTGCATCATGCCCTCTAGAATCTATTTTTGGAGGGCATGATGTTTTCTATGACTGTTAACGACTTCCTTCTTTCCCTGGCAATTGTACTGGTAGTGTGCGGTGTCATTATCCTGGGCATCGGTGTATTCACGTTGATCAAAAAACTTATGGGCAAAGAGCTGCAAACAATTGCAGACCAGACTACCAAATTAGCCCAAAAAGGGATCACTGAAGATGTAGCAGGATTAGTTGGGAACGCCCGAACTCTTATCGAAGCCTTGAACCAAATGGTGAAGACAACCGCTGGAGTAGGGATTTTCCTTGTGATCGTCGGTTTCATCCTTTTAGCCGCTGCATACGGGTTGGTTCTCCAAATCAGGTAGTAAAACCATTTATGCTAGTGAAGGGATGCTCTTATGACTGGTAAACAGAAGTTCAGCCTGTTGTCAAAACCAGGCATCGAAGACCGGATCCAGCCGGGATACCGGTCAATGCGGTACGATCCCCTGGTGTGGAAAGATTGGTTGGAAATCGATGAGATAACGGCATCCCAGATTGGAAAAATCATTCCAGGAGGAAATGTAAACCCTGGAAATTTTGCTTTATTTCGCTTAAATGCGCAACTTGTTGAAAGCGGATACCCCGAAAGAAATATAGATACTGCACTTCTGGAAGAGTGCATGAATGAATATCAACTTTTTTTGCAGGATACTAATTATCCAATCGATCTCATCCAGGCTGCCAAACTTGCAGTCGTATTAATTGAAAAACGAAAAATTAGTGACAACTGGTCTATAGTTCTATCCGAGATTTCTTCCAGGTTTCGGGGGAAGAGCATTGAAGAATTTATTAAAAAATGGCAGACCGTTATTGGAATTATTGTAAATCTCATCGAAAGTTATGAAGAATTGACCATTGCTTTTTGCCTGCCTGATGCCAGTGAATTCATAAAAAGCCTGTTTATCCCGGCAATAATGTTGCTTGGTCAACCAGAGGCTCCAAGGCTTAAATTGGCTAAAAAAGCCATTAATGAGTTAAAGGTTCAGGAACAATTGGCTGTGTTAACTGAATTTGTAGAAATTGGTGAGAATAGTTTTGCCCAATTTCTCGCAGAGGAATTGGTCACAAAATATGTAGAATTGGACCTTTCAAGTTCACCTCTTGAATCATACTGGGATCGACCGTTTGAGTCACAACTAACGGTTCCTTTCAATCAGTGTGTCGCGCTGATTGCGCATATCGCCGGCAACGAAGAATTTGAAGACAAACTGCTCGCAAAATCAGAAGAGATCATTAAGGCTGCCCATGCCGGGATTGAACTTCAGCGATCAGGAATAAAAGGGAACCAAAATGACAAACAGGCAGAAACAGAAAACGAGGAACCCCTAGGTGGTCATTCACTTCCTACCAAGGAGCAATTGTCCTTCTTTGAGGGTGGCTCTGAAGAGAGTAATAACGAACATGAAGAATCAGAAATAATGTCTACTGATCATGCCAAAGAAATTGCGAATTCAGGGAATAAGGAAATTGCATTTCAGTCCATAATGAACACCTATAACAAGGACCCGGAAGGATATATTAATAACCTTTTTGAAAAAAAACCGCGATTTGATCCCAATTGGCAGATTACTAAATCGATCGACGATTTACTTGAAATCGATGCATATAGACCTGCGGAAAAATTGATCGATTTGTTGATGAAAAAAAACCCTATGAATATCCAAGCCCTTCAACAAGCGATGAAGATAAAAAAAGCTACGGGAAGCCTTAACGAATATATAGATCTCCTGGAAGGGGAAGTTTTTTGCGGGAAACCAACAGTTGATGATTTCCGTGAGTTGATCTCATGTGAAATGCAGCTCAACCGCGAAAAAGAAGCCTATGAAATATCGGAATTGTTACTTCAAAATGATGGCGCAACAGTTAGTGACAGAATTCAACACGCATCCCTTGCCATGAAAAATGGAAAAAAAGAAGCCTCCCGGAAAATCCTGGATAAAATCCTTGAAGGAGAACCGGAGAATGTTGACGCATTATGCGCCAGGGGTGCGATATTCCTTCTGGAGAAAAATTTCGAAAAGGCACTCCCTGAATTATCAAAAGCGGCAGATCTTTCTGAGGGGAATTCCACACCCTGGATCTTGTTGAGTGATTGTTATTTCCACCAGGGTGATACACCTCAGGCAGTCGATGTGTTAAAGAAGGGCTTAATTGCACTTCCTGGTAACAAGGATATTAAAATCAAACTCGCGGGATTTATGATGGATCAAGGGATGACTGCAGAAGCGCTACCACTATTGCAGGAATTATCCAGTGAAACTGGTGATGTAAATTCTGACCTGATGTTACTTAAAGCTTTACATGATTTACATCATGGCGATCTTGATGACTACATAACCGATCTTTATAGTGCTCATCCTGATGAGCCTGAAATTTGCTATCAATTTGCGGATCTCAAATTGCGTTATGGGGATTATAAGGAAGCAGCAAAAATATTAAATAGCGTACAAGATAAATTCCAACAAAATCCAGATTGGGCGAGTGCTTACGCAGACGCAATTGCCGGGCTTGACCCTCGATTTTCCAAGAATGCCAAGCAGTTGCAAGATGATGAAATCGAAAATGCAATTCGAGTTATCAACACTGCTTCTCCAAAAAACCAGGTAAATAAAGTTCAAAACCAGTGCATAAAAGCTGAATTATTGCTTCAAAAAGGATTGGTTGAGGAAGCCTACGAACTTTTAAAAGATGTATTTGAAAACGGAAGTGGATTGTCTTCCAATTGGTTCACCCGTATGCAAACATGGTTCGCGTGGACCTCCGCGGCTTTAGGGAAAATCGATATTGCCTTAAACATGATAAAAGATGTTATAGATTCAGACCCAACCTTGTTGGGGGCACAACAAGTTTTGGCGGAGATCCTGGCATTATCAGACCAGACACAAGAGGCTTTAGAACAGGCTCAACTTGTCGTAGAATTTGCACCAGATCTCGCGGAAAACCTGTTGTGGGCTGGTGAATTCTTCAACAACCTGGGTGAGACTGACAAAGCGTTGCAAGTATTATCTGATGGATCGAAAATAGATCCAGAAGATATGCGATTTGACCTGTCGCTTGCACAGCTCTATGGAGCGAAAGGAGAAGTTGAGAAAGAAAAGGAATTGATTGAATCGTTAAAGAGCAAAATCGATCAAAAAGCCGATAACAAAACTTTAGCGGGGATTTCAAAAATACTGGATAAAACTGATGATTCAGCTTTGATTGAATCCATACTTCAGAAAAAATTTGAGAACCGGTACGATTTACAGAATGCCATAAACCTTGCGGGTTATGAATATCTGCATAACGAAATGGAAAAAGCTCTTGAAGTAATTGACTTAGCAGCTGAAAAGAAACTCAAGAGCCAAACGCTCATGAGTTGTAAAGCAGATGTTCTGATCGTGTTATCAAGAGGTGAAGAAGCCCTGGCAGTGCTGGAAAATGTCAACAATGAGTTTCTAAGTGAGCACTTTGAAACAAATGGTTTTATTCCTTCAAGCTGGGTATTGATCCAACAAAGCATTAACCCTATTGACGAGCTAAAAGCGCGTGCAAATTTTGAGGTTGGAGATACTGAAAAAAGTGCCCAATTCGCCGCGAGAATTCTTGAAAAAGATCCCCGAAATAATTTTGCCCGCCTCATTGCAATTGAATCTGCTTATGCCAGGCTTGATGAGGAAAAGGTTGGTTATTATAACAATCTCAACCTTCCTGAAAAAGAAAACTCTCTCTATCCATATGCTATTGTGGAAAAAATGGAGTCGCTCCTGGACGAAAACCATATCGATGATTGTTGGGAAATATACAATTCACTTGATGAAAGGATAAAGAAAACCCCCGTTATACGGGTAATGGAAGCCAATTTATTGTATTTTGAGGGAAATTTACGTGAAGCAGAAGAAATTTTTTCAGACTGTAAAAGTAAATTAATTGATAACACCAGTTCCATTTTCATTCTACGGATTATTGATACCCGTGTTATGGTCAAAACTGCTGTCAACCTTTCCCGTTGGAATGAAGCGGTCAGCTGGATCCGCCAATTGTCCAGGCAATATACCTGGAGTAAGAATCTCTCAGAACTTTACTTATCGACGATGGTTCGAGCAACCGAGTTTATAGATTATGCAGAATCACTCAATGTTGTTATGCATTCACCGACTGAAATTTTAGAGAAAATTGATCCTCTGGAAGAAATGGAATGGATTCAACAGAATCTCAGTGATAGTAAAGAAATCGAACGATGGGTGATACGAGGGAAAATTGCGAAGCGACCAGATCAAAAATTGATCAGAGCGTATGCTTTAAATAAGCCAACCGCTGAAGACGCGGTAGTACTTATCAGGGCTCTGTCCAAAATTGGACAAGAGGCAACTGCAGAACAAATTGGAAAAAAATTCAGCGAAGATGAAGTTGTATTGTTGGAATGTGCATTCCAGGAAAAAAATAACCATAGCGATTCTGCACTCGCAAAAGTTAATAGACTCCTTGAAAACAAGGCTACCAACCCGGTAGGATTAGCATTGAGAAGTGTCTTATTGGAGTTATCGGGAAAAAAAGACCAGGCTGTACAAGACCTGGAATCAGCGTTGATCTTATGGCCAAATGAATTTAATTGGCATAAGAAGGCCAGTGATCTGTGGAATAGTTTGGGTAATGAACAGAAAGCGATCCAGCACCTTGAATATGTGAAGGATCAGAACCCCCGTGATTATGACACTGGATTAAAACTTGCCAAATCCTATTTAGTCAAAAAAGACTATCAAACTGCAATTGGCTTATTAACTGCGATATCAAAAGAAGAACCAAATAATTCTGAAGTCTGGGAATGTTTGACTGATGCTCAATTTGATGCCGGGCATATCAACGAAGCACTGGACTCGGCCGAAATCGCTATTAAAGTGAATCCTTTTTCGATTAAACCTTATCTGCTCAAGGCGCAAGTTGATCTTGACAATGGTTTGATTGAAAGAGCATATGAGCAAGTTAGCCAGGCAGATGAACGGGTGAAAGACGATGGCGCGGTAAAGGTTTTCCTCGCCAAAGTCCTGATTGCCAAGGGAGAAAAAGCTGCTGCATTGGCTGCGCTGGAAGATGCGACGCGCTGCACGAAATTGACGCCAAAAACGATATTGGAAGAGATCCAGCTCATAAAGGAAATCAATGGAACTTCAAGTGCCCGCAACCTGATCGAGTATTTCGCCAAACAAATGCCTGAAAACACCGAGCTATTAGCCCTTCTGGCAGAATCCCAACTCGAAAATGGAGATTCGCATGGCGCAGAAGTTACTGCCCGCAGAGTATTGAAACTTAAACCAGATTCGATAAAGATGCTTTTATTCATCGGAAAGCAGCAACTCAAAAAGGGGCAGCTTGACCAGGCGATTCATTCATTTAGCCAGGTTGTGAATTTGGATTTCAAAAACCTTGATGGGTTTTATTGCTTGACAGATACTTACATTGAACAAAGGGAAATTGCCAAGGCGACAGAAACCTTGAGTCATATCATAGAAATTGATTCAGGACAGACCAATGCTTACTTAAAATTGGCGGCTTTATATAAGGATTCAAAAAATTATAAATCCGCTGAAGAGATGCTCAAAAAGGCTGTTGAGTTAGAACCAACGAACGTAGCCATTAAACGCCAACTTGGCGCGCTACTTGCATTGAATCTCGTGCATCAATCACAGGAAGTGAGTTCACAACTATGATATCAACTTTTCCTCCTCAACAAAAAAACCCTTTGACAATTGAGCGTTCACGCATGCTCCTTCTTTTGGAGACCGGCCTTGAGGTGAAAGCATATCGTTTTTGTAGGCAGGCTGCCATGGCATGGTTATCTTCATTCCCTGGCGACCTTGAGGTGGAGCATTATTACGCAAAAGCATTGGTATTTGAAGGCCGGCAGGATCAAGCTCAACAGGTGCTCGAGAAAATTCTCAAGGTTGATCCACTTTATCTCGAAGCAAATGCAACACAACTTCGATTGCTCTCCGGTAAGGAGGATAAAGCAGGAGTAAAAGCTGGAGGAATTATCCAGGCAATGGGTGGATCACCCTTCGGAGCGTCCAGCCTTCCTGAGTGGGGAACCCGGCTGCTATTAGTCAGGCAGGCGATCCAAAACAAGGAATATGATTCTGCCATGTCTTTATTGGCAAATGAATTGGGTACCGAAAACCACCCCGAATTGGTGGACATTCTGCACCTTGATATCACGTCTGCAAAAAATGATATCAACACCATGTTAAACCTGGCCCGGCTTTACCATATCCGCTGGCCAGATTGTGTACAAATCTCACTTTATCTTGCCGATACATGGATGAATTCAGGACACGAAGATGAAGCGGTCAAACTCATTCATATTTGTGCAGCAAAAGATGTAACAGGGCAGGTACCAGGCCGAATTTGGGGAGCAGGTTTTCCATATAAACGGATGTACCCGACCAGGCTTGAAATCACAGCAGATTTTGCCATTCCAGCTGAAGTAGCTGGAAAACTGGGTTTGAACCAATTGGTATCCGGGGATCAGGTACAAAAAACTGGATTAGCAGCAGCACCAATCCGCTCCTTCGACAATTACCAGGTCCTTCCAACCATAAAAGAAGCTTATCCCGTTCATCCAAAAATTAATCCAAAACCTATCAAACCGAAAGATCCGGATTTAGCGAAGATCGAAAATGAATTTGGAAAATTGGCAGGGAAAATCAAACAACCTGTGATTGCACATTCAGATGACAGGTTTCCCGTCTATGTAGTATTAACAACCAAAACTGGTTTGGAAAGGCAATTTGGTCAACAAACAGCCCTTGTTATATTAAACGAACTTCAGACTTTGGTTAAACTGATCGAAGAAAAGAAACAATGGAGTTCTATTCTCTTCGTCCCCGATGACCTTGAGATCTGTGGTAAATATGGGATCACTCCAGTAAGTGAGGTTGATCCCTGGAAGATCAAACTGGCAATAATCGACCTTGATAAGACACTGCAAAAAACAGGAGAAAGGATTGGTTGTGTTCTTATTGCAGGTGGTGAGGCTGTCGTTCCATTTCACAAACTGCCCAATCCCACTGATGATACTGATGAAGAAGTCCCATCTGACAATCCATACGGGTCTTTAGATTCCAACTATTATGTTACAGATTGGCCGATTGGACGTTTGCCGGGTGAAGAAGGCTCAGATGTAGGTTTGTTGTTGACACAGATCAGAAGTGTTCTCAGTTACCACTCAAACGATGCCACTGCCGAATCGCTTTTCAGTCAAATATTCAGCCGTCTGATGTTCTGGAATCGTCCGTGGATCAAACAATTCAGCAATATTGGCTACAGCGCATCGGTATGGAAGAGATCCTCTCATGCTGTTTTCCATGTAATTGGAGATGCACGAAATCTTTTCTTATCTCCAGATGCATCCAAGGCACCTTTTAAAACCTCAAAACTTTCAAATTCACCCATCGCATATTTTAACCTCCACGGTGTTGAGGATGGTCCAGACTGGTATGGACAAAAAGATCCATTTGAAAAAGTACCGGGAGCTGATTATCCAGTCGCTTTGACTCCGACTGATCTTAAAAAGATCTCTTCGGTACCTCCAATCATTTTCAGCGAGGCTTGTTATGGAGGGCATATTTTCGGGAAAGCCGAATCAGAGTCGATTGCTTTGACATTAATGGGACTGGGTAATTATGCACTAATTGCCTCAACAACAGTCGCATATGGCTCGGTTTCAACTCCTATGATTGGAGCTGATCTTTTGGGATATTTGACCATGAAGAATTTAAAAAGCGGTTTGGCGGTAGGACCAGCTTTTTCAAAAGCAAAAGTTGAGTTTGTTCGGGAGATGAACAGAAGACAGGGATATCTTGATGGGGAAGACCAAAAGACCCTGATCTCATTTGTACTTTATGGCGACCCATTAGTTGCGTATGACAACCAGGAGTCTGTCAGTAAAACATACAGCCGCGATACCCTTAGACCTGTTGTGAAGACAATTTGTGACCGTATCGAGGTAAATTCAGAAAGTTTTGCAGCAGCTCCAAAAATGATCTCGAAGGCAAAAGAAATGGTCAGTGAATACCTGCCAGGGATCGAATACGCCGAAGTTCGAATCAATCAACAAAAGGTTCGCCAGGAAAAATCAATTCGAAACCCTGTTGGAGATTTCCCTGATAGAGTGGTGGTTTCTTTCAGCAAACAAATCAATTTAACGGATCACACCCATCGCCAATTTGCCCATGCTACACTGGATAAACAGGGAAAAGTGGTGAAATTGATGGTAAGCAGGTAAAAACTACTGAAAATCTATAACCGCGGACAATCACGTTGTCCGCGGTTATTTGTTTCCAATCGAATCTAGAATATAATATCCTTTCAAATCAGACCAGGCAGGTGAGTAATGACTAAAAAAATGACCGGTGCAGAGATCAGGCAGTCCTTCATTGACTTCTTCAAATCGAGGGGACATACCTTTGTTCCTTCTTCATCACTTGTGCCGGGAGGAGATCAAACATTATTGTTTACCAACGCCGGTATGGTTCAATTTAAGGATGTTTTCCTGGGAACCGATACACGACCATATACACGGGCGGTGAATTCACAAAAATGTATGCGGGTTGCCGGGAAGCACAATGACCTGGATGATGTTGGGCGGGATGATTCTCATCACACGTTTTTTGAAATGCTTGGGAACTGGTCTTTTGGAGATTACTACAAAAAAGAGGCGATTGCCTGGGCATGGGAATTACTGGTAAAAGAATGGGGGATCAACCCTGATTTATTGTATTTCACCTGTTTCAAAGATGATAAAGGAAATTTACCAACGGATACTGAAGCGGCTGAAGAATGGGCCAAACAACCCGGGTTGGATCCTTCCCATATATTGTATTTTGGGCGGAAAGATAATTTTTGGGAGATGGCAGAAACCGGTCCTTGCGGACCATGCAGCGAAATTCATATCGACAAGGGTCCCAAATTCTGTGATAAAGGGCATATCCCCGGACATAAATGTACAGTCAATGGTGATTGTAAGAGATACCTTGAAATATGGAACCTTGTATTTATTCAATATAACAGGGTTAATCAAACCCAGTTTGATCCATTACCGCACAAGCATGTGGATACCGGAATGGGATTTGACCGAATCGTCTCAATTCTGCAGAATGTGGATTCAAATTATCGCACTGACCAGTTCTTCCCTATGATCGAAAAAATACAGGATCTGGCTGGGCAAACAAGGGATCAAGTTAATGCAAATTTCACACCGTATCGAGTGATTGCCGATCATGTCCGAGCGGCTTCATTCCTCATCGCTGATGGCGTTGTTCCAGGAAATGTGGGACGAAACTACATCTGCCGGATGATCATCCGAAGGGCAGCCAGGTTTGGTACAAAACTGGGATTAACTGATCCTTTTCTGGCAAAAATTGCCGATGTTGTTATAGCTCTTTATGGACAGGCATACCCTGAGTTGACAAAGAATTCAGCCACTGTCCTTGAGAACTTTACCCGTGAGGAAAAACGGTTCGCGAGGACGGTAGAATCAGGTGTCGGTTATCTTGATGAGTTGCTTGATGATATGAAAAAAACCGGGACCTCAATTCTAGATGGAAAAAAGGCTTTTGAATTGTATGCTACACACGGCTTGCCTTTAGAACTGACAAGAGATATCGCCAGGGAGCAGGGACTGGAAGTCGATGAAAATGGTTTCAAACAAGCCATGGAAGAACACCGTGTTCAGTCCGGAGCTGGAAAGGTTTTTGGAGTAATGGGCGGCAACAAAGTAGATGTATACAGGAATTCTCTCACCCAACTGGTCGCTGTTAAGAAACTGCCTGCAGGTGGGGTTGAATACAACCCCTACGAATGGTTGACCGTCGATGGGGAAATTCTCGCGTTATTTTCTGATGACAAGCCAGTAGAAAGTGCTGAACTGGATTCGTCAGTTGAGGTCTTAGTTCCTAAAACAGGATTTTATATTGAGTCTGGCGGACAGGTGGCTGATTCAGGCTGGATCCAGGCTGTAGACGGCAGCTGGGAAATCGAGATCACAGAGGCTAAGAGACCGGCAGCGGGAGTGATCGTTCACTATGGCGTTGTAACCAGGGGAATCCCCCGCGTGGGTGACCAGGTGAAAGTGGCTGTTGACCGCGAACGACGATTGGACATCATGCGTAACCATACGGCTACCCATCTATTACATGCCCAATTACACAAAATCATTGGTGACCATGCCCGGCAAGCCGGATCTTTAGTTGCTCCTGATCGTCTGCGATTTGATTTTACTCATCATGAAGCCATCCCTCTGGATAAGCTGTCCCAGATCGAGGCGGGGGTGAACAAGGAAATCCTTGAAGATCACCGATTGGCGATTAATACCCGGACTCTCCAGGACGCAATCGCTGAAGGGGCGATGGCATTATTTGGTGAAAAGTACGGCGAAATCGTGCGAACCATCACGATCGACCCGGAGAAGCCGATTTCATTTGAATTATGTGGTGGAACGCATGTGGAAAATACCGGAATCATCGGAACTTTCCTGATCCTCAGTGAGGGCAGCGCGGCCGCAGGTGTACGGCGTATTGAGGCAGTTACCGGTAAAGCTGCTTACGAGGTGATCCGGGAACGAAATGCGATCTTAAGGAAATCCTCACGGTTGTTTAATTCAGGCATTGATGACCTCCCAAATAAGATCGTAGCCTTGATGGATACAGAATCCGATCTGCGGGAGAAAATATCCTCAATTCAAGAAAAATCCTCCTTATCCGAGTTTATGACCAAACTTACTCAGGTGAAAGTCCTCAAGGAGACCCCAGTTCTCGTTACACTTGTGAATGAAGTTTCCATTGAAAACCTGCGTCAAATGACAGATGTTTTCCGAAGCAAGTTCTCAAGTGGAATTGTAGCCCTTGGAACAGTAAACCAGGAAAAACCTTCCATTATTTGCGCGGTTACAGATGATTTGATCCAAAAATACGGATTTAATGCCGGAGAGTTGGTTCGCTTTGCTGCCGCAGTGATTGAAGGAAGTGGCGGGGGAAGACCTAATTTAGCCCAGGCAGGTGGAAAAAACCCTGCGAAAATTGAAGAAGCTCTCGCGTTGATCTCTAAGAAAATTGAAGAAAAAATATAGAAAGAAAGACTCCCTCGTAAACCGTGAACTGCACCCTTTCTGTTGGTTGTGCCCAACTTTTGGGGTGCAGTTCACCGAGGGAATCTTTTGGTTATTCGGTTTTGTCGAATGCTTCGGGTAACCAGCAGCAAAGGACAAGTTCCTTGGCTGCTCTTAATTCATCCAATCGTCCGATTGGGGTGATGTGGGGAGCATTCTTGAGGAGTTCAGGAGTTGTCCTGGCTTCAGCCGCAATTTTGAGCAGGGCTTCAGCATAAGAGTCCAGGGTTTGCAAACTCTCGGTCTCGGTTGGCTCGATCATCAGCGCCTCATGGACGATCAGAGGGAAGTAATTTGTGGGTGGATGAAACTCATAATCCATCAACCGTTTAGCGATGTCCAGCGCATGAACATCAGGTACATCCGACCACATTCCTTCGACAACAAATTCGTGCATGCAAGTGCGGTCATAAGGAAGGTGATAGGCATTTCGAATCCGGGAGAGAAGGTAATTCGCGTTTAGCACGGCGTATTCTGAGATTTTGCGCAATCCCTCCGGTCCATGCATTCGAATGTATGTAAAAGCCCGGACCATCATCCCAAACTGACCCTGGAAGGATTTGACCCTGCCAATAGTGTGCTGCGGGATGACCAGGCTGTAAAGCGGGGCGAGCTCATCAGTGCCTTCCTCGACCATTTTTACAACCGGGGCTGGCAGGAATTCAGATAGTTTTTCGGTCACTCCAACAGGTCCAGAGCCGGGACCTCCTCCTCCATGGGGGGTTGAAAAAGTTTTATGCAGATTGAAATGCATGATATCAATACCCAGGTTGCCAGGCCTGGTAATTCCCAACAGGGCATTAAGGTTTGCACCGTCACCGTAGACCAATCCACCGGCATCATGAACGATTTTGATGACTTGCAACACATTTTCATCAAACAATCCCAGTGTATTAGGGTTTGTTAACATTAAACCGGCAACTGTATCATCGCAAACTGCCTGGAGTGCCTCGAGATCCACATTTCCGCGGGAATCTGACGGTACCGGGACGACTTCGAAACCACTCATGGCTGAAGTTGCTGGATTGGTGCCATGGGCAGAATCCGGAATGAGGATCTTTGTTCGCTTGAGATCGTTGTTAAAGCGGTGATAAGCACGGATGATACTGACACCAACAAACTCACCCTGGGCTCCAGCTGCCGGTTGTAATGCAACAGCTGAAAATCCACTAATCTCTTTCAAATGTTCCTGAAGATCAAACATCAACGCCAGGTTACCCTGGATGGTGTCTTCAGGTTGCAGTGGATGGGTCAAGGCAAACCCGGGGATGCGAGCTGTTTCCTCGTTGATCCTGGGATTGTATTTCATCGTACAGGAACCCAACGGATATATCCCTTTATCGATACAGTAATTAAGTGATGAAAGGTGTGTGAAATGCCTGATCACATCCAGTTCTGACAATTCTGGGAGTGGAAGTTCATTCCGTAGGAAATCCTGGGGTAGTTTACTCTCTGGGACATCAGAAGAAGGAAAGGTGACACCTAGGCGCCCTGGCGAGGTGAGTTCGTAGATCGTGGGTTCAGTCATGAGACACCTCCATCAATGTATCGACCAGAAAATCTATTTCTTCTTTTGTGTTCATTTCAGTAACAGCAATGAGAAGCTGATTTTTCATTGCGGAGAAGGATTTTGCCAATTCATATCCTCCAAGGATCTGGTTATCCAGTAACCGTTCATTGATCTCAGCAGCACTGATTGGGCAGTGAACAACGAATTCATGGAAGAAGGGAGTTTCTGTGTGAACTTTAAATCCCGGGATTTCCGCAATTCTCTTTGCAGCATAATGCGCTTTCTGATAGCAGAGATTGGCAACCTGTTTGAGCCCGTTCTTCCCCAAGAGACTCAAATAAATCGTTGCAGCTAGGGCCATCAGCCCCTGGTTGGTGCAAATATTCGAGGTGGCTTTCTCACGCCGGATGTGCTGCTCACGCGCTGTCAATGTAAGTACATAACCCCGGGTGCCTTTGGCATCAATGGTTTCACCTACGAGACGGCCAGCAATCTTGCGGACGTACTCTTTTTTGGTGGTGAAAAATCCCAGGTAGGGTCCACCAAAGGATAAGGGGATTCCAAGCGGTTGACCTTCACCAACCACGATATCCGCGCCAAACTCACCGGGGGTTTTTATCAACCCCAGTGCAATAGGATTTGTTACCACAGCCAGAAGTGCGCCGTTTGCATGAACTTCTTCCGCAAGATGTGTTAAGTCAAATATCCGTCCAAAGAAATCAGGATACTGCACAACAACAAGTGAGGTGTTTTCGCTGATGTGAGAGATTAGATCATCAGGCTTAGTATCCAGTGGTTTTTCATTACCAATGGTCTCGATCTCGATATTTTCATAACCGCAAAGATATGAACACAATACTTCACGATTCTGTGGGTTCACAGCTGCCGAAAGGAGGATGTGAAGGCGTTTTCCGCGAAAGTTATGATAAGCCATCACACCGGCTTCTGCCGTGGCAGTCGCGCCATCGTAGTGCGAAGCATTGGCAACTTCCATTCCGGTTAAATTAGCCATCAGCGTTTGAAATTCAAACACTGCCTGGAGTGTTCCCTGTGAAATTTCAGGCTGATATGGAGTGTAGGCAGTAAAGAATTCTCCCCGTCTCAGAAGATTATCTACTGCAGCAGGGATATAGTGTCGGTAAGCACCTGCACCCAAAAAGCAAATCAAATCCTCAACTGTTTCATTGGCTGAAGCATATTCTTTCATTTCAGCCAATGCTTCCATTTCGGTTATTCCCTCAGGAAGGTCCAATTTAGGAAAACGATATTTTTCAGGAACAACAGAAAACAGCTCCTCTATGGATTTCACGCCGATGCTTTTGAGCATCTGCGAGGTTTCTGCCTGCGTATGGGGGATGAACATTAGTGGCTCCGTGTGGAACAGAATTCCTCGTAGCCTTTGGCATCCAGCAATTGGGTTAGTTCGGAAGGATCTGAGATTTCAATCTTAACCATCCAGGCTGTGCCAAATGGGTCACTATTTATCTGTTCAGGAGTATCAGCCAAATTTTGGTTAATGGCGGTCACTTTTCCGGAAACCGGTAAATTGACGTCAGCCGCAGCCTTTACAGATTCGATGGTAGCAATATGAGCCTGTTTTTTAACGATATCATCCACATCGACAGTGATCTCAACAAAAACAACATCTGATAATTGACTTTGCGCGAAATCGGTGACGCCAATTGTGGCAATTTTTCCTTCAACTAAAACCCATTCATCTGTTTTTGTGTATTTCAAATTAGCTGGTGTATTCATTTTTCCTCCATGAGATTAAATAAATTTGGCACGTTAATCGATTCTAACGCGCCCTGTCATCGACCTGAGAGATTCGCATTTCTGCTTGCCCCATCAGTGTTCCTGTACTTTCCAGAGATTCCCACAACGAGGTCCTTTTACCTGAGAGATTCGCCTGATTATTAGGTTTGCCCCTTCGGTGCCAAAATGGTCTCTTCCTCGTTTTCTCTATTTAATTGTGATTCCATTCTACGAACAGGCAGATGAAATGTCAAGCCAACAGATTAACTGCCACAGATTAACTGCCAACAGATTAACTGGAATTCACGGTTGTCGCTGATTTCTCCTTTTTGATGGCAAATAGGAGGAATCCTATGAAGCGGATGATCGCAGCAACCGTCAATCCTACCGGTAGACTCCATGTATCTGCAATAAAAGTTCCCAAAAGTGGTGCGACGATCATTGCCAGGAATTGCATACTTTGAGCAACTCCGACAAATAAAGCACTATATTGGGGGGGAACAGTTTGCATCAGGACATCAAAAAAGACTAAATCGAGACCTGCCTGGAAGATACCCGCGAAACCAGCTAGGAGCGCTATTTGCCAGGTAGACCGGGTGAGCGAGAGGAAAAATGGATATAGAGATAAGCCAAGTGTGGTCCATATGAGTACTGGACGAATACCGCGCCGCTTTCCGAAACGAGTCCAAATGAAGTAACCGATGACCAGAATCGCGGTTTGCGAAGTAGTGATGATCGAAATCCAGCCATCAGTAGCTCCTACTTCCCGCACGAGGTAAAGAGGGATGAGCGGGCTGACCATGGCGCTACCGGCAAAAAAGATGAACCGCTTGACCATAAAAGAGGTAAATGGTTTTTCACTGATCACCAGTCTAAAAATTTCACTGATTTGCGCTTTAATCGATTTTGCATCGCGGTTTTCAGGTACTTCCTGGGGAGAGATCTTGATATGACTCGAAAAGTAATAACTTATCAATCCACCAACGGACATGGCAATGAACATTAATTGGTAATTGAGAGGAAATATCACCCGGTCAAGCATTTGACCGAGTGCAAGAACTACAAGCGTTGTGGTGATACCGAGGGTTGACCACCGGCGTGTCATCAACTCAAAGCGGCGGTTAGGTCCAGCGACGGAATTCATAACAACACTAAATGTGATCGCTACCACGGTTTGCGGAAGTGTTGCCATTGCCCAGATGGTTAGGATCGAATTTACGAGGATTTCCTCGGGAATGAAAAAACTGATGATTCCGGTCAGAGCATAACATGCGATGACAAGCAGCCTGGCGATACTGAACCATTTGACAATATTAGTTTGTTTTTGTAGAAATCGACCAAGCGGGATGGCCAGGATCAATCCCGTCATTGCAGGCATGGCGGTGAGCATGCCCACCTGGAAGGATGAGGCGTTCAGGTGGGTGAGAAAAACAGGCAGGAATGGAGAAGCGGCATTTGCCAAGCCAACGCCAATGGCGTCGATCTGGACATTGCGAAAATTGATCGCAGTCTGTTTTTCTTGAAGTTGCGTAGGCTCAGTTAATTCTTCGGTTGCCATTTTATGAATGAGAATCCATTATACCAATTTCGATGTTAAATACACTTTAGAAGGGTCATTGACCCGGATTGACAACTACCTGGGTAATGAGGGTGGTATTACATCCAGCGTCTTGCCAGGTTCCAAGCGGGTTGCCTTCTTTATCCCACCCTGTAAGGTTATAAATTTCCCACCCTTTGATGATTACTTTATCACCTGGTTTAATGTGTTGAAGTTGTTGGTTTATTTCTTCATTCATTGGTAGTGTATGTAGAAGATTGATCGTTCCTACAACCAGTTGATCGGTCAAAAAACGGTACATAAAGTGATGATCCGATACATCTGTTTGAACGAGCTCAGGATTTGAGAAATCCCCACTTGTCACCAGGATATCCTGGGTCATGATTTCAAACCCTTTTTCACGGATCGGGTAATTGTTCATTACCTGACCTTGAAAAATCACCTCGTGATCGGCTTCATAATTTATCTGCCAATGGTTTCCGTTGGGAATGCTAACTTGATGAAAACCATCTGTAACCTGCATGGTTGAAAAATCTGAAAACCGATTTGAAAGGAAGAAAGCTTTGATCTTGTCGGAATTAACAATAGCAATAATGACTGCTGTTATTATCAAGAGTATGATCAGGAATCCCTCGAAAATCAACCCGATGTTTATCGAGTTTTTAGGATTTAGGGAATCATGGTCTTTTGGTGCAGGATTGGGGTCGATCATTATTGTCCAATTCTCAGGTATAATGCATTTTATCAAAAAGGAGGTGAAAAAGAAAAAGGAATTAGCCTGGAAAGTTAAGCGCATGGACCAGTGATAACTGGTTGACGAGGATGAAGGTTCTCCATTGCGAAATGGAGTTAACCGGCTTAGCCGGGAAAATCGAAAGATCAGCGGATGCCTTCCAAACCCTACGGTTTGCACTTTCCTATAAAAAAACATATCAACTTTGAATTGGGCATTTTGATGTCCAAAATATTCCATTACCGATGGAGGATTATATGTGTGGGATTGTTGGCTATATAGGCGATAAAGATGCTACGCCAATCGTTTTAGCTGGACTTAAAAAACTTGAATATCGCGGGTATGACTCTGCGGGGATTGCAGTGTTAAGTGAAGGACAAATTGAGGTCCGACGCGATGCAGGAAAATTAGCAAATCTCGAAACTCTAATCAAAAACCTTCCAATCAAAGGAAATGTTGGAATTGGACATACCCGCTGGGCTACCCATGGTGAACCTTCTGCGAGGAATGCACATCCACACCTGGGAGCGACCGGCAAGGTAGTGGTTGTGCACAATGGGATCGTGGAAAATTTTATTGAACTCAAGGAAGAGCTAATAAAAGATGGCGTGAGCTTTCAATCGGATACGGACACAGAGACGATTGTCCACCTCATTGAAAAGTACTTATCAAAAGGGGAAGGATTAGAGGCTTCTGTACGAAGTACCTTGCAAAGGCTTAAAGGTGCACATGGCGTGGTAGTAATGTCCACGCTCGAACCGGATAAGATCATTGCTGCCAGGGTAGGGAATGCCGGTGGCGTGGTTATCGGACTTGGCGAGGGTGAAAATTTCGTTGCTTCTGATATTCCCGCAATTCTGGAACACACACGTCGATTAATTTTTCTTGAATCTAGGCAAATGGCTGTGGTGACCAAGAACACAACAAGTATTACCATGCTCAATGGAGCATTGGTTAAACCAGTTGTTTCTGCAGTAGCCTGGGACCCGGTTTCTGCTGAAAAAGGAGAATACCGCCATTTTATGCAAAAAGAGATCCATGAACAGGTCAGATCGTTGACAGATACATTGGCTGGAAGAATTGATTTCGAAAAAGGAACAATTCGTCTGGCAGAGCTCAATCTGACAGCAGAAAAAGCAAAAAAAATCAACAAGATCATCATTACCGCTTGTGGGACTGCTTCACACGCAGGGATGGTTGGACGGATTTTACTGGAAAGAATTGCCAGGATCCCAACAACAAACGAAATCGCCTCGGAATTCCGGTATGCAGATCCAATCGTGGATGATCAAACAGTCATCCTTGCCATCAGCCAATCTGGAGAAACAGCCGACACACTGGCGGCTATGGATGAAGCGAAAAAGCGCGGTGCAACTGTGTGGTCAATTGTTAATGCGATTGGTTCCCAAGCAATGCGTGTATCCGATGGATTTATATCGATGCAGACAGGTCCAGAGATCGGTGTGGCTTCAACCAAAGCATTTACAGCCCCATTGGTAGATCTATATATGCTGGCCGTTCTACTAGCAGATATGCGGGGAGTGATCAACGCGCAACAAAGAAAACAATATGTAGATGACCTGAGATTAATTCCTGAATTGGTTGGAAAATGCCTCGACCGCGAGGGAGAAGTGAAAGAAATCGCTGAAAAAATTAAAGACACGAGGGATATGCTTTACTTGGGGCGGGGGGTAAACATGCCGATTGCTTACGAAGGAGCTCTAAAGTTAAAGGAAATCTCGTATATTCATGCTGAAGCTTACCCGGCTGGAGAAATGAAACATGGACCTATTGCGCTAATCGATAAGGAAATGCCAGTTTTAGCGATTTCACCGAAAGACCCCTGGTATGAGAAAATGATCAGCCAGATCGAGCAGGCAAAAGCGCGTGGTGGAATGGTGATCGCTGTAGCAACAGATGGAGACGATCGGATTCCAAGCCTGGTAGAACATGTTTTGTGGGTCCCAGAATGTCCATGGATGTTATCACCGGTTGTCACGGTCATTCCGTTGCAGATGCTTGCATATCACATCGCTTCGCTGAGAGGTCTGGATGTAGATCAACCACGGAACCTGGCCAAGTCAGTGACGGTGGAATAACCATTAGATTTTTGAGGCATAATCAATTACCCGTTCAACTAACAGATCCACAATCAGTTCAAATGGTTGTGGATTTTTTTTTCATATGGATTGGTGATGATACTCATTTGAGGACCGGTTTTAACAGCAGTCCAGGTGGCCAATATGCCAAGATTACCCAGGAAATCAATTATCTTATTAATCCTCACTAATGATGAAAGTGAGGCATTATCTTTGGCAACTAATTCTGACAAAAAAGCATCCACAATTTGATCCGGGGATTCCTCATCAAGGTGTCGTGTCAGTACCAGGTTAAGCAGATACTTCAGGTTGTTGACCGTCGGTTGGTTTACCAGAATAAATCGTGCTGATGGACGACCACGGTTTAGAGAATTTAAATTTGGTAGTACTTTAGAGATCCTGTTAGCAAGTTTAAGGAGTTTCAAATTGTACCGGATATCGGCTTTGGATACTCCCAATGCGGCAGATAGATCTCTTACAGAACTTGGTCCGTTCTTCATTAAAAATGACTCAATAGCGCGAGAAGTTTTCATAGTAATTAAGAAAAATTTATTTGTTCTAATTCTAATCTTGACAGAAATAGTTGCCAAGATAGAATCAGTATTATCTGTTTTATTGGAGGACCTCAATGGCGGAAAATGAATTGAATAATGTGGGCAGTCAAATCCCCTCTGAAATGAAACACCAGGTAGCAATCACTTCTTTAGACAAGATCTATAACTGGTCACGGAGCAACTCCATGTGGCCTATGATGTTCGGTCTGGCTTGCTGCGCGATTGAAATGATCTGTACAGCTGCAGGACGATATGATCTTGCCAGGTTTGGAATGGAAGTAATGCGTCCCAGCCCCCGCCAAGCTGACGTAATGATCGTTTCAGGCACAGTTACCAAGAAAATGATCCCACAAATCGTCAGACTCTACAATCAAATGTCAGAACCAAAATACGTGATCTCGATGGGTTCATGTGCTTGCGGAGGGGGACCATTTAAGGATGGTTATAATGTAGTCCCTGGTGTTGATAAATTCATTCCTGTAGATGTGTATATCGCCGGTTGTCCTCCAACTCCGCAGGGGTTATTAAACGGGTTGATCATGCTTCAAAAAAAGATCGAACAGGAAAGTATCCCCAATACCCGCTGGTATAAAAAAGACCCGGTGGCGGAAATCCCAATCCCTCTGTTAGGACCAGACCTGATCGATCCCCGAAAGGTTGATCTGATCTTTGCTGAAACGCATAAACCAGTTCCGAGTGTTGAAGAAACCGAAGGAGGGGTGAACCAAAATGGCTGATATTACAAATATCCACCCAGTTTATGCTTCGATCCTCGACAAATTTAAGGACAATGCGACTCTCGATGAAAGAGCGAACTTTTATGGGATCGTAGTTGAACCACAAAGCCTGATCGAAGTATTATCTTTCATTCGTGACACGCTGCAATTTGATTTTCTTTCCTCGGTTACTGGTGTTGATGATTTTCCAGAGGAACGAATGGAAGTGATCTACCATCTTTATAAATCAGTTGGTGGACCAGAAATCGAAGTGAAGGTGTTTACGGATCGAATGAATCCACAAATCCCGTCTTGCGTATCGTTATATCCTGGTGCAGAATTCCAGGAGCGAGAGATCTTCGATCTTTTCGGCATCATCTTTGACGGGCATCCCGATCTGCGGAGGATATTAATGTGGGATGATTTCGAGGGTCATCCGTTACGCAAGGATTGGAAAGAACCGCAATATGAAGAGGAAACGAAGCCATTCAAGAGCAGGTGGCCGGAAGGGAAAGGAATCCTGACTGAATCCCGGATTCCCTATAATGATAATGTTCAGTACCCCTATCAGTTTGATCCGCGGGGATATGTCCCGCAAACTGAACAGGCGTTATATGAAAATCTTAAACGAAGTATCGCGAAAAACAAAGACACACTCGACACAGATCAGTTGATCGTAAATTTTGGACCCCAGCACCCTTCTACACATGGAGTCTTTCGTATGGTCGCTGCGTTGGATGGAGAGACGATCACCGCTTTAAAACCAGTCATGGGATATCTTCACCGCAACCATGAAAAAATTGGAGAACGAAATACATTCCTTCAAATTATGCCCTACACCGACCGGTTGGATTATATGAGCCAAATGATCAATAATTTCGGGTACGCCATCACAATCGAAAAGATGCTGGGGATACAGCCACCGATTAGAGCGGAATATATTCGAGTAATGATGGCAGAATTGACACGTATTGCCAGCCATATCTGGTCGATCGGATTCCTGCTTAATGATCTTGGCGCTTATTTCACACCCTCCTTGTATGCGATGGAAGAGCGTGAACTCATTCTGGACATTTTTGAGGCAGTGGCCGGATCAAGGATGATGGTTAATTATTTCCGCTTCGGTGGAGTAGTGAGAGATGTTCCGGATCCGATTCTAAAGAAAATTCGCGAACTGGTGTTCGATCGACTAAGCAGAAAAATCGACGAAATGGATCGCTATTTAACTGATAATGAGATCATCAAATCTCGTTGCGAGGGGATAGGTATTCTTACAGCAGAAGAGGCAATTGCCTATTCAATCACTGGTCCACTTTTACGCTCCTCTGGCGTGCCTTATGATATTCGGCGGGCTGACCCGTATGGAATTTATGACCAACTCGAATTTGATGTGTGTTTCCGGACCCATGGGGATGTGTATGATCGGTATTTGATCCGGTTGGATGAGATGCGGCAGAGTTTGAGAATTCTGAAACAGGTGGTAAGCCAGATTCCTGAAGGACCAATAATGAGCGGTAAAACACAATATACCGTAAGAGTGCCGGCAGGAGAAATGTATGGACGGGTGGAAGGACCCAGGGGGGAACTGGGTTATTATGTAGTCTCAGATGGAAAACCGAACCCAAAGCGGTACCACGTAAGAGCTCCTTCCTTTATAAATCTAACCGGACTAGAAGCCATGTGCAAAGGCGCTAAGATCGCAGACGCGGTAACAATCCTGGGTTCTGTGGATATCGTGCTTGGCGAAGTGGATCGGTGAGGTGAAATGAAAATCGTAGGTAAAGGTATTTTAAAGGGACTAACAGTAACCCTGAATCATTTCTTCATGACTTATATTGATGATTTCAAAAACAGGATCAAAGGGTTATCCAAAGAAGAGTTAACTATTGCAAAATCTTCTGCTGACTCTACGGGGTTATTCACCATCCAGTATCCTGAACAGCAACTCCATCCGTCAGAAGAGTACCG
Organism: uncultured Anaerolinea sp.; assembly: GCA_964483135.1. Taxonomy (GTDB): domain Bacteria; phylum Chloroflexota; class Anaerolineae; order Anaerolineales; family Anaerolineaceae; genus UBA6107. Next base: position 7,770 of record CAZAAJ010000027.1, on the reverse strand, counting down.
GATGATTCCATTTCTTGTTTATGAGTTGGATGAATCAGGACAGAAAAAATATCGCTGTACTTCCTGTGGGATTTGTTCTAAGGTATGTCCAACTCAGTGTATCTGGATAACCAGAAAAAAAGATGAGATTACAGGGAAACCGATTCCACAATCCGAAGCTTTTTTTATTGATATCGATAAATGCATGAATTGCGGTTTTTGTGCTGAATTTTGCCCCTTTGATGCAATTAAAATGGATCATGATTTTGAGGTGTCCACATATGAGCGTGGAGAGACCAGGATTTTTAACAAGGAAAAACTTGGGAAACCCCTGGATTATTATGCTAAAATTCGACCAGACAATTTCCGAATTGAGGAAGAAGAAAGAAAACAAAAAAATATAAACTCAAATGTATAAAACAAATGAATAACCCAGATACAGAATTATTGTTCCCAATGCGTGCAATCTCCTCATTGAGCAATCTCCGGGGCGCTGAATGGCAAAACCTTGTCAATCTAGTCGAAAATAAAGACGAATTGGATCCGGAGAAAGTTGCATTTTCAGCGCTGATAATTAAACTTGCAGGCTGCCTGGGGTGTTCTGCCGATTCTTTTCGTGCGTTACGGGGATGTACGCAGTGTTCAAAATTGGTAATTAGAAGATATAAAGGAACTGACAGCGATTTATCGAAAATGTACGAAGACACCAGGATCGAAATCGAAAAGATCTTCGAAAAACGGAATAAAACTGAATCTCAAAAGTAAATGCAAATAATTGATCAATGATTGTTTATTTGAGCGATTATTAGAAAGCGAAGTATGAATGGAATCTACCCATACATCAGATATCGTAGGCGTTCGGTTTTCAAAGGTTGGAAAAATTTATAATTTTGATGCCCGCAAATTGGAAAATTACCGCATTGGAGATGTGGTGTTAGTCGAAACAAGCCGGGGGTGGCAGGTCGGTGAAATAGTAATTAAAGTATCCAGCCAGGAAACTGTCAATGAGGGGAATCCGGTAAAAGTGATAGACCGGCTGGCGACTCCCAAAGACCTTCTGCAACGCCAAAGCTGGCAGGCAAAAGAACTTGATGTATTAACTGCCGCAAAAAAGAGAGCTCAAGAATTGCACCTTCAGGGCATTAAGATAATCATGTGTGAATACAACTATGATGGCTCCCGTTTGACTATCTTTTTCAGCAGTGAATCTGAGGACAAAATTGAATTGAAATCCCTGCGCGGAGACATGCAAAAAGCGTTTGCACCATCTCAGGTCGAAGTGAAACAAATTGGACCGAGGGACGTAGCAAAATTCTATGGTGGAATGGGAGCCTGCGGTCTTGAGAAGAGATGCTGCTGCAGCTTTATAACGGAATTCAGCTCGATCTCGATCAGGATGGCAAAAGAACAGGGAATTTCGCTAACGCCAACCGAGATCACCGGCATGTGCGGAAGATTACGCTGCTGCCTTATTTATGAATACGAAAATTATGTTGAAGCCAGAAAACTCCTGCCCAAGAGAAATAAACGGGTCATCACACCAGATGGGGAAGGAAAAGTGATAGATGTACATCCGCTAAGCCAAATGATTATCGTGGAATTAGCTGAATTAGGACGGCGTGAATATCATAAGGATGTTGTAGAACCAGCGGATGAATTTGAAGCATTAACGACTAAAGCTCAAAATATCGACGAGAATAAGGGTAACGGTGGTTGTGCAAACTGTGATAACAAGTAAGTTCCCATCGCAAGTAAAGGATTTTGAGGGGTGGGCGGAAGCAAAACGGATCCTGGTTATCCTGGCTCATCCGGATGACCCGGAATTCTTTTGCGGAGCGACCTTAATACGTTGGGCTGCCGCTGGACATGAGATCCGTTATTGCCTGTTTACAAAGGGGCAACGTGGATCTAAGGACCCAAATTTAACTGGCGAGGAAATTGCCAGGATGCGGATGTCGGAACAAAAAAATGCTGCCACTTACATTGGAATTAAAAGCGTAGATTTTTTGGATGAGCTGGACGGCGAACTCGAACCTTCACAGGCTTTAAGAAAAGAAATTGTGAGGCAAATACGGAAGTTTGCACCACAGGTCATTGTTACAAGCGACCCTCAAAATTATGTTTCTTTTGAAAACAGGCTCAACCATCCCGACCATCGAGCTGCCGGTGAAATTGTATTGGGGGCTGCTTTTCCAGCAGCAGGAAACCCCTTGATTTACAGATCTTTTGACGACCGGTTGATGGGCAGCCCAGTAAACCCGGAAGAAGTTTGGATTTCAGCCACGAACCAGCCAAACCTTATTGTTGATGTGACACCATATTTCGAGAAGAAGTTGGAAGCAATATGTTGCCACAAATCTCAAATTGGCGAGGTCGAAGCGTTCATCACCAGGATGAAAGAACGGGCTGTTTTGGATCCAGAGACTAAAAAACATATCTATGTTGAACGGTTTAAACGAGTAATCTTGTAATTTCTCCGTTATATCATCAGATTAATAAGAATAAAAGAAGTGACAAATGTCAGAATTGATGTTAAAATCAGCTCTGATATACTAATATTGTATATATCATCTGATTAATAACCCAAGGATGGAAATATTGGCAAGAGGGTATCGGTTATCTGAATTACTAAAATACCTGGCATCAATTCCTGAGGGCGGAGACCAGCGTATTCCACCATTAAGCGAATTAAGCCGGCAGCTCGGGATCAGTGTGGCATCGTTGCGAGAACAACTTGAAGTTGCGCGATTATTAGGGATCGTAGATATTAAACCAAAAGCTGGAATACATAAAACAACGTATTCTCTTAAACCAGCAATGTCAGCCAGCCTGACCTATGCAGTCGAATCAAACTCATCACTTTTCTCTCATCTCTCAAATCTGCGGAAACATTTGGAATCGGCATATTTTATTGAAGCAGTGCAGCTATTATCCACCAGTGATATTGATAACCTGATCAAATTAGTTAAACAGGCACAAGAAAAGATCAGGAGCATTCCTCCACAGCTTCCCAATGCCGAGCACCGAGAGCTTCACCTGGGGATCTACAAACGGTTGAACAATCCATTCGTCCTCAGCATTATGGAGGTTTATTGGGATCTATACCGATATACAGGCTTAGAAATTTATCCAGAAATGAATTACATTGATCGGGTCTGGCAATACCATCAAAGAATAGTGGAAGCAATCCGTCAAGGGAATCCCCCCCTGGGATTACAGATCCTTATTGAGCATTTGGACTTAATCAGTCAGCGGGAACGAACGGCACCACGCTTATCTTTTGAATAAACCTTGGACCACGGAGGATTTTGGCAGTGGAAGAAAAAACAGCAAATATTATTAACGATTTTTGTATCACATTCAGCACGGTAAATGGATCAGGAAGCGCCACAGCCAATACAACCTTGATGCGGGCGCTCTTCCGCATGGGAATTCCTGTATCCGGTAAAAATATTTTTCCTTCCAATATACAAGGTCTACCAACCTGGTTCTCTTTGCGTGTAAGCAAAGATGGATACCTGGCACGGGTTGAGATGGATGATATTGTGGTTGCAATGAATCCAACGACACTGGATCGGGAATTGAAGTTCCTTTTACCGGGGGGAGTGTTATTGATTCCAGACGATTATAAGATTCCTGAAACCCGTAAGGAAATTCATATCTATCCAATGCCGGTAAAAAAATTAGTTAAGGATTCAGAAGTTGCGCCTGCATTACGCGAATACATCGCGAATATGGTGTATGTTGGTGTTCTGGCTCACTTATTGTCGATTGATATCCAATTTATTTACGAAGCACTTGATTTTCATTTCAAAGGAAAACAAAAGGCGATTGATTCGAATTTCGATGTGGTCAAGGCGGCTTACGAATGGGCGCAACAAAATTTGGTGAAAACTGATCCATATTCAGTCGAGAAAATGTCTCTGACAGATGGTTATATTATGACCGATGGTAATACTGCAGGGGCTTTGGGAGCAATCTATGGCGGGGTTCAGTTTGTTGCCTGGTATCCCATAACACCTGCTACTAGCCTGGCTGAATCATTGAATGAATACCTTCCACTATTGCGCAGGGATCCTGTAACCGGGAAAGATACTTACGTAGTAGTGCAATCTGAAGACGAATTGGCGGCGATCGGGATGGTCATCGGTGCGGGATGGGGTGGATTGAGGTCAATGACCTCGACCTCGGGCCCTGGGCTATCTCTCATGACCGAATATATCGGGTTAGCCTATTTTGCTGAAGTACCGGTGGTTATTTGGGATGTTCAAAGGGTCGGACCAAGTACCGGAATGCCAACAAGAACTGCGCAGGGTGACCTCACGATGGTTAATTTTATGAGCCATGGAGATACCCAGATGGTGATCCTCATCCCTGGGTCGATCAATGAGTGTTTTGAATTTGGCTGGAAAGCATTTGATATTGCTGAACGTTTGCAGACACCGGTCGTGATCTTGTCAGACCTTGATTTTGGAATGAATCCCTGGATGACTCCCAAGTTAACATATCCGGAACTTCCAATGGACCGTGGGAAAATATTATGGGAAGATGACTTAACAAAGTTCATCGAGCAAAATCATGGTCATTGGGGGAGATATGAAGATATCGATGGGGATGGCATCCCTTACCGAACCGTACCTGGTAACCTCAATCCAATGAGTGGTCATTTCACACGGGGGACCAGCCACACAGAAGACACAGGTTACTCAGAAGATCCGGAGGTCTGGGAGCGCGTTTTTGATCGTATTAAATTCAAGATCGAAAATGGCAAGAAAATTCTGCCAAAATCAGTTACCCAAATGGCACCAGGAGCAAAAGTGGGGATTATTTCCTCTGGATCTGCTCATTTCCCCGTTGAGGAAGCGCGAGATCTTCTTGCAAAAGATGGAATTCAAACCAATTACTTGAGGGTACGTAGTTTGCCCTTTAGTGCTGAGATAAAAGAATTCTTGAAAGAAAATGACCGGGTTTTCGTGGTGGAACTGAACAGAGATGGGCAACTGCATCAACTGATCACTTTGGATTCACCAGAATACGCTTCCAGATTGGTCAGATGCGCTCACATGGATGGACTTCCTCTCAGCGCGAATTGGATCGTTGAACAAGTAACCAAAGTATTAGGAGGTATGAAATGAGCCTTCCAAACTCAAACCCATCAGCTCTAAATGTAAATAAGGCAGGCTTATCCAGGACAGATTACCGGGGGGCACCATCCACTTTGTGCCAGGGTTGTGGCCACAACGGAGTGGCTGCTCAAATTGTTGCCGCCTGTTATGAAATGAATCTTGTTCCCGAGAAAGTTGTTAAGTTTAGCGGAATTGGATGTTCAAGTAAGAGCCCAACTTATTTCCTCGGAAGGTCTTTCGCATTCAATGGACTTCATGGACGTATGCCTTCATTGGCTTTAGGGGCGATGTTCGCCGATAAGACTTTGAAGGGAATTGGCATTAGTGGTGATGGTGATACTGCAAGCATAGGCATGGGTCAGTTCAAGCATCTTGTACGCAGGAATCTCCCCATGGTCTACATCGTTGAAAATAACGGCGTTTATGGCCTGACGAAAGGACAATTTTCCGCAACCGCCGAAAAAGGACTTGAATTGAAAAAACAAGGAACGAATCCTTATTTACCAGTGGATATTGCCATGGAAGCACTGGCTTCAAATGCTACCTTCGTTGCCAGATCGTTTGCTGGTGATCCCAAGCAGTTGAAGGAGTTATTAAAGATTGCTATTGCCCACAATGGGATTGCCGTAATTGATATCGTGAGTCCATGTGTAACATTTCACAATCATGAGAATTCATACCATTCCTATTCATTTGGCAAATCAAACGAAGAACCGCTTCATGAAATTTCATTTGTGCCTGCAAGAGATGAAATCACTATCGATGATTTTGAAGAAGGTACAAGTCGGGAAGTCACTTTACATGATGGCAGTTCAGTTATCTTCAAAAAACTGGAAAATGATTACGACCCGCAGGATAAAGCCCAGGCGTTTAAAATGCTTGCTGAAGCGCAAATAAAAAATGAACTGGTAACCGGATTGATCTATATTAATCCAAATGTCCCAAACATTTTTGATCAGTACAATTTACCTGATGAACCGCTTAACCGAACAAGCGATGAGAAAATGCGGCCGGCACCCGAAAGCATTGACTTGGTTAATAGTTGGATGTTCTAGAAAGAAGAACCCGGATCCGGGTTCTTCTTTAGAGATTTTTATACTTTTTCTCCAATAGTATGCAGCAGCGCTAAATTGGGTAAACGCATGGCTCCGACTGGAAAACCGGAAATCAAGACTACCTGTTGACCTGGTTTCAAATGACCACGAGAGATCAAGGATTGATCTACACTGTGAACCATTTCTTCCAGCGAATTTGCAAAGGGTACAAGAATTGGGGTAACCCCCCAGTACAGATTGCTAAGCGTAAGTGTGGGTTCTGTAGGGGTGAATGCCAAAATTGGCACACGGGGACGAGCTTTTGACATGAGCAGGGCTGTTTTTCCAGTTTGAGTGAAGACAGCGATATTCGTAACATTTCGATCATGCGCGAGGGTACGTGCTGCATTGGTTATGCTCAACGCATCATCTTTGAGAGCTTCCTGGGGAAATTCTTCGCAATGACTCCATTCGTTCGAATGTTTTTCGGCTTCACGTACAATAGAGTCCATCATTTTTACAGATTCGACAGGATAGTTTCCATTTGCGGTTTCACCTGAGAGCATCACTGCATCCGTGCCATCGAATATTGCATTCGCCACGTCTGAAGCCTCAGCGCGCGTTGGACGGGGATTTTGGATCATGGATTCCAACATTTGAGTGGCTGTAATTACGATCTTGGCGTGACGATTGGCGCTCTGGATGATCTCTTTTTGCATGATAGGCACAACTGATGGCGAGGTTTCGACTCCAAGATCACCACGGGCGACCATCACGCCATCCGCTTCATGAATGATCTCGTGCAGATTCTTTACAGCTTCGGGTCGTTCCAATTTGGCGATGATCGGAGGCAAGCAGCCATTCTTAGAGAGTTCCTTGATCGCAGTCCTTACTTTTATTATGTCTTCAGCAGTTTCAACAAAGGATATCGCCACATAATCGACACGCTGGTCCAACCCAAATTCAAGGTCTTCGCGATCTTTTTTTGTAAAACTTGATATACCCAAACTGGCTCCAGGAAAGTTCACGCCTTTATTTGAGGTAAGTTTTCCACCAATGATGACTTTGGTAATGACCGATTCGCCAATTACATCAACAACCTGTAGTTCCATCTGACCGTCAGCCAGAAGTATGCGATTACCGGGTTTTACAGCCCGGGCAAGATTCGGTACATCAAGTGGTAGGGCGATTTCATTTCCACTCAAGTCCTGAATATCAGTACCTTCCATGTAAAGTATTAAAGTTTGCCCAGGGGTCAACAAGACGCCATTTTCCGGGAGTTTACCCACGCGCAGTTTTGGACCTTGTAAATCCTGAAGAATAGTGACGGGGATTCCTGATTCACGGCTGCATTTGCGAATAATTGAGATTATCCTGGCATGGGTTTCGTGGGTTCCGTGTGAAAAATTTAGCCGAGCCACATCCATGCCAGCGTCAATCAGTCTCCGAATAGTTTTCTCGTCCTCAGAACTGGGTCCTAAAGTACAAACGATTTTGGCATTCCTTTTCATAACCCTCCAACTACTTTCAGGTAATCAATCCTGATTGTAACCGAATTGATATATAAAAAGGCAGTGCCGAATTGACTCACAATTAATCTTACTTTACAAGAAAACGTTGACTCAAAATAA
>CAZAAJ010000026.1:11012-30159 GCA_964483135.1 uncultured Anaerolinea sp. | reverse complement strand
ATTAAATTATTAAATTACTCAAAACAAAATAATAAATTACTCTGTTCGAATAAAAAAAATATGGTATGGTTAATTCAGTATGACAGAAGAAGCTACCTTTACTGACCCCGTTTTACCCTGCCCTGAATGTCAGGCGGGGCATATGCATCGCACCTACGTGGCTTATTTCACTTATCTGGGCGATGAACTGATCTCTGTACCTGATTTTCCGGCGTGGTCTTGTGATCTCTGCGGTCGTTGCGAGTATGACGAGAATGCGCTCGCCCGGTTAACTTTGCTTCTCAGCCCCAATGCGGGCAAGACCATCACACCGATGCGTTACATGCCCAAAAAAGCCAGGTCGCGCGTTAAATCTGAAAGGCCAACATTGCCTGAATAATAACCTCCCGAGAGATCGGGAGGTTGTGTTTTTACTGGATCGCCACCGGTTGCCAGGCCGGGTCAAAATCGACCGAAACAAGGTCGGTCAGGTTGGTCTCCTGCCCTCCCTGTGCGTCCATGATGTACACTTCCTTGTTGCCATCACGTTCTGATGTGAATAGGATCCACTTGCCATCTGGAGACCAGAAAGGCGCGGAATCGGAATTTGAGTCGGTGAGTTTGGTGGTCGTTCGTCCGCGGTCGGCGAAAACCGCAGTGTAGATATTATGGTTTTTGTCTGCGAAGCGGGTGTAGGCGATCATGGTTCCATCCAGGCTAACGTTTGGTTCCATTACAGCTCCAAGCCTGCCTTCATTACTGGTACGGTCAAATTTTGAAAAGTCCTGGTAAACACTGTACCGGTCGCGCAATTGAAGGATGTTCAATTCGCCAGTGGTGAGTACATACACCAGGAAATTCGCATCCGGGGTCCACGAGGCATAGGATTCTGCCATCCCGGGGCTAAGCCGGGTCTGGTTCAACCCCTGGGGGTTCATGATGAACAACTGCGGCATTTTATCTTCGCGGTAATAGCTGGTAAACGCGATCCATTTACCATCCGGTGACCAGGCAGGGTAAAGATCATCCGCGGCACGCTTGCTGATATCCACCGGTTCTGCCTTGGGGGTGGTCAGATCCAGCGTCCAAATATCGTATGAAAAAGGAGTCCCGTTTGCTGCGGAACCGGTGCTGATACCAGAATATAACAGGTATTTTCCGTCTGATGAAAAGGATGGTTTGGATTTATCACCCGGAGTAAAGGTCAATTGCTGGAGATTGGAAGCTACAATCTTGCCGTTTTGGTCAGTCCCCACATCCATCGTCCAAACCTGGTTGTACCCGTCACCTGAGCGATTGCTGATAAACGCAACTTTTCCTCCGTGCCCCATTGCAGTGATCACTGGAACTTCTGTTGCCGTCGATGTGGCTTCGACTGTAGGACTGGCAATTGGTTCCTGTGTCGCTGGTTGAGACGTTGGCCCTTCAGTGGGAGGAACTACAATAACCAGCGTTGCGGGGACAGGTTGTGTGGGCGTGGCTGTATTGACATTTCCATTGATTATGTTGAGTGCAACTAAAACAACGATTACGACGCCGATAAGTGCCAACCCGCCTAACACCAGCCAGAGAACGGTCTTTTTCTTTTTAACTGGTTCCGGACCAGTCGGTGCAATGGGTCCGACTGGCACCGGGATGAAAGGAACCGGAGGAGTTATCGCAGGGGTCGAAGGGATTGCCTGAGACCTCAGTTGAGTTTTTTGAAGAGATGCCGGGTCTGGGATGGGGGTGGTGGTGCGGATGGCAGCCACAAAGTCGGCAACCGTGGTGAACCGCGAATCCTGTTTTATCGATAAAGCTTTATCGATGGCATCAGAGATATGCACCGGGATGTCGGGGACAATGGTTTTTAATGAGATAAGTTCTTCTTCGCCCATTAATCGCCTGGCAGCGTCCGCTGGGGGTTTGCTGGCAAGGACATAATAGAGGGTGGCAGCCAGGCTGAATTGGTCGGATTGGGGTCCGGTTCTCAGTCCACTCACCTGTTCCGGCGGGGCGAAACCGGGGGTGAATGCCCAGGCGCCGGAGAGCGTCTCCTGTGAAGGATCTCCTACTTTAGCAATCCCAAAATCGACCAGCACCACATTACCATTGGGCATCAATTTGATGTTAGTCGGCTTGATATCCCTATGGAAAATAGGTGGGTTCTGCATATGTAAATAGGTGATCGCATTACCCAACTGTTCAGCCCAAGAGACAACCTGGTGAATTGTGAAGGTAGTTTTCTTCTCGACCAGGGCATGCAAATTTTCACCCGGAATGTAATCCATGACGAGGTATTGCGTATCGCCTTCGGTGAAATAATCGATAACCCGCGGCAGGTTCGGCTGTTTCAATGAGGCAAGAAGGCGTGCTTCACGGATAAATTGTGCTGCGGAGTTGGCATTGAGGTTGTGGTTGGCTTTGACAGCCACATTGGTATCCAGTACCTGGTCTTCAGCCAGGTAAACCTCGCCCATTCCACCGGCGCCTAATTGTTCAATTATTTTGTATCTTTCTCTAAGAATTGTTCCTGCATCAAGGGTTGACATGTGCCCGCCTGTTAGTCTAAGTTATTCCTTAATCATACACAGTTTTTCAAAATTTGATAGTCCTATAAGGGATTAATTAGACAATTAATGTCCACTTATTTTTCAATTTCTATAGCATTTTGGGTTTGAATTTGCTATACTGTTGATTAACATTGTGGTGCTTCCTCCACACAGTGCATAAGGGAGGATGTTTGAAAAACTCCATTCGTTTCTTATTTCAGATCTTAATTGTTCTGGTAGTAATTTTTGCGCCGGTTGTCAATGCCATTGCCCAGGATGCCTGGGATATCAGTATCAACCTGGTATCCACGGTGGAGTCACCGGAGTACATGACATTAAAGGTGTACTTCACCATCTCGGATGGGCATGCAGGCACACCAGTAACCAATGCTAATATCTCCACAGCTCAGGTTGCCCTGCTTAACCAGAATTTTATTGCCAATGCCCAGGTAAAAAAGCCGGATATTCCCATCTATATTGCCATTGTGATGGATTCAAGTGGTAGTATGGGCGGCTCGGTTAATACCCTGGTAAACGCAGCCAAGATGTCGTTGAATGACATTCCTGACGATTCCTACTTCTCTGTCGTCCAATTCGACGAGAGTACAAAGGTGCTGCAGGACTTCACCAAGAACATCTCAGCTGTGAGTTATGCAATTGACCAATATAAAGTTTCCAATAAGGGAACCTGCCTCTACGATGCAGCGTATTCGATGGTCGAAACCATGTCACAGCGATCGGATGGAAGAAGGGCTGTGATCTTGTTCACAGATGGCAAGGATGAACTTGCCAATGGACAACCCTGTAGTCAGCACAAGTACCAGGAATTGATTGACCTCGCGATGAAATCCCAGGTTCCCATTAATACCATCGGATTATCTAATAAAGATGCCAGAATTAATACGGTGGAATTACAGGCTATGGCTGCCAGCACCGGGGGATTCTCCGCGATCGCCTCCAAAGATGACCTTGCAGCAGCCTTCGGGCGCATCATGACAGCCCTCAAAGCGCAGTGGATGGCTGAAGCCATCATTTACCCCAAGAGTGGTGACAATAATGCCGTATTGACCCTGACCACCAGTGAAAACAAGAGCTTGAATGCTGCTTTTGTCATTTCTTCCAATACAGATTATCCGGGACCGGCAAGCCCAGTATCGGTGAGCCTGGCTGGCTTGATGTTGAACGCCGCTAAACAGGCTTACGAAGTCCAGTTGAGCATGACCTCGCCTGATTTGGCGAATAGTGTCAAGATCGAGGTGTGGAATAAAGACAGCGGTTCAAAGGTGGGAGAGTACTATTTTGATAATCCCACTGATGCTAATGTTTTCCTGATCCCGACAGAAGCGCTGACGATTGACAAGAGTTATGAATTGCGCATTTCTGCCATCAGCAAGGCGGATAACACCCCCTTTGCGATCACCCGGGATGAACAGGGGAAAACTTCCACCCAGTTAATCCATGAGTTTAGATTCGATCCTTCTTCGGCTTACCCGAAATTGGAAGTTCTTTCAGTCCTGCCAAATAAGGGTGATCTGGATCTGAATATCAGTATCACCAATCCATCTTTAGTAGGCGGGTTTGATGGTTGGTTGGTAAACCCAAGCACCAATACTCAGGTACCCGGTTCTAATTTCACTGCTCCTGCAATTTCGTCGGCAGGTGGAACGATCACCATACCGATGAGGAAGAACCGCATTCCCAATGGGACATACAGCATGGTTGTGCGTACGCTGGCTTTAAATAATAATGTTTACACATCCCAGGTGATTGAGAATGTAACCTATAAAGCCCCATCCATCTTCGCGCGGATTGGATCAGCCCTTATTGCAAAACCGATCTATCTGATTGCGATTGTTGGTATTGTGCTGGTATTACTGCTCTTCCTTATCATATCCTCGGCACGCCAGAAATCGATGAGTGGAACCCCGGTTTTACAGGGACGCATGGGCAGTGGCAAGGGGAACAAAAACAGGCGTGGTGGACCGGTAATCCCGATTTCTGACAACGAGCCAATCCCTTACAGGAATACAGCAGCTCCAGGGCAACCGCCGGTTATGCAGCAAGCTATTCCACCACAATATGGAGTTCCCCAGGCACCGATTCCTCCGGTTGCCCCAGAACAGGGATATGCTCCCCAGCCAGGAATTCCACCACAGCAATATATTCCTCAGCCGGTTGTTCCACCGCAGCCATATGCATCTCAACCGCCTGTTCCGCAGGCGCCGCCAGTGCAAGCGTATATTCCGCAACCGGTAGCGCCCGCTCCGGTAACTCCACCAGTCAGTCAACCAGCACCTGAGCATGTTTTTGAGACCATCATGCAGGGAGCCAGCGAAACCGTTGTCGCCGGTGCGAGAGCGCATGTAAGCGCATATCTCAACGTGACCAACTTCCCCATTGAGATTGGAAGCAACGGTCGGGTGCTGCTTGACCAGTTTCCATTTATTGTGGGACGAACAGAAGGACATCTAATAGTCCCGGCGCCCAGTGTTTCACGAAAGCACTTGCAGGTCACTTTTGATCCGGGCTCGCAATCTTATTATGTAACCGACTTAAATAGCAGTAATGGCACTTCGTTGAATGGCCAACGCCTAACACCTATGCAGCCAGTGCAATTATCCAATGGTTCAATGATCGGAGTTGGTCCCCAGGTGATGATCCGGTTTGAAATAGGCCAGGTTATATGAAAAAAGGTGTTCAACTTAAGTACGATGAACTTCACACCATTGTGAGGCAAATGCGTGATGAGGGCGAAATGATATCAGCCCTTCACCAGAAAACCCGTGAAAAAGTTCATGACCTGTACCTGGAATGGATTGGTGAAGGGGCGGATAAATTCTTTGACGAAATGGAAACTAAATTGCTGCCTGCATTATCACGTTTAGCCCAGGCACTCTTTGCTTCACAAACGGCTCTTAACCAAATAATCAAAGTAATCAAAAATGCTGATTATGAAACAACCCGTTACTTTAAAGGTGATTTTACTCAGCAAGGATTTACCGGTTCTGCAGGATTGACCTCTGATTTTAGTGACCTTCAAAACAATTTAAAACCTCATCTGAATATTGGCCTTGGCAACATTAACCAGGTTGTCGGCCCTTCGGTAGGAATTGGCGGAATTGCTGCAGGTCAGGCTAATGAATTCGTCCAGCAGGAAAACCAACCAGGGTCGTCATCCGGGACTGGATCCTCAACACCCGGGGAGGAGATCTCTGGAGGAATTGGCGGGGGCGGTTCTGGTGGAGCTACTGTTTTGGGAGGTGACTCCGGCGGGTCAGGTGGCGGGGGCTTGCCAGGAATTGGCGGATCAGCGGGGATAGGGAGTTCGCCAGGCGGGGGAGTTCAATCCGGAGCAGGATCAATTGGAAATAATTCAGCCGGAGCAGGAGCTGGAGCCATGCCGGATCACGACTATCGCAGTGCCGGTAGTTCCGGATTAAGCAGCGGGGGCGATAATGATCTCTCGGGACAATCTGGTGGCGAAACTCACGAGACTCATGAAACTCAAGGGTCAACTATTGGTGGTGTTGCAGCAGGCGCAGCGGGTGCTGCCGTTGTTGCCGGTGCCGCCGTTAGTGCTGTAAAAGCCGTCCGGGGTCGAAAAAAATAATCGACTTTTGGGCAGCTTAGGAGGTTAAATATCGGTTGATTATTGGCAATCCGGATATCAAAAGTGAGGACTTATGTTTTGTTTTCGAGCTTACAGGAGGAGGTGAATATAGATAAGAATTTTCTATTTGATTTGGTTGATGTCATTGAAGACTGGCAAGCAGTTGCTGAGATAAACCTGATGAAAACCAGTAAAGATGATCCTAGAAAAAGAAGAAAGGAAAAATTATGGCCGGCCAGATACAAATAAACTATGAAGAAATGCGCGGCATCATCCAAAGGATGAAAAGCTCCCAGCAAGAGGTGGAGAACATCTATCGGACCACCAAACAAAAAGTTGATGCTCTGCATGCAAATCAATGGATTGGTAAAGGTTCAGACCAGTTCTTCAGGGAAATGGAAGAAAAAGTTCTCCCGGGGCTCCGCAGGTTGGCGGCTGCATTAGGAACCGCGGCAGAAAAAGCCCAGAAGATTTGCGATACGATTCGCCAGGCAGATGAAAGCACCAAGAGTTTCTTCAGTAACTTAGGGTAAAGGAGGAAAAACATGGCTGAGAAAATTAAGGTCAATTATCCAATGTTGGAAGACATGGCCAAACATTGCGATAAAGTACACGAACAATTGCAAACTCTGGCAACACTTTCCAAAAACTGGGGAAGCCAGATGCAGAACGGCGCCATGCAGGGGGCACCAGGAGAAGCGTTTGTTGGTGCTCTGCAAATCCTCGCCAATAAAATAAACGCCATTGGCGCAAAATTTACCGAGGAAGCCGGGGATATCCGCGGAGCAGTAGAAGATATGCGAGCGGCTGATTCAAAAGCCGGTTCAAAGTTTTAGGAGGTAGACCATGAATATATTCAAATGTGTATTTGATGCAGTCGGCAGTATTATCTCGCAGATCATGTCGCAGGTGAACATTGTTCAACAGGCGGTAACAGCACCTCTGAAGCAGTGGGTGTCACAGGTTACTGGCGGTATTTGGAAAGGCGATGGGGCGAACAAGTTTGTTGAAGAAATGACGAGCCAGGTTATCCCTCAATTGGCTAATCTTATGACCGTCAATACGAACTTTGCTAACTCGATCAAGAAAACCCTCGATACCCTGCAGCAGGCAGTGCAGACGGCAACAGGCATTGCCAACACCCTCCCAGATGTCTTTAACTCCATATTCTAAGGAAAGGAGAAATCACAATGGCAACTGAAGTCTATATGGATATTGGAGCAGTTGAGAACCTTGCTAAGGTTTTTAAGACGTTCCATGATGTTCTTGCTGCTGTCGAAAAAGTTCTAACCGCCCTTAGTAACGCGTTGCGGGTTACTGCTTTATTCTCTTTTGGCGGTACAGCGGCAGCCGCTGCGTATATCGATAAGATCAAACCGAATGTCAAACGTATGGCAGATAAGATGACTGAATTAAGCGGAGACATTCAAAGCGCCATCAGGGCTTATCGAGATGGAGACTATTCTGGTTCCAGGCGTTTTTGCTGATCGGTGAACCACTGGTGATTTCCAAAATATTTTGTACGTCTTACGGTAATTGATCGATCAAAAGGGAGATTTTCCAGGATCCGTAGTTACGAAATTGATCATAATGAAATTACGGATCCTGCTCCCTGTAGTTTATTTGACAATGAAAACTTATTCGCGTGAGGCTCTATGAAGAGAATCTGTGAACGCTGTAACGTGATTTCACAAGATTTTAACCTGTGGTGCCAGGAGAAGTATTGTCCGGCAGAGAATGCCACAGAGATCTTCGATAATGGGGAATGGTTTGGACCGATCGAAATCATCCAACCTATCGTGATCACCCGCTCGGCAATCGTATACCAGGCTTCGCGCGGGCAGGAGAGAATCCTCTTAAAAATCGCCAATACCGGTTGTGAAGAAAAGTTGCGGGCGGAAGCAAAGACTTTTCTTCAATTGAAAAGAATCGGACAGCATCCACTGCTTCCAGTGCTTCTGCCAGCCCATCCACAGGGAACTGTTGATGCTCATCCATATGGCTGGATCGTGATCAATGGAGCATTAAGATATTACGAAGTCTTTGAATTCTCGGATGGCGCTATCCTTCGAAATATACTGCTCAAGAATCCGCAACCCTGGTATCAACACGCGGGGTGGATCGCCTTGAGCGTTGCAGATGTCGTTTATTTTCTCCATAAAGTGGGCAAGTTACATTTATGCTTGAACCCGGACGTTGTGCTTGTGCGATATGACAAACAAGGCATCCCGCGGGCATTGTTGCTCGACCTTGGGCTTGGGGATACAGGTCAAACCATCAACCAGGTTTGGAATGACGCCTATAACCTACCTGCCTATATGGCGCCTGAAATTGCCGATAAATCAGGTAAGGTAGGACCGGCCACGGATGTATACGGACTGGGAATGCTGCTGTATGAAATGCTTGCCGGCAAACCGGCTTATGAATATCACCTGCAAAGGGATCAGAATGTCGTTAAAAATGTGCTTGCAGGTCAGGCCAAGCCTACCGGTCGAATCGACCTGAAAAACATTCCCGAGATCACGGAGCGGGCTATAAACCGTGATTATGCCCAACGATTTCCGGATGTTCTCCAATTCGTCGGGGCGTTGCAAGCCAATTTACCCCGCATCCCCGCTGAACGCAAATCCCGCAAGTGGAATTGGCGGACTTTCTTTATTATTATCTGTTCCTTGCTGGCAATTTCTCTGCTCCTCATTTTGGCAATGTCTTTCATACCTGTTTAACCCAGGGAGATGACCTATGTCTGATAAGATCTATATCGATTATCCGCCTCGCATAGAACCCCAACTTCCATCCGGGGTTTATAACATTCCAAATCCCCCTGATACAAAGGTTGATTTCAAGCAGATATTGCAGCAGGCTGTCCTGCCAATGATCATGATCCTGGGTTACATCCTGGCTTCGGTATTTGGCAAAAGCAATAATATGCTTATGATGATCCCGATGTTCCTGTCAATGGCAGCTACGATCGCATTGGCAATCTGGTCCACTGGTCAGGATCGCAAACAGCGTGAAGAAGCAGAGGCAGCTTATAAGCGCCGGATCAGCGAATTGCGGCGCAAAATGGAAAGCGAGCATGAGCAGCAGCGAATTTACTATTACACCAACTATCCGAATCCTGATAAAACGCTTGGGATTGCTGCTGATATCACCCGGGCAATAGAAAATCGGGAAGAGGATATCCGTTCAGGCACCCGTCTTTGGGAACGGCGACCCAAAGACCATGATTTCTTGTTTCTCCGGCTGGGTATCAGCACCCGTGAATCTACAGTCGTCTACAAGGCATCAGATGATGAAAAAACGGATAGCCCGCTCATGCGCGAAGCTTCGCGTTTGGCAGAAGACTCACGCGTATTATTTAACGTACCGGTAACAATTCCAATTTACCGGCAGGTTGATGAGGGTGAGCAAAAGAAGGTTGAAGCAAAGAAACAGGATCAGCAATCTGACAAAAAGGAAACACAGGAAGCCAAGGGTTTTTCCATCCGTCATTCTCTGGGGATTACAGGAAAATCAGAAGAGAAGGTGCATGCATATGTTCGCACTTTGCTGGTTGATTATGCTGCCTTTCAATCACCCCAGGATACATTGCTTTATGTAGCCGGTACTAGTGAAACCCGCCAACACTGGCGTTGGGCATATGCGCTACCTCATTGCAAGGGATCTGATAAGTCTGAAACACTGAATTTTGAAGAAGATGAAAAGCCGCTGGAAAATGAAGCAGACCGTATGCGCCTTTTCTGGAAGAATATACGCACAATTTTGGAACGCCGGCGAATGCGCCTGCAGGATAAGGAAAGTGGTGATGATGTAACCCTACCCTTCCTGTTGGTAGTTGTCGATGTCACCACTCCTGCACCAGCATGGTCGTGTATGCACGACATGGAGGGAGAAGCTGCAATTTCCACCATTCTGATGGATGGGCAGATGCTTGGTGCTGGGATTATTTTCCTGGTACCGGAACGATCGAAAATCCCTAGCCGCTGTTCAGCGATTATTGAAATTGATGATGACCCACATGATCCAGATTCAGTCGTCTTCCGTTATGCAGAAACCGGTTTCAATTCAGCGCTTTATTTAGGAAAGACTAAACTGGTATCCTCACAAAAAGATGCCCGTGATTTTTCGCGCAGTCTTGAGATGGTTGATGTCCGCAGAGGATACGGCTCCAGCCTGGCAGCAACGGTTACGTTATCCGAAATGTTGAACATCACCACTCTGGAACAATACCAGCAGATGACGCTTGAAAACTGGCGCCGCAGCATGGATCCAAAGGTGGCGGACTGGTTGTATGCTCCCATCGGTTTGCTTTCCGGTAATGAACCACGTGTCTTGACCTTCTCCGCCAAGGCGGATGGAGTCCATGGCATCGTCGCCGGTTCAACCGGCTCAGGTAAATCAGAGCTGCTAATGACCATGATCCTCGGGTTGGCGCTTAACTTCAGCCCGGATGTGCTTAACTTCGTATTAATCGACTACAAAGGCGGTTCAGCTTTTGAGCCATTTAAGAAGTTGCCTCACAAGGTGGATATCGTCACCAACCTGGACCAATCTGCTACAGCGCGTGTATTTACCTCAATTATTGCCGAACTTGATCGCCGGCAGAGGTTGAACACCTACACAAATTCAAAGGATATCGTGCATTACCGCCGCAAGGGGTTAAACCTTGAACCAGAGCGACCGCCCTATCCTCATTTATTCATCATCATTGATGAGTTCGCGGAAATGATCTCGGGCAACGCGGAATACAAAGCCCAGTTGGAAAGTATCACCCGCCTGGGGCGTGCTCTTGGGGTTACTCTCATCCTGGCTGCCCAGCGCCCTGTTGGTGTAACGGACCAGATGCGCGCCAATATCAAATTCCGCATTTGCCTGCGCGTGGAAACGCCGGATGACAGCCGTGAGGTTTTACGTAGGTCCGACGCCGCATTCCTCCCCCCCGGTATTCCAGGGCGTGGTTACCTTCAGATCGGCAATGAGAACATCGAGTTGATCCAGACAGCCTATTCCGGGGTGGACTACAAGGGACCGCAGGAAGAAAATGTGGCACCTAATGTCGTTTGGCTTGACCGCGCGAAGAAGTCCTCGGGTCAAAAATCAGCCGAGCCACCCAAACTCTATGATGTGATCGTGGATATGATGGACGCCATGTCGAAACAGGAAGCGCAAAGGACGCCGCAGTGGCGGCCTTGGCCGGAATTCCTGCCAAAGCAAACCGGTTCTAATGTACTCAGTTTACAAACAGCCCTGGATACTGCTTACATTAACGACGCCGACCTTGAATTATTGCGGATCGCCAATACTGAAAAGGTTCCAGGTATGGCGTTGAATGAAAAAGCGACAACATTCTGGGAGAGTGATTTCAAATGGGAAGGAGCCGATTGGGGAAGGAGCGCTATGCGGCCTCTGGTAGGGTTGATCGATAACCCATACCAAGCGAGCCAGAAACCCCTCAGGATCGATTTTCCGACCGGGCATGCTGTGATTTTCAGTTCTTCCGGGCGTGGAAAAACCACTTTCCTTCAAACAGTGATCACCAGCCTGGCACTCAACCATTCTCCTGACGAATTACATATTTATATACTTGATTTTGGCGGACGCGCCATGTCAGTGATGAGCGATCTGCCGCATGTGGGCACGATCATCACGGCTGAGGAAGAAGAAAGAGTGATGCGTGTTCTCCGCAAAATAAAGGATGTCATTGACCGGCGCCAGGTGCTTTTCAGCGATGCGAGAGCAAATAACCTGGATTCCTACAACCTGGCTCACCCTGAAAAACCATTACCGGCGATACTTGTGGTTATTGATAACTTTGCGGAATTCAAGGAATATTATGAAGGGTTGATGGATCCGTTGATCTCACTGATCCGTGAAGCCCGGGCTTATGGTGTGCATTTCCTGATTTCCGCAGATACTCCGAACTCACTCACAGGTAAATTGTATAACCTGATCACAGAGCGATATACACTCAAACTTTCGGACCCGGGAGAATACACTGATATTGTCGGGCGCGGTGTACCCGCTGACCTCAGTGCTGTTCCCGGCAGGGGGTATGTAAGGGTAGGTAACCAGCCGCTTGAATTCCAGACAGCGCTTTCGTTCACACCTGATGATGGCGACCCGGGCGGACTTGGTAAGTTGGGGAATTTCTGCACCCGTGCCAAGGAGATCTGGGGCGGCAAATGGAAAGGCGAGAAACCATCCAAGGTTGAAACACTGCCATTGCGTATCTCATTGGATAACCTCCTTAAAGAGGTCAGGTTACCCGAGATACGCCGGATCAACGCAGCAATGGGTATTGATGACCGAACTCTGGAACCTTCGCTGATCGATATTGAGCGCCAGGGTCCACACATGGTGGTGATTGGTCAACCGCTTTCTGGGAAGACCACCACATTGCGGACGATGATCCTGTCTATCGCTGAGAATTATTCTCCTGACGAAGTCATGATGGTGCTCATCGATTACTCACGCAAATTATGGAAAGGCAGCGAGACCTCACTTAAAGATCTTCCGCATGTTGTACAAACCATTGATAATCTCGATCAATTGGATGAATTCCGGGAGAATTTTGAGGTAGAGTGTTCTGATTTTGATACCAATCCAAAACGCCGCAAGATAATGATCTTCATCGATAACTATGACACATTTACCGAAGAATCCAGTAACAAAAATGCTGCTTTCTTTGAAGCACTTTCAGGTCTGATCCGAAATTATCAAACTGCTGGAGTTTTCCTGATAGTGGCAGGATCGCTGCAAATCCTGAGTTCCTCCGATGATTTGCGTAGAGTATATGCGGCTCCTAATTTTGGCATTGCGCTCAAGAGTGAAGATGCAGTCGGTAGGCTGAATGGGCGATTCCCGCGCAGCCTGGCGGAAGTTGAACTCCCGATGGGACGCGCATTTATTGTTCGCTCGGGCATCACCAGTATGTTGCAGATCGCGACGCCGTATGCGAATGATGATGATATTGAAGGCTCTCTTGACGTGTGGGTAAAAAGGATCAAGCAGCGATATCCACAGAACAACATCCAGTGGTTGGCGAAAGGACCAGGCGGAAAGAAATTAAAACCGAAATCCAAAAAGACGGATGAAGGTGGAACTGGATCGACTCAAATAGAGGCTCCAAAAGCTCCAGATTTATCCAAGTATGATATTCCAGACCTGAGGAAGAAACTTATTGAAGCAGGATTACCTGAGGATGTTGTAAAGATATTCTCTAACGCAGACATTGTTGAAAATGCCCGCGGAATGGGCTTATTAACGGATGAGAAATAAGGCAGGTGGTCATGGATGATTATCTGGAAGTAAAAATTGATATCTTTGAGCATACCGGGCAGCGGGCAAAAATACGCCGGACATTGACCATTACCGGGTTAATGGAAGAAATTCTTAAGGAATTTGATGATGTTCCCGCCGATAATCCGGCAAAATACGCACTTTATTTAACTGGAAATCCCAAACCGCTGAGAGGGAATGCCACGATCACTGAGTTGGATCTTCAACCACAGGATGAGCTCACCTTTGAATACCGCCGCCAAAGCATCCGTGAGGCACTCCAACCGCAGGACTTCGCCTACCTAACCGATCCTGTGACCAACAGGAGATTTGAGATCCAGTGGCAACCCGCTCTTGTGGGAAGGCCAACTGCGGAAGCCGACCACAACCTGATGCTGGCGGTTAATGTTGAACTACTCCCCAAGGGGATGACGATTTCCCGCCGGCACGCCCAGATCACATTCTCTGACGACCAGTATTTTGTTGAACCTTTGGCAGATAGCAACCCCGTCTTTGTGAATGGCAAAGAGATGCCGATGGGTGCGATGTGGGAAATCAAGAACGGAGATAAGGTTACCTTTGGGCGCTATGACGTGACCCTTGATTTCACGGCCTTGCCGCACAACTCACCGCCATCACGCGAGGTGAAACCCCAGGTGCGCCAACAACCGCCAGCCCCCAAACCTCAGCCTGCTCCAGCGCCTTCCAGCCAGGTTGTGCAGCCGCAATCAATGCCTGCAACCCCTTTTCAACCTTCCGGTCCATCACAGGCGGAGGTTCCTGCTGCCACTCCGGCAGCCCCTCAAGCGGGATCAGGCGGTACCTTGCTGGATATGGGAGCAGTCAAGTATTCCAGCCTGGTCGTAGAGAATGCAACCCTTCCAGGGTCAGTGGGACAGCGAATAGACATAGTTGCCTATCCATTCATTATTGGTCGAACGCTACCCATGTTTACGATTGAAAAGGGAGTTTCCAGGCAGCATGCAGAGATCAATTATGATCCGCAAACCGGGAAATTTACCTTCAAAGATCTCAACAGTACCAACGGCAGTAAGATCGAGGGAGTGGATATCACCCCGCAGGTCGCTTACGAGATCAAATCTGGTCTAAGGTTTAATCTCGGCCAGGATGTTGTGGTCCGGTTCGAAGCTTAAAGAGTAAGGTCGGTTACATCAATCCACCAACGAAGCCGCTGGTGGATTTTTATTTACTATTGTGATTAATCAACCGTAAGTGTCTTGCTCAGGTTTCGCGGGAAATCCGGGTCAAAACCGCGCCCGATTGCCATGTAATAAGAGAGCAATTGCACTGGGATGGTGATGAGCAGGGAATTGAACGCAGTGGATGCCGCAGGCATTGTTATAACGTCAGTGGCATTGGCATTCAACCGGCTGTCGGCTGCACCAATGGCAATTGCCCGACCACCCCGGCAGGTGACTTCGTTGATGCCACTCACGATGAGGGGAATGTCTTGGGGACCGGCAAGGAACAGGACTGGGAATCCATCATCCACGGCTGAAAGGGGACCATGTTTGAACTCGGTGGAAAGCATACCCTCGCAATGCGCATAGGTGATCTCTTTTAGTTTCAATGCGCCTTCGAGCGCGATGGGCAAGGTGGCACCATAACCCAGGCAGTATATATCATTGCGGCTGTTGATCGATTTTGCCAGCGCTTCCATTTGCGGTGCAGTTACCTTGATGGTTTCTTCCATCAATTCAGGCAGCTTATCCAACTGGGTGAGGTCGCCTTTTCCGAGGCGGGTGGCGAGGTATAGGAAGGTGATTACCTGGTTGGTGAATGTTTTGGTCGCCGGCACGCTGATCTCGTAACCGCAAGCCAGCGGCAACCAGGCGGTTGTGGCGCGGGTGAGTGTGGAACCGATAACGTTGGCCATCCCAAAACAGGTCATTCCTGTTGCCTGTGCAGCTTGCAGCGCATTGAGCACATCCTTGGTCTCACCGGATTGGCTGACAAAGATTCCCACATCCTCGCTGGTGACTGCCGGCAGGTATTGCGGGATGAATTGTGGCGCCAATATTGGGATCACTGCTTTTTTTGCAAGCTGGCCGAAGTAGACTGAACCTGCCAGGCAGGCGTGGTAACTGGTGCCGCAGCCAATAAAATACACCTGGCGTGCAGTTTTGATCTTATCGAGCAGGGGCTGTACTACTGAACTCTTGTTCAGCAAGTGTAAAACCTCTCGGGCAACTTGCGGCTGCTCGTGGATTTCCTTGATCATAAAGTGGGGAAAGCCGCCCTTTTGCACCGCATTCATTTCCTCGGTGACCAGTTCCGGATCACGCTCGATCAGACTGCCATCTTTTACTGAGTGCAATTCCACACGATCAGCCCACAAAGTAACGATCTCGCCGTCGTTCAAGCGTATGACTTTGCGGGTGAGGGGGAGGATGGAGGGGAGATCTGAAGATACACAGGTGAAACCTTCCCCAATGCCCACCACCAGACCTGAGCCTTTCTTAATAGCATAGAGCTTATCATCATTGATCCTTCCGATGACAAATGCGTAATCGCCCAGCAGGTCGTTATAAGCCAGGCGAATAGAGTCGATGAAATCTTTCCCCTTGTTAATGTAACGTTCCACGGCGTGTACACAGGATTCACCATCGTTTTGAGATCGGACGGTCATTCCTTCAGCCATGAACTCTTCGCGCAGTTCAACGTTGTTGACCACGTTGCCATTGTGCGCGCCGACGATATCCCCATCGGAATCAAGGTGTGGCTGCGAATTAACCTGCGAGGGAACCCCGAAGGTCGCCCAGCGTAATTGAGTGATACCGCGCTGACCATGCATTTCTGCCAGGTTATATTTGGCAGCCACCTCATCCACGCGTCCTTTATCCTTGCGCAGGTCAATGGATCCACCGCTGATGGTCGCAGCGCCAACCGAATCGTAGCCCCGGTAGGTGAGCCGGCGTGCTGCTTCGATGAGGATCGGTCCAAGGTTCTGGTCGTTTTGTGTCACAATGCCGAAGATTCCGCACATAATTTCCCTTTCAGAGTGAGTTAGCCTTTCAACCGCGTATATTATAGTCTAGTTGGATATCAGTGGATTATGAAGAAGAATTATTAAGTGTATTATTAGCTAATTGTCAGACAAAACCAGCGAGAAGAGTATGACCAAAATAATCCATCCCCAAAAAACTGACCTGGATCGTGTTTTTCAATTCATGACAGACTGTGATATCGAAGAATATGGAGAATGCGATTCAAGCCGCGAGGATTTGGAAGGACAATGGGATGATATTGATCTCATGCGTGATGCCTGGATCGCCTGCGACGATGATGGAAATTTTCAGTAGCGGGGTTGAAAAACTGTGCGCTCGGGGTGGCTTCCGTAAATAGCAACGCCTGCCAGTTCTATGATCGTAACGGGATGCATAAAACCAGGCAGTTTACTGAATTCAATTTGGAGAAAATTCTTAACTGAAATCTGAGGGAATGGACTGAGTCGAATTCAACTCTTTATTTGTCAGGAAGCCAATCATTTTGCCCCATTAAGGTAAAATAAAATACCAGACGGATATTGTCCCGGTTAAGTTTCTGAGCCTAAAGTAAAGGTTATTTGTAAATTCATGAAAAGAAAATCGATCCTGGAACCACAATTCCTATTTCTTGTTCTATCGTTAGCTGCAGGGTTGATCTGTGTTTTTTTCATTCCGATAGGATTGGGCTTTGATGAGAAGGCGCACACCCGCAGGATCTGGGAAATTTCAGGCGGGACTTTCAGGCCCAATTACATGACGGATAAGATCAATACCTTCCCGGTTTCTTTGGATAAGCATTTATCAATTTCTCCATTCTTCGATGATTCTTCAAAACAATTCTTAACCGCTGATTATTCAGAAAAGATTGACTGGTGGGAATTTGGAAATGGCAAGACTTCCTCAAGTTATTTCCCAACCTTGTACCTCCTTCCTTCCCTGGTGATGTCGGTATTTGGCCGGAATCTGAATACGCCGGTCATGCTGCTCTTTTACCTGCTGCGAATTGGATGCCTGCTAGTATTTATTGTCCCCACGTACTTTGCAATAAAAATAATTCCTCACAGTAAATGGTTATTTACGGCATTGGTAATGGTGCCTATGGCAATCCTGCAATCAGGAACCATTTCCCCTGAAGGGATGTCAAATGGGCTGGCTTTCCTTTTCATCGCCTGGATTCTCCGCTTTTCTAATAAGAATGACCAACTAACCAAACAGCAGGTTTGGATGATCCTGGCAATGAGCGCGCTGTTATTTACATTAAAAATGAACCTGGTGTTTTTGGTACTTTTGGTATTCCTGCTGACCAGGAACCGCTTCCAATCGAAAACGCAATTATTCACGGTTGCCATCTCCATTGTGGTGATTTTTGCCGTTGTTGTTCTGGGTTGGAATTACCTAACCGCTTCTTCGCTGCCTTATAACGGAAACACTCCCGGTGTGGTACTTGACCAGGTAAAATTTGTGACGTTAAAACCTTTTAGTTATCTCAAGATCATGGGAAAAGACATAATCGGTAGTATTGGTAATTATCTCCTGGGCTGGGTCGCTGTATTCCCGACCCAGTTTCTATATTTCCCTGCGATAATTCATGTGTTCTATTTCCTGTCACTTCTTTTCTTTCTGCTGTTCGATCCGACCCATCCAAAACTTGAATTAAAGAAACGCCTGATTTTACTTTTCACTGGACTGGTCGGGTATGTGTTAACAGTTACGATCCTGTTCCTCAAGGATGCACCGGTTGGGTCTCAAAGCATCCTGCGGGTGCAGGGGCGGTATTTCATTGCTGTATTTCCATTAATCCTTATGTCACTGGTGACAACCAGGTTCTCGCTTCCCTCGAAAGTTTTCAAGCCTGTTGCCATCGTGTTAACCACGATTGTTCCGCTCTTGTTTTCCGCTGCGGTCGTATTACGGTACAACGTGACCTGTGGATTAAGTTATTTAACAGGTCAGGAATGTTTTCAGCCAGCTTACCGCAATTGGGCACCCAATACCACGTATTCAGATCCTGTCGTACCGGGCGTTGAAATTAACCAATCCATCCTGGTGGAATGTAATAATTTTGAACAACTTAAACTTTGGGTAGACCGGCTTGGCCAAAATGCTGATGGCAGCACAATCATTAAAATCCGAGATGTCTATTCAGGGTTGGTTATCACAGACCAAAAGATAAAGAATGAGCTGTTCCCGCAAATGGATTGGCTTACGATCACTTTTCCGAGAGTGACGAATTCGTCTGGAAAAGTGTTTGAAATCTTCGTTACTTCCGATGATGCGACTGTTGAAAACGCAGCCAAATTCAGTCTGAGCTACCGCCAGGAGTACCTGGATGGCGATCTTTCAATCAAAGGATTGCCAGTGGATACTGACCTGATCTTTCAATATGGCTGTTGCGTTGAGCCATTTTGCGAATCAGAAGGCACTCAAAAATAATTACAGCCCTTACAAAGCTTTAAAGCAGGCGCGGGACGTGTACCCTCAATGGGTATTCGAACCTGCAAAAAACGACCTTCCGGTCGTTAGTGCGGGCAGCGGGACGTGTGCCCGAAAGGATATTCGAATACCACACCTCGATGGTAAACGGGAATATAAAAAGCCCTGAAAGGGCTTTAGAGCGGGCAGCGAGGTTCGAATACCATACCTCGATGGTACACGGGAATATAAAAACAGCCTTTTAGGCTGTTTAGAGCGGGCAGCGGGATTCGAACCCGCGAATATCAGCTTGGAAGGCTGACGCC
>CAZAAJ010000026.1:0-10912 GCA_964483135.1 uncultured Anaerolinea sp. | reverse complement strand
TTAGAGCGGGCAGCGGGATTCGAACCCGCGAATATCAGCTTGGAAGGCTGACGCCTTACCACTTGGCGATGCCCGCATCGAAAACCGATTATAACGCATCCTTTTTTAATCAACAAGGTAAGGGTGGTTCATCCCACAAGGGGACACAAATTTTGTGTGAACCACCCCTACGATGAATTTATTTAATCTTGCAATACCGATCTACTCGCGCCTCGATGATCTTGAGGCTGTCTTCCCAGAAGGCTTTCTTACGGATGTCGATACCGAATCTCATTGCCAGGTCAGCTGCTTTTGCTTCACCGGTGTTGGCGAGCAGGTTCATGTAATCCTTCACGAACGCTGAACCGCGTTTCTGGTAAATGGCATAAAGCCCTGTACCGAACAGCAAACCGAAGGCATACGGATAGTTGTAGAACGATAACCCGGCGTAATAATAATGGGGCTTCCAGGTCCACATCCACTTTTGCAGGTATTTTGGATCCAGTCCGTCACCGAAGGTGGCTTTTTGAGCGTCAAGCATGATCTCGCACAATTCATCCGCGCTGAGTTCTGCTTTTGCGCGTCGCTCGAAGACTTCTTTCTCGAAGAGGAAGCGCGAATAAATATCTACGATCACCTGTGAATCGCCGATAAGCTGGGTTTCGAGAATGGCCAGTTCGTCCTGTTCGGATTTGGCTTCCTTGAGGGCAGCGCTGGAAACAATGGTCTCGCACATGATGGATGCGGTTTCTGCAAGCGTCATGGGGGTGTTCTTCTGCAATTCCGTCTTGCCGGCTTTCACCGCACAATCATTATGAAAGCCGTGACCCAGTTCATGTGCCAGGGTCGAAACACTGTCCAGTGAGCCGTCGAAATTGGAGAGGATGCGGCTTTCACCCACACAGGGTACATCCATGCAAAAAGCGCCGCCGCGTTTACCGTCGCGTTGTTCAGCGTCGATCCAGTTGTTGTCGAAGGCACGCTGGGCAAAATCTTTCAGTTCCGGGGCAAAGGTGCCGAAATGGGTGAGGATGAACTTCTTCGCCTGATCGTAGGAAAAGGTCATTTTACTTTCGCCAGCCGGTGCAAAGAGATTCCACCATTGCAGCTTCTTAACACCGAAGCGTGCCGCCTTGGCTTTGAAATATTTACGGAACATGGGAAAGGAGTCCTTCATCGCACTCATCATCGCATCCAGGGTTTCCTGGTCGATACGGGCGGCATCCAGGGAACTGTGCACACAATCCCGGCGTCCGCGGTGGCGGTTGAGGGTATTCACCTCGCCTTTGACCCCATTCATGGCGGCAGCCAGAGGTTCTTTCACTTTTGCCCAGGCTTCGTTTTCGGCTTCGTAAGCGCGTTTGCGTGTGTCTTCATCCGGGTGCGACCGCAGATTGATCAACGCCGGCATGGGCAGCTTTTGCACTTTGCCATTCAATTCAAATTCCACGCTGAGCTGTGAAGTGACCGTGCCCTGCAATTTTCCCCAGGCATTCGCGCCACTCAGTCCCAGTTCAGCTGCCAGCGATTCCTCTTTTGGCGACATCAAGTATTTGCTTTGCTCTCCAGCTTCCTGGAGGAAAAATGCATGTGCTTTAGTGGTAGGTTTCAGGTCAACGAATTCGGGCAGCCGTTTGGCAACTTTACCAATCCATGCGGTAGCAATGGTTCCTAACTGTTCCAATTTAACCGTCACCAGCTCAAATTCACTTTCTTTTTTCAATGCTTCCTTGTTGTAGGAGTCAGTGGAAACAAATGAAGAAATATAAGCGCGTAGCGTGCCAGAAGTGAGCAGGATGTCATTGAAGCGGTCGATGAGGGTGGCAGCGGCCTTTGCAAGTGCTGCGGGTTCTGCAGATTCATCCAGTTTTGAGAGCGTGTTATCAGCGAACTTCTCAAGTTCTGCCAGGTTCTTTTCAAGTTTCTTAAAATCAGTCGTGAATTTTTCAGAAGTTAGTGATGGAAAAACGTTACTCAAGTCCCAGTGGGGAGGGGTTTTTGCTGACATGTTTGCTCCTGTAGATAAGAAATGTACTGTCATTATAAAACAAAACGAAAATGCCCGGGTTCTCCGGACATCTGATTTCGTTTACTTTTTGTTATTGCACCGGGATCTTCGGCGGCACGGACTGTAAGCGTAATTTTTTTTCTTTGTTGTGCGCCAGGGTACTGAGAATTCGGTAAATCACCATGAATACCAGCAAACTGCCTGTGGCAAGATAAGTGTATTGCATTGCCATAGACATGGAATCACTGCCGGCAATTAGTGCATGAACCAGAACCGATAGGAAGGTTAGGAAACTGGCAAAATGGATGGCACGCCAGGCTTTCTTCCCGATTAACTTTCGAATGTAAAAGCTAATATCCAGAATCGCCCAGATATACAGCGAAATTTGCCCAAGCCCAACTGCCAGAGATTGATAAGAAGACGTGAAGGGAACCAATACCTGAGCTAGCGTGTAACCCATAAATTTGTCTCCCAGCAGGATCAAGCCGTGGAAAATTCCAAAGGCAAGACCAAGGATACTGGTATATTCATGAAGTTCGATCGTGGAAGGCAACCCCGGCCAAAGTGAACCGAGTTTGTTGGTGATGCCGGTACCCAGCATCATCGAAAGCCACAGGAGCATATAAGCTGTGATGGCACTTCCACGCGAAAGGTACCAGAAAGCTTTGGGGGCTTCTCCGGACAACGATGTTGTTAATCCCGGCAGCCACAAAGGCAGTACCATGATCGTTAGCAGAGTCACCACAAAAGTGATGAAAAGAATGAGCGTGAAACCTCCAAAACTGAATGATGGTTTTACGTCATCGATGTTTGTTGTGTTCAATTGATTAGCCATTCTGGTTTCCATTCATATTCTGTAAACTGCTCATTCCTGATCAAAGTTCTGTCATCAAGTACTATGAGATAGGCGATGCCGGGTTGTTCATCCAGCCACCTTTTTCCATGATCTCCGCCCTTGATCAGTGCTGCTTTGGCATAAGTCTCGGCATCCATTACGTTCGATGCCAGTACTGTGATCGTGAGGATGTCTGTTTCGGCAGGCTGCATTGTACGCGGATCGATGATATGGTGCTGCATTGCTCCATTGAACATCCAGCGGTGGTAGTCTTTCCCGGAGGTTGCGATGCCTCCGTTCTCGATCATCAGCAGCGCCAGGTTGTTGTCCTGGTCAAACGGATTGGCAACGCCTACCGGCCATTTACCTTTGGATTGCATTAAACCACTGATGGCGATATCACCACCGGCATCTACCAGGACAGGTGCCATTTTACCGAGACGCAGCATAACATGGTGGGCAGCCCAACCCTTGGCGACCCCGCCAAAGTCCAATTGGGTCCCGAAGGGTAATTCCACCGTACGGTTGCGATGATCGAATTTCACCGGACCGGCTTCTGTCGGACTGAACAGCGCTTGTTGAAATTCATTTCCAGTCCGCTCAAGCAGAGTATCAAAATCATCTTGGTATCCAGCTGAGATCAAGGCATTTAAGACTGTAGGGGTAACTAAACCAACCGAGAGCCTTTCTGCCTTCTCTGCAGCCAGCATAACTTCATTGAAAACTGGGGTCACGTGTTTTTCCATACCGGGATGACGGTTGATCTCGCTTAATTCACTGGAGAATCGAAACCGGCTGAGAATTTGTTCCCATTCTTCAAACCATTGCTGTGATTTCATTGCTTCAGCAACCACTTCGTGGTCATCGGTATCCAGAGCGATGAAAATCGGCGACCCCATGGCATTAAAAGTGATTGTTTTCATGGCTTTTTGGAAGTTTGCGTGGTGGTTATAGGTGCAGGGGCGCTTAATGTGGTAATCCCGGCACCGTTTGAAGAAGCAGCGCTTTTTGTTTGATTAGTGGTTGAGATGGTTACATCTCTCACAGTCAAAGTGGGTTGGGTTGTTGTAATCTGATTTTGCGAGTTTATATCTATTGACATCAGGGGAGCTACCGTGGGCAATGGCTGCTCAACGGTAGCTGCGCTGCTGGTCGGATCGGTGTTCTGAGCACTGGCCTGCAGCAGATCTTTGTTAGCAAGGATATTCCAAATTCCAACGGTTCCTGCCAGGGAGCCCACCGCGACCATGAACTTAAAAGCGGTTGGGACGAATTTCTTTTTTTGATGAGTGATTTTCTTTTCCATAATTAACCTGGTTTCTAGTCATCGTCCGTTTCGTGTTCTTCAGAATTGGTTACGCTGGCATTTTGTGACGGCATTTGAATGGCTACTATTTGACCGGTTACATCAACATACACCTGGGTTCCGTCTGAGAAACCTACCATGTAAACGCTGGTTCCATTGAAAGGTACAACGTCGATCGAGGTAACATCTGTCCGATTCAGGTAACGGGTTACGATATTCACAGCCTGACCAGCATTGATATTGGCCGGTTTTGTTTGCAGACCGTTATATAAAATCCTCCCGCTGTTGGCATCTACGTAAACCTTGCCGTTGGCATATACAACTTCATAGGAAGGGGTATTGTTGAAATTCACAAGTTCAGGCAGCGCGTTTGGAGAAACTCCTGCGATGTTGGCAGCGAGCGCGGCAGCTTGTTGAGGTGAAAAGAGATAAAGCGTGGCGTTTTCAACTCCCTGTGTGGGAATCTGGTTCACGAGCTGCTCGATCTCCTGGTTAGCCAACGCGATCTTTGCATTCGCGTCTGCCAGTAATTGTTGATAAGCCTGTTCGCGGTCAGCTGACTGTGTCACAACCGCGGTAGGAGCGGCGGCTGCCTGGGCATTATCGGCGTTGGCATTACGGATGACTCCAATACCAATTGTGATTAATGCAGCAGTGATTATTGTAGAAATTATCAATGATCCTTTATGCTTCATGTTAGTCTCCTTTATTTGTTCATAATAAGGTTAACTTGTGAAGATTGGAAAAGGGTAAAAACAATAAGCCTTTTTTCCAATCAAATTCCAATCTTTCATGCCTGGATTCATCAATATATTCTGCGGGTTGTATAATGAAAAACGATGAAAATACTATTAATTGAAGACGATAAACGCCTGGCAAAACTGGTAAAAGGGGTATTAGAGGATGAAAAATACACCGTTGATGTTGAAAACAATGGTGATATGGGGTATGAGATCGGTTTGCGAAATGCGCATGACCTTGTGATCATTGATTGGATGCTGCCGGGCAGGGATGGACCCTCGATTTGCAGGGGTATTCGTGCAGCCGGGATGGCGGTTCCCATCCTTATGTTGACAGCTCGCAGCCAGGTGGAAGACCGCGTGGCTGGTCTTGAAAGTGGTGCGGATGATTACCTGGTAAAACCTTTTGATTTCAATGAATTGATCGCGCGTATACGTGCACTGAGCAGGCGCTATACGCCTGGGCGAGTGGATTCTGCAGAACTGAGAGTTGGAACGATCGTGATGGATCTTAATGCTCACTCGATACGCCGTGGTAACTTGCCCATCGACTTGACGAAACGGGAATGGGATATGCTGGAGTTCTTCCTGCGTCACCCGAACCAAACACTTTCACGTGCCGAGATCCTTGATTATGCCTGGTCGTACGATACCCAGGTCAGACCCGACCTTGTGGACGTTTATGTTTCCTATTTGCGCCAGAAACTGACAATTTCCGGCAGGAAAGACCCGATCCAAACCGTCAGAGGATTCGGATATATGCTGGAAGAAGTGAATGCTTAAGAATCTTCGTCTTCAACTTACTGTCCTATATTTGCTCTCTTCCATAGTGTTAGCGTTGTTTGTTGGCGGAGGGGCTTACACACTTATCAGGTATTATTTCCAATCCACCAATGACCAGGCATTAAAGGTCAAAATGGGAGTAACGTTGATGGGGATGGGCATTCCTCTCCCTGCCGATCTTCACCAGGCGGTATCCGATGCAGGGTTTACTTCAGGGAGCAGTACATCGATTGTTCTTCCAACACCCATTCATAACGAATCTGAAGAATCGGATGAAGAACATACTCTTGAAAGGGAGAGCGTACTTGCTGATATTTACATTCTCCCCTTGAATGTGGAAGGTACACTGATCTCCGGGATCAGTTCAGCGGGGTTGACCGCGCCAGTGAACCTGGACGCGATATCCTCCGCTGAAAAAAACGGCAGTGATTTTCGTACTTTTACCAATCAGAACGGTATCCCGGTGAGGTTATTTACCTATGTTGTAAAATCGGGAACTTCAGTAAAAGTTTTTCAAGCCGGCAGGTTTCTAACCGCGCAGCAATCTGTATTAAACCAACTTCTAAAAACAATGATCGTCGCTGGCGGGATCGTCACCTTATTATTTGGGTTGGCATCCTGGCTGCTGGCTGGCAAAACAATCAAGCCATCACAGGAAGCCTTTGACAAACAGCAAACCTTCATTGCCAATGCCAGCCATGAACTCCGCGCTCCGCTCACGCTCATCCATGCGGGGGTTGAACTGGGATTGCGAAAATCACAAGATTCTGAACAACAAGAATTACTGGCGGATGTGTTAAATGATGCAAATTACATGAAGAAACTCATAGAGGAATTACTGCTACTTTCACGGCTTGACGCCCAGACATTAAGACTGGAAATTGAACCCATCCAAATTGACCAATTTATTCCGGATTTGACGCGTTCAATGAGCCGGCTGGCTGAAAATCAGAATATCGGCATTCAGAATGACCTCGCTCAGGTTACAGTTCTTGCTGATCCGATGCGGTTGAAACAGGTGCTCTTGATTGTTTTGGATAATGCCCTTCGGAATTCTCCAGAAAGAGGCACAATTGAAATAATGGCAGGCGCACAAAATTCAAAAGGCGTGATCCAGGTAACCGACCATGGCCAGGGGATTAATGCCAAAGACCTCGAAAAGGTGTTTGACCGGTTTTACAAGGTGGATGATCACTCAAGCCAGGAATATCGCGGTAGTGGACTGGGGCTGTCAATCGCGCGCGCGTTGATCGAAGCCCAAAATGGAACGATCACCCTGTCAAGCAAACCTGGTGAATGGACAACAGTGACCCTTACCCTGCCATTAGTCGGGTAATTTTGCACTTTTTCAACTGGTTTTTCGTATATCAACAAGAGTAATCAGTTCATAACAGGAGAATAAAATGGAAAACACTGTGAATAATCAGGAAGTGATACCCGTCAGCGGATTCACGGGAATTCATTTCAAAGCCGTCGGAAAAATCTTGCTCAGCCAGGGAGATACCGAAAGTGTCACCATCCAGGCAGATGCCGAAGTCCGCGCACGCATCCATGCAGAAGTGAAGGAGAACGTTCTGTGGGTCACCCAGGATACAGATTGGAAGGATTGGACCGGATTCCGCTTCATCGATAAAGGATTGACCATCTTTCATATCGTCATGAAAGACATCAGATCTTTGTCTATTGCAGGAGTCGCCAACATCGATTGCGCATCAATCAAAACCAATTCTCTTGCGCTCGCCCTTTCAGGTCCCGGAACGATCACTGTTGGCTCAATTGTTGTTAACAGCTTAAGTATTGATATCTCCGGAGTCGGTTCCGTTGATATTGCAGGCACCTGTGCTGACCAGAATATTATGCTCAGTGGGGCTGGCAATTACCAGGGGTCGCGCATGGAATCTGCCCGCACAACCATAAAATTGAGCGGCGTTGGAAATGCCAAAGTTTGGGCCAACGAGTCATTAGATGCCACCATCAGCGGAGCAGGTGGAATTGAGTATTATGGTCCCGCCAAAGTGAGTCAGAAGGTATCCGGCTTGGGTGTGATAAAATACCTTGGAACGAGGTAGGATTCTGCGAATAACGCTCTAAGGAGTCTTTAATGCCACAATCCAGAACGCGAAAAATTGTTGTAACCGCTGTCTTATCTGCCATCACCATAGTCCTGGGGTTGCTCCCCTTTGGTGGGTACATTCCCTTTGCCGGGATTTCCATCACCATTCTCACCATTCCAGTCATCCTTGGCGCAATACTTGAAGGTCCGGTTGTTGGTGCCGGGATTGGTCTCATCTTTGGGCTCACCTCTCTTTACCAGGCAGCTACTGCTCCAAAAAGCCCGCTGGATCCACTTTTTGTCAATCCACTTCTATCAGTATTACCGCGTCTTCTCATTGGTCCCGTCGCCTGGCTGGTTTGGAGCGCGTTGAAAAAATGGAAAGTGTTTGGTCTCCTGGCTACCGGTTTTCTGGGCAGTTATTCCAATACCGCTTTTGTGTTGGGCATGTTAGGACTGCTATTTGCCAGGGACTCACGCGTTACCGAAGTGCTTGGCACAAATGTATGGAAAGCCATAGGAGGAATAGCACTCGCTTCTGGTGCTCCCGAAGCAGTGGTGGCGTCCATACTTGTGTTGATCATCGTTGCAGCCTACTGGGAATTTTCTTTCGGCAGGAAAAAGGGCGCAGACCTTTAGTTATTAATTGCCTTCAATTAGTCTCACCCATAGATCACTATGAGTGAGACTATTATATTTAACAGGATGATCAGCCAATCCGTCCATTTAAATCTCATTTCGACCATGCTGGTACGGTAATCCAGGTATCCGTAAGCTCGGGCGTCCATAGCCAGCGCCAGGTTTTCTGAGCGGCGAAGGCTTATCACAAACAACGGAATGATCAGCGGCAAGATCTGCTTGATGCGATTAACCAGTCCCCTGGTTTTCCCGCCCCACTCTGCGCCACGGGATGCCTGAGCTTTGGCAATCCGTTCGGCTGTTTGCGCCAGCATGGGAACAAAACGCAGGGTGATCTGCATGACCATGACCAGGTCCATCGTATGAATTTTCAGTTTATTGAGTGGGCTTAATAACCGAGATACTCCCTGGATAAGCTCTGATGTTGATGTACAAAATGAAGCCAGGCTCAACGCAAGGATAAGCGCGAAGAACCGTAACAACAGGGTTGCTCCAGCGACCAATCCGTTGACCGAAACACGGAATATCCAGAAAGAGAAAAGGAGCCGGGGATCATTTTTCGACGAATAAAAGAAAACCTGGATCACTGCAAACAGGAGTAGGAATGGCAGAGAAACCAGGATTGATTTAAAAGCAAATTTCAAATTGATCTTAGCCAGTGCGATCAGAACGATCACGAACAAAAGTCCAATGGACAGCCCTATCAGGGATTGAGCAAAGGTAAGCGCAAGAACAAGAACAAGGAAGAAAAATACCTTGGCACGTGGATCCAGCCGGTGCAGGATCGAGCCCGTGGAAATATATTGTCCAATGGGAACCCGCGCGAGAAAGTCAAATTCGCTCATGCCGTCTCCTTAATTAAGGAAACGCGTATGGCAGAAAAGAGCTGATCTCCGGTGATCACCTCAATGGGTATTGGCCAACCCTGGTTGCGAAAAGCGTTTGCCAACCGGATCACTGATGGCTGTCCGAGTGCACTTTCCCGGATTAAATCAATATCGTTGAATAATTCAGCAGTATTCCCGGTGCGCAAAGCCCGTCCTTTTGCCAAAATGGTCAGGTTGACTGCCAGTTCAGCAATGTCGCCCATGCTGTGAGAGCTGAGGATCATATCGATCCCCTCTTGCTGGAACCCTTTGAGGGTGCGGTGCAGGTTGCGGCGCGACGCAGGGTCAAGTCCTGCTGTAGGCTCATCCAATACCAACACTTTCGGTTGAAGCGCCAGCGTGGCTGCCAGTGCGACTTTACGTTTTTCCCCGCCGCTCAGCCGGTATGTCAATCGGTCTTTAAAGGTTTCAAAATCAAGCCCAACCAATTGCATGGCTTTTTGTACCCGCTCTCTCAAACCTTCCCGCCCATAAAGCAAGCGCGGACCGTACGCAATTTCATCTCCGACATATTGTTCGAAGAAATAAATTTCAGGATTCTGGAAAACCAACCCTGAATATCTTCGCAGCGCCTTGATATCAAGACTTTTGTCAGAAACTGAATAGGGTCCAATGCGAACTTCTCCACTCTGCGGGCGGAATAGCCCATTCAGGTGCTGTAAAAGAGTGGATTTTCCCGATCCGGTTGCCCCGGCAAGCCCGTGGCTTTGACCGCTGGTGATTTTAAAGCTCACATCGTTTAGCGCCTGATGTTCCAGCGGTGTGCCGGGCATGTAGGTATGACTGAGATGGCTGATCTCCGCCACCGCAGGAAGATTATCTGGAGGGTTAACGCTAAGATCTACTCTCAATTTTCTGGGGTAATTTGGGATTTGCTGCAGTGACGTTTCGAAATCGGGGGATAAATGGGAGAGGATTGGGTCAAGAGCGGTTAAACCAGAAAGGAGCTGTAACGTGATCGGCTGTTCAAGCCCGCACTGTTTCAACAATTCTATATCACCAAAAAGAATTTTTGGTGTGTTATCAAAGACAATCTTGCCGTGATTGAAAACAAGGATGCGTTCTGCCCTGGCTGCCTCTTCCATGAAATGGGTGATGAAAATTACCGTGATGCCGCGCTCATGCAAGGAGCGCATGGTATTGAGTACTTCCAGGCGCCCGCGCGGATCGAGCATGGCAGTGGACTCGTCGAAAATGACACAATTGGGCTGCATTGCCAGCACACCAGCCAGCGCCACCCGCTGCATTTGTCCGGCGGAAAGCAAATGAGGTGGACGCATCCGCTGTTCATACATTTCCACAGTTTTAAGCGATTGGGTGACCCTCTGAATTATTTCGGCGGTTGGAATCCCCAGGTTTCCCGGTCCGAAAGCGCAATCTTCTTCGATGACCATGGAGACGATCTGATCCTCGGGATTCTGAAAGACCATTCCCACTCTTGAACGGATTTGGGTGTGGTTGCCACGATCGATAGTATCCAGACCCTCAATAGTCACCTTGCCGGAAGTCGGCTGCAGAAGAGCGTTGCAATGGCGCGCAAACGTTGTTTTGCCTGAGCCATTCGAGCCGACAATGGCTACCCATTCGCCGGGGTTGATAGTGATAGTTATATCGTCAAGCGCTGGAGGTTGTGTTGGTTCTCCTCCCGGGTGACGATAACTGACTTTGTCAAATTGGATGAT
>CAZAAJ010000025.1:9624-32436 GCA_964483135.1 uncultured Anaerolinea sp. | reverse complement strand
ATAAAAAATTCTCCCGGAAATCCGGGAGAATTTTTTGCGTTTATTTTGGCCAAACAGCGATTTCCAGTGTCAGTCGTTCAAAGAAACTACCGGATGGAAGAGCACCTTGTCCGTAGACTAGCTCTATCACGCGCGCTTCCAATTGCAGGGTTGCAGTCTCCAATAGGATCCGTTGACCTGGCTCAACGAGCATGGGTTCACCTTTGGAAGCCAGCCGCTGACGAATCATCGGGTCATTCATGGCATGAGAACTCATCAGGACCTTGGTTACGGTCTGGATATCATTCTTGTCAAACAACCAGACTTCAAAAGCGGTTACCTTCTTGGGGTCACCGACACCGATGGTATCGGAAATACCCACTCCGCATTCACCAAGGAAAGCGCCAGCCTGGTTATCAATGCTGAATGAATCATCATAAAGATCGTCACCGATCACATAGGTGGTCATGAAGTGGGCAGCCGGACCTTCAGCTGGTGTTGCAGACGTTTGATCAACAGCACTTGCATCCGCAGCCGTGAAGGGTGCAGGCGGGGATGATTTGATCGGAAGATCTTCCTCAACCAGGTAATCCTCTTCACCTTCAGCTTCTTCGACTGGTTGCGTATTTTTCTTTTTCTTGTTCCGCAGGAAGAAGATGTATACCAGCGCTCCCCCGATTAGAAGGAACAAAGCGCACAGGAGAGAAAGCAATAAGGTTGGTCCCTTTGAATTTTTCGGGCTGGTTGTCGTGGCAGATGGCAAAGGCACCTGCGTTGAAGCGGTACCAGCGGTTGTCCCGGTAGTAATTCCACCGGTAGACCCTGATAACAAGGCTGATTTCAATGCCACAACTTCCGGCGATCCTGAACTGTAGGAGCATCCTGTGCTCTGCAGTGAATCGAACATGTAGGGTGAGGATGCCAGATCCAACCCCAGGGAATCGATCCTGGCTTTGGCAACTTCTGCATTTTGATTGACCTTATAGGAATCTACCACCATGCATAAGTATTGCTTTTTCAGATCGTCCCGCAAATAACTGGCATCTGCATCTTTCCATTTTACGGGCCAAACCCCCCAACCAAGAATGGGCAACCCAATGATCAGACCTATCGCCAACCCAACCAGGCCGGCAGTCAGAGGTCGTTGCAAAAGTGTCTTGATCTTGTCCATATTTCGCTCCTGTTGCCAAGAGAATTGGGATTGTCTTCGTAAAAAGACCAATCACCGGCAATGGCAACTCTAGCGAATATGTTGCAATATCCATGCCTATTCTGGATTAACTTCGCCTATTTGTTCCATCAGGAAAGATTCCTCGCATTGCGTACACTGAACTTCTTTTTTATTCGCAATGACGAGCAGCCCTCCGCAATTCGGACAGGGCTTTGCTACCGGGCGTTTCCAGTTGGTAAAATCGCAATTCGGGTAATTGGAACAGGCATAGAATATCCTGCCCTTGCGGGTTTTGCGCAAGACAAGCTCTCCGCCATCCTTGGGGCAAGTGACTCCAATCTTTTCAAGTAAGGCCTCGGTATGCCTGCAAACCGGAAAATTTGAACAACTGATGAATTTTCCGTACCGTCCCCAACGTATGACCAGGTCATGCCCGCAATCCGGACAAACCCGGCCTATTTTTTCGGGTTCAGATTTTGTAACTGGGATTTCTGCCTGGGCTTTTTTAACGGTCGGCTCAAATTTGGTATAAAACTCGCTGATCACCTTATGCCAGTCGGTTTTACCACCTGCCACTTCATCCAGTTCCGATTCCATGTTGGCAGTGAATTTCATATCAACAATGTCGGGGAAGTGATTGACCACAAGGTCATTCACCAGGATGCCTGTTTCAGTAGGGAATAACCTTTTCGCTTCACGGGTCACATATCCGCGTTGTTGGATCGTAGATAGGATCGGCGCATACGTCGAAGGTCGTCCAATCCCGTATTCCTCCAAAACCTGCACCAGCGAAGCCTCAGAATACCGGGGTGGCGGTTGAGTGAAATGCTGTTCAGGAATAAGCCGTATCAGCTTTTGTTTTTGCCCCTCTTCAAGACCGGCAGGGATCTTAGTGTTTTCCGGTTCCTGCGATTTCTGGTCCTCATCCAATGATTCTTCATATACGATAAGGAAACCCGGGAATTTTATTGTGGACCCCGATGCACGGAAAAGATATTGATGTTGTTTCCCGCCAGCCATCACTTCCACTGATAGCGTGTCGTATATTGCGGATTCCATTTGCGAAGCCACGAATCGCTGCCATACCAGTTGATACAATTTGAATTGCTCAGGAGATAATGCGTTTTTGATCTTTTCCGGCTGCCTCAACACTGAGGTCGGCCGGATGGCTTCGTGCGCTTCCTGCGCGGATACCGCCCTTGTTTTATAGACATGGGCTGTTTCCGGTAAATAACTTTGACCGTAAGTACCTTTTATAAAATCCCTTACTTCGTTTACTGCGACTTCCGCGATATTCGTGGAATCCGTTCGCATATAGGTAATTAGACCTACTGTGCCCTCACCAAGGTCGATGCCCTCATAGAGTTGCTGGGCGATCATCATGGTACGCCTGGCTGTGTATCCCAGCCTTCGCGAGGCTTCCTGCTGCAGTGTGCTTGTGATGAATGGCGCCATAGGTTTTCGCCGGCGTTCACTGCGTTTAATCTTCGTTATAGTAAATGTCGCACCATCAAGATCTTTTAAATACACTTCAGTAATTTCTTTATCCCCTAATTCAGGGTCTTTGTCATCGATTTTTGCAAGCTTTGTGAGATAACTGGTCTTTTTATTCTCGGGTGAAAGTTCAGCTTCAATTGACCAGTATTCCACAGGGTTAAACGCTTCAATTTCCCGTTCGCGTTCAACGATCAAACGCAACGCCACAGATTGAACCCGCCCGGCTGAAAGCCGGCTTCGCACTTTTTCCCATAATACAGGACTGATGGAATACCCTACCAGCCGATCTAAAACTCGACGCGCTTGCTGAGCATCCACGAGATCCATGTTGATCTCACGTGGATTGGAAAACGCTTCATTAATTGCGCCCTCTGTGATCTCGTGAAAGACTACCCGCTGGGAGATCTTGGGTTCAATTTGAGCTGCTTCCATCAGGTGCCAGGCAATCGCCTCTCCTTCGCGGTCAGGGTCTGTCGCCAGGAAGACCTGTTCTGCCTCCTTTGCAAGTGCTTTTAATTCCTTCACCACAACACGCTTTTCGTTCGGGACTCGGTATTTAGGGGTGAAATTATTCTCGACATCCACTGAGAGTTCAGACCGCAGCAGATCACGGACATGACCGACCGATGCGCGAACGGTGTACCCTTTGCCCAGGAACCGGCCAACAGTCTTTGCCTTGGCAGGAGATTCTACGATCACCAGTTTCCCGCTGCGTTGTTTCACCTTTGGGGCAGGTCTATCCATCCCCTGGTGAGCCGGGGTTGCTCCCATGCGATAAAGAGTCGTGCCGCACACAGAGCACTTCCCCCGGGTGACCGGGGTAGCCTTGGCGTTGAATTCAGCTACTGGATCAAGCATTTCGCGTTTGGTCCTGCATTTCACACAATAGGCTTCCATGACTACAGCTCCTACAAAAAAAGTGTAAAGTGGTTTGCTTTCAGGTATTCTACAAGCATTTTTACTTTTTGACTTTCGCCCCTTGGGCAGATTAACAAGGCATCAGGAGTATTCACAATGATCATGTTTTGAACCCCCAACGGAATGATCATTTTCTTTTTTTCATTTGAAAAAACAAAAATACTCTTTGATTCGAGAGGATAAATTTGCGTTCCAAGGATGATATTCCCATTTTCATCAGCCGGCATCAGGTCGAACAAGGAGTCCCAAAATCCAACATCATTCCAGCCGATCTCTTCCACGGGGATGACCACGACATTATCCGATTTTTCCATGATGCCAAAATCGATCGTTTGTGGAGTGATCGACTGCCATTTTTCTGAGAAGGATATCGAGGTATGGTCGACTCCAATGTAATGCTGAATCTCCATAAGGATTTCCGCGAGCGCTGGCATGTGTCTTGAAAATTCATCCTGGATGACACTCGCCTTCCAGATGAACATTCCAGAATTCCAATAATATTGTCCGCTTTTTAAGAAATCAATGGCGCGATTTTCATCTGGTTTTTCTTCAAACCTGACCACCTGTTTGATTGTGTAATCGCCATAGGAATTTAGATTTTCTCCAGCCTCAATATAACCATAACCAGTGGCTGGATAAGTTGGTTTTATCCCTAGGGTTACCAGGGGACCGCGGTTGGCAAATTCGCATCCAGCGATTAATATCGCCCTGAATTCATCTACCTTTTCAATATAATGATCAGCCGTTAGGACAACCATGATCCCCTCGGGATCTCTTTTTACGATGGCAGCTGCTGCCATTGCCACCACCGCAG
Organism: uncultured Anaerolinea sp.; assembly: GCA_964483135.1. GTDB lineage: Bacteria > Chloroflexota > Anaerolineae > Anaerolineales > Anaerolineaceae > UBA6107. The sequence continues at coordinate 28,057 of CAZAAJ010000025.1, read as the reverse complement.
CAGTTCCGCGGGGCATGGGTTCGATCAGGTAATTGTTTTCAGGGATGTGCGGGGTAATTTTTTTTAATTTTTCAGCCTGTTCAGCGATGGTCACTACAAGAATGTGTTCCGGTGGAAACAATCCCTGCAGCCGCTCAACAGCCAATTCAAAAAGAGTCTTTCCATCAAAAAGGTTGAGCAGTTGCTTAGGAGTCGCCTTTCGCGAAAGAGGCCATAAGCGTGTGCCGCCGCCGCCCGCCATGATGACTGCGTAAGCATGATTAATTCTCTGCATGGGTAAGGTATTTTCCTTTCTCATCCCTGACCGCCACATAGGTCATTCCACCTACCTGGGCTACCATTCCTTTTAATTCTAACATCGTTAGCGTGGCAGTCACTTCGCTGATCGGTATTCCCGCCAGACGGCTCACTTCGTCAACATGGATAGGTTCCTGGCTCAGCGTGGAGAGTAATTTTGATTCTGCCGGGTCAAGCGGAAATTGCTTTCGACTGTTTTGTTTTTCGGGAATTTTCTCAAGGTTTAATACATCGAGAATCTCACTCATCTTCAAAAGCGGTCGCGCCCCTTGTTCGATAAGTTTGTTAGTACCTTCACTTTGCGGCGTCAGGATGCTTCCTGGAACCGCGAAGACTTCCTTTCCCTGTTCAACTGCAAACTCTGCTGTAATAAGCGCACCGCTGGTTTCACCGGCTTCAACCACGATCGTCGCCAGGGACAAGCCTGAGATGATGCGATTTCGCGGCGGGAAGTTTACCCCATCCGGTTTTGTGCCGAGGGCGTAGTCACTAACTAATGCACCTTGTTTAATGATATCCATTGCCATCCTCGAATGCTCAGGAGGATAGATTACATCCACCCCGCTGCCCAATACAGCAACGGTTCGTCCGCCAGCCTTGAGCGCCGATTGATGGGCGATCGCATCCACTCCCCTCGCAAGGCCGCTGATCACGGTGATACCATTGTTGGCAAGGAACATAGCCAATTCGTTGGCCACCTGCCTGCCATAAGGGGTGACACGGCGTGTGCCAACCACAGCCACAGCCCATTCATCTTCGACATTTATGGATCCTTTTACATACAATACCGGTGGGGGTTGATTGATCTCTTTTAGCCGGCGTGGATAATCCGCATCTTCGATGGTAAAAACCTTGATCTCTTTTTCTTTAATCGTCTGCATCACGCGCTCAAGGTCGATCTTGCTGCGCATGAGGATGAAATTTTCCACCACCTTTTTAGGGATACCAGCTGTGAGTAATCCCTCAGCTGGTGCATTCCAGGCTGTCTCAATGGAACCAAAGAAATCCAAAAGTTGACGCATCCGGACTGCGCCAATCCCCCTGACCATATTAAAACCAATCCAATAAATCCTGGAATCCATTCTTACTTTATTCCCATTGAGGAAGTTGAACGACCATCACATTATTTGCCGGGTCGATCTTTTTTACAAATTCCTTGACTGCCGGGATTAATAATTCATTCCCCTCAACAGGTTTTACAACATACACATCATTCGCACCAGTGGCGAGAATCTCGATAACGATTCCGATTGTATCTCCAGTTTCATCCACCACTTGCATCCCGATGATCTCGTGATGGTAAAACCGTCCCCTCTCAAGCGGTTGGGCTTCGGTTGTTTTAATGGCAACTGCCAGGTTTCTGAGGATTGCTGCCTGATCACAATCAGTAAAACCCTCAAATCTTATGATCATGGCTTTCGCCGCGAATCTCGCACCTGCAATTTTCATTGGTCTGTGCTTTGGACCTACATATACAGAAAGACCGGAAGTAATACTCTCAGGATTATCCGTAAGTACGTCCATCAACAAGTCCCCGTTCACCCCGTGGGTACGGCGAAGCTTCCCTATAATTAAGTACACAGGCTCGCCCGTCTTGGGCGAGCCTGAATTTTGTGTGTCACGTTTTCGGGCAGTTGGAACCGGTGTCATTTTGGTTCAGCAACGTCCAGCGAGGCTTGTTTTCCTTCTCGGGCCGCTGCCACGCGTAATAATACGCGCATTGCATTCGCAACACGTCCCCCTTTACCAATCACACGCCCCATATCCTCACGTGCAACATGCAATTCCAGGCTTTCTTTTCCACCGGATCTGTATTGAGTTACGAAAACCTGTGATGGATCATCCACCAGGCTTAATCCAATGTATTCGATCAATTCTTTCACTGTCTCTCCTTCCACTGATGTGCGTGGAGGTTGATATGATGAATTTCTGGAATAATTCATGGATTACTTGGCTTTAATTAAAGCAGCGCGTTGTTGTAAACCTTTTTCAGCTTCAGCAAGTAAGGTTTCCAACGCTTCGCCTTTCTTAAAACGCTCGTACCGTTCGGTGAGCCCGACAGACTTGAAGAGTTTGGCCACTGATTCACTTGGAACAGCGCCTTGCTTCATCCATTCGTATACCCGGTCTTCCTTCACTTCAAAGGTGAATGGTTCAGTGGTCGGCACATAAGAGCCAACAATTTCAAGAAATTTACCATCACGCGGGCTTTCAATATCCGCCACGACCACGCGATATGCGGGTTGGTGCCTTAAACCAGTTCTGCGTAAACGAATTCTTACCATCTTGTATTTCTCCTATTATTAGTTAAAAATGATCAAATTTTTGTGACTCAAAAATCCACCTTGGCGAGGGGCGCTGAAGGGTGCGCTGACCGCCGTTTTCATTTTGATCACTTGAACATACGGGGAAATCCTCGCCCGCCTGTTTTCTGAAGCGTTTTCATCAACCGTTGCGCATCCCGAAATTGCCTGAGGATCCGGTTGACTTCCTGTACCTCTGTTCCTGCACCTCTGGCTATTCTGCGCCGCCGTGAGGCATTGAGTATATCCGGGTCGCGCCTTTCTAATCGGGTCATCGAACTCAAAATGGCTTCGGTTAATTTCATCTGTTTTTCAGTATCTTCCGGAGATACCTTTTGCGCCATTTTACCCATCCCGCCAGGCATCATATCCATTACCTGTGAGAGAGAACCCATTTTTCGGATCTGTTTCAATTGATTTGCAAAATCCTCAAGAGTGAACTTCCCCTTGAGCATCCGCTCGGCTTCTTCCTTTTCGATCTTTTGATCGAAAGCGGCTTCCGCCTTTTCGATAAGCCCAATCATATCACCCATTCCCAAAATTCGGGATGCCAATCGGCTGGGATCATAAGCCTCAAGGGCGTCAATTCCTTCACCGACTCCGAGGAATTTGATAGGTACTCCGGTGACGCTGCGTACCGAAATTGCTGCGCCACCTCTTGCATCTCCGTCCATTTTGGTGAATATCAACCCCGTGATCTTCACTGTATCCCGGAATCCTTCGGCAATATGCAGTGCTTCCTGACCGGTCATTGAATCCACAACGAGAAGAGTATCAGCCAACTTTACTTTTTTGGTGATAGCCAGCAACTCGTCCATCAAAGGCTGGTCTAATTGAGACCGTCCTGCGGTATCGATGATTACTACTGAATATCCGCCCTTTTGGGCTTTATCGTAAGCGCGGGCAGCCAGTTCAGGGGGCTTGATACCGTCCTGTGTAACTACCTCAACACCGACCTTTTCACCTAGTGTCTGAAGTTGTTTAATGGCAGCCGGCCGATATGGGTCGCAGGCTACCAATAGAACCCGCTCTCCTTCGGCACGCAGTTTGCGTGCCAGTTTTGCCGCTGCCGTGGTCTTACCGGATCCCTGCAGCCCTACCAGCATGATGGCATAAGGTTTAACACCTGCCAGGTTCAATTTCGCTGGTTCGCCAAGGGTGGCGATCAATTCTTCATTGACAATTTTTATTATTTGCTGGGCAGGGTTTAAGGCTTTGGATACTTCCACCCCAATCGCGCGTTCGCGCACACGCCCAACAAAATCCTTGACTACGCCATAATTGACATCTGCTTCAAGGAGCGCGAGTCTGACCTCTCGCAGCATTGCATCCACATCGGCGGCGGTAAGTTTACCGCGCCGGCGTAACTGCTGGAATACTTCACTTAATCTGTTGGTCAGGTTTTCAAACATTTAGATGCTCTTTTAATTATGTAGGAGTGTAGCCAGTATTCAGGACAGGCATGATTTTAAAGCGAGTATCCCAATCGGTCAAGTGACAGGGGGTAGAAACCATCTTTAAATACGAGGGGTAATGCAGACATATTGGTATTGTTTTCGGAAGAAAATAATGAACAAAGTAATGGTCGTTACCGACAGCACCGCAAGTATTCCGACCCAATTAATGAATGGAAACCCGATCCGGGTTCTTCCCTTACAGGTAATCTGGGATCATAAAGTGTTCAAGGATGGCGTCGATATTCAGCCAACTGAATTTTATGAAAGACTGGCGGTAGATAAAGTCCTGCCCTCAACCTCACAGACGACCCCGGAAGAATTCAAAGCAACGTATGCTCAATGGATAGAACAGGAGTACGACATCCTGAGTATCCATATTTCAAGTAAATTATCAGGCACAATGGATTCGGCTATCCAGGCAAAACAGGCTTTCCCTGGTGCCAATATCGAACTCGTGGATTCCTTTAGTACCAGTATGGCCATGGGGTTCCAGGTACTCAGTGCCGCCCGTATGGCCTCGATTGGTGCTAATCTGACCGAATGCAAGTCTGTTGCCCAGGAAGCTACTAAACACACTGGTATATATTTTGCTCTTAATACACTTGAATTCCTGCATCGGGGTGGTCGAATCGGTGGTGCTGCCGCATTCATGGGTACCATGTTAAATCTAAAACCCTTGCTTGAAATCCGGGGGGGACGCATTGAAGCGGTTGAGCGGGTACGTACATTTAATAAAACTGTAGACCGGTTATTGGATCTGGTTGAAGCCAGGTTGAAGAATGAAAAAGGACCAATTCGGCTGTCAGTGGTTCACGCGAATGAACCGGAAAAGGCTGACCATTTGCTTGAAAGAGCCATTAAACGCTTTTCATACACGGTGGTGACGGATGCAGTGATTTCCACGGTTAGCCCTGTGCTTGGAACTCATACCGGTACTGGAGCCTTAGGGCTGGCTTTTATGAGTGGAATGTAACCACAAAATAATTCAGATAAAGGGTAACCGCATCCTGGTTACTCTTTTTTTGTATTAATGGAGTCTGGTAAAATTCGATAATCAAATTCTATATGAGGTCAACAATGAAGAATTTTCCCGAAATCGGCGTGCAAATCCCGGAAATCCTTTTACCCGCATCGAATATTGACCTGGAAAAATGGTCGGTAATTGCCTGCGATCAATTCACCTCCCAGCCGGATTACTGGGATCAGGTTGCAAAAATTGTCGATGGGGCTCCTTCGACCTTTCACATCACCCTCCCCGAAATCTACTTAGGGAAACCCGAGGAAGCCGAGCGATTGGTCTCAACCCAGGTACGAATGAAGGATTATCTTCAAAACGGGATACTTGAACCTTATGAGGGCATGATCTATGTGGAACGCACCGTAGATGGAAAAACCCGCCGTGGATTGATGCTCGCGCTTGACCTGGAAAAATACGACTTTTCAAAAGGATCTCAAAGCCTCATCCGTGCCACTGAAGGCACCATCCTGGACCGTCTGCCCCCCCGGATCAAAATTCGCGAAAAGGCAAGTCTTGAACTTCCTCATATCCTGGTTCTCATTGATGACCCGCAGGATACAGTCATCGGTCCGGTTGAAAAAGCATCTCATAATCTACCCATCGCATATGATTTTGAACTCATGCAATCCAGCGGTCATCTTACCGGGCGAAAACTGATCAACCAGGAACTGGAAACTCAGGTAATCACAGCGCTTGGTCAATTGGCACAAGAAGCAACTTTTTACCATAAATATGGTGTCTCGCATGATCACGACATCCTGTTATTTGCAGTGGGCGATGGCAATCACTCCCTCGCTACCGCCAAATCGATCTGGGAAAAGTTGAAACCGCAGGTCGGCATGGACCATCCGGCACGTTATGCGCTGATCGAACTGGAGAATATTCATGATAAAGGCCTTGAGTTCGCGCCGATCCATCGCGTACTTTTTGGTCTAAAAACCGATCCTGAAAAAGCATTAAGGGATTATTTTGGTCCCAGCATCTCCATTGAAATGGTAAAAAACAAACAGGAGATGATAAAAATAGTAAAGCAACAGGTAGAATTTGTTCACAAATTTGGATTTATCTCATCCGGGCGATTCCAGGTTGTCTCAGTTTCCAATCCTCAAAGTAATCTCCCGGTGGGATCTCTCCAGGCATTTCTTGACTCCTGGTTAAAAACCGGGCAGGCAGGAACCATTGATTATGTTCATGGAGATGATGTAGTGTGTGAATTGGGAGCCCAGGACCATAATTGCGGCTTTTACCTCCCGCCAATGGGCAAGAATCAACTCTTCAAGACAGTAATTCTGGATGGGGTACTCCCCCGTAAAACTTTCTCGATGGGTGAAGCCCATGAAAAACGTTTTTACCTGGAAGCCAGGAAAATTGTGAAATGAGGCGACTATGATGATGCCTGAATCACCAAAGGCAGACCTTCAACACACGGGCAATAACTCGATTAGCCAAGTCAAAGCGAGTTTAACAGCCAATGGGAAAGTCAAGGTAACCCTTGCACTTTTCGAAGGCAATGACCGTCCCAATGTCGCCTTTATACTTACAGATGTAAATGGAGTTTCGCTTGCCAGGTCATTCATCATCAGTTGTATCGAACAACGGATGGATTTTACGCTTCACATCCGGCAGCCCCAACCGTTTTTCCCGTTGACACTCACCTGCGAAACATTTTTTGAGGAAAACCTGCCTATTGACAGGAAAGAGATCATCATTCAGCAATAGATGACATCGATGAAAACCTGGACTTTCCTTTGTGTAATCCTCGTGCTGCTCATTTTGGCAGGGTGCTCAAAGATTTCCAGTCCAACAACCCCGATCCCGCCAACAACTTCCATAAAAAATACTGAGACACTAACTGCCACAGTCTCCCCCACCACAACGTCGACAATGCCCCCGCCAACACCGACAATCGAATTGATAAGCCAGGTTTGTTCTCCAATCCATGGGATTGGTTTTTCCGAACTACCTTTGATTCAATCCTGGTCGTTTGTTCCGCCAACACCTTACATGGAAAGTGGTCATCCAGCAATTGATTTTGGTCTATACCATTTCAAAGATTACACCTTTTTCCCAAATTTTCCCGTGGACTCCATCATCTCCGGTAAGGTTATCCTGGTGGAAGAAGATAGCTTTCCGTATGGCAACATGATCCTGATTGAAACCCCGCTGGACAAGGTAGATCCCGTGTTCTTTTCTACCATTCCTAAACCTACTCCGCTGCCGCCATACCCCTATTCAGAAGAACGCTGTCCGGTGAGCGGTACTGCAATCACTTGGGATCCAGTGAATCTCTCCATGTATGTCTTATACGCTCACCTACTCCAGAAACCTGATTATGCACCCGGTGACCCGATTGCCTGCGGTCAATCGATTGGCATCGCCGGAAAATCCGGGCATGCAGCCGAGGAACATCTGCACCTCGAAATCCGCATTGGTCCTTCAAACGCGACCTTTGAGTCTATCGCCGAATACCATTCCTCTGCTACTCCCGCAGAAAGGTACAATTATTGCATCTGGTCATTGTCAGGTGTTTTTCAAGCGATAGATCCTGCGATTTTACTTTATCCGTAGGATCAATAGCCCTGACCATGGGAGTGGAAATGACAATTAGTAAGACTGGTAAAAACGTTTTGCTGCCGGTATTGTTGGCAGTCATCATTGTATTAAATGCCTGTTCCAGGAAATTGCCAGTCTCCCAAAGCACTGAAACCCCAACTCCTACAATTCCAGCTGCGACGTTATCCCCCACCATGCTGGAAAGTGCTGCAACTCCTACGCCAGAAATCACTACTACTCCCACACTCATCCCTACCTCCGAACTTGCTTCCTCTGAAACCTCAACAGGAATGATCATTTTTGCCATGGGAGATGGCGGGCATCAACACCTCTTTGTTTTTCATCCCAACTTACTGCAGATGACCCGCCTTACTGATGGCAACTGGGATGACGACGATCCAGCTTTCAGCCTGGATGGAAATTGGCTGGCATTCACCTCCAACCGCGCAGGTCAATGGGATGTCTACCTATGGGACCTGTTAAAAAACGAAATACAGCAGCTTACCAACACTCCCGATTTTGAGTCGGGTATCGACTGGTCTCCGGATGACCAATGGATCACTTATTCCTCCAATTCAAATGGTCACAGTGATATTTACATTCGTTCAGTAAGTGACCTGGCAACCGCTCCAATCCAGCTTACTGAAAGCGAAGGAAATAATCTTGATCCATCCTGGTCAGCGCAGGGAAGGCAGATCGCTTTCTCGACGAACCGCAATGGTCATTATGAGATATGGCTCGCCCAACTGGATAAGGCTGAAAATCGGTTCATGAAGGTTGCCGGGGATGGTGCAGCAGATTATATTGGACCTGCATGGTCACCTGATGGAATGAAATTGGCATGGGAAAAAAAACAGGGAATCTCTACTATTCAAATAAAATCATATGTCGAGACAGGCAGTCCGACTATTGATTTTGCCAGCGGGGAAATGCCTTTTTGGTCACCAGATGGCAAATCCATTCTTACTCGAATTGATGCCCCAAACCGGTATTTTCTCACAGGGTATGATTCAAATTCAGGTTTGATGGATTATCCCTTCATGTCCCTTCCTGCAAGAACCTCGCCGTTTCATTGGGGGAACGGTAATTCTTATAACAACCTTGCTACCATCTTAACCGCATCGCAGAAAACCGCCCGAACTGCTGCATGCCAACCGATCCAATCGATTACATCCAGTGTTAACGGCAGGATTTCATTAGTTCCTTTGGATTCTGTTGATGTCGATAATGCTTTTCTTTCTGATATGGCGGATGAATGCTTTTCATTGCTACGTAAAGAGCTCACCTCAACCCTTGGGTGGGATTTACTTGCCGCGTTGAAAACCGCGACACTACCTGTAACAGCCGCACCCGACCCGGGAATCCCCGAAAACTGGTTGTACACCGGTCGGGCAATTGCTTTGAACCTTGCCCCTTACAACGCTGGCTGGCTGGCAGTCAGCCGTGAGGATTTCGATGGATTAACCTACTGGCGGGTGTGGGCAAAATGCGTTAACCAGAATGGGTCATGTGGTCAAATAATTTCCGTGCCTGTATGGGATTTCACCTCAAGGGCAAGCGGGGACTTGCAAGCCTTTGAAGCAGGCGGAAGTTTACAGCCCGTCCCTGAAGGCTACTGGGTGGATATCACAGATATCGCCCATCAGTTCGGCTGGGAACGCATTCCTTCCCAGAGCAACTGGCGTTCTTATTATCCGGGGATTCTCTTCAATACGTTTGTTTTCTCGCAGGGTAAATCCTGGCAGCAGGCTATGGCTGAGTTATATCCCCGAGACGTGATTGACAGTCTAAAAGCCGGGAAATAATATTATGAGTCAATCTGATTTAAGGTCTTCCCGGTTTCATAGAAAAACCATCTCCACCTTTTCAGGTCTAGCCATTTCAGTTTTTATTTTCTGCGTAATCACACCGGTATTGGATTCGAACCCTCCCGTGAGGGCTGAATCCGTGGAACAAACGCCAACCCTAACAACCGGGAATTCTATCCTATCCCCGACGCCGTCATTTGGTGAGGAAGTGTCATTGCCTGTCTCAGATTGGGGGAATCTAACATATGAGGTGCCATTAGCTTTAACCGCGCACGACCATTTTTATTTTAACCGCCCGCTCTCAATTGGTGACAACCATAAGCTGAATGTTGATTATCGCTATGGCTATTACAATCCGGAAGAAGATGTGGTTCATACCGGGATCGATATCGCCGGCGCACTTGGCGATCCGGTCCTGGCTGCTGCTGCCGGCAAGGTGATTTTCGCAGGGTACGGTATTCTGAATGGCGCGAATGATTCAAAAGACCCTTACGGATTAGCAGTCATGATCCGTCACACTTTTAGTTACGAAGGGTACACCATTTATTCGGTCTATGCCCATCTCAAAAAAGTGACAGTAGGCAAGGGGGATTGGGTTGAGACTGGGGATAAAGTTGGCGAAATTGGCATGACAGGCAACACCTCCGGACCACATGTGCATTTCGAAATCCGAATCGAAAATGCAGCCGGCGATAAAGTTCAAAACCCTGAACTTTGGATCGCACCTTTGATTGGTCACGGCGTTTTAGCTGGCAGGGTAGAAACAACTCTCGATATGGTGATGACCACAAAGAATCTCTGGCTTAAATCCCTTGACACCGGAAAAACCTGGACGATTGTTACGTACGCGCCTAAAACCAAGCAGGTGGATGATTTTTACCGGGAAAATTTTATAATTGGTGACCTGCCCGTTGGTCAATATGAGATTTCCACTTACTACAATTGGAAACTGTACAAAGAAACATTGTTTATCGCTCCGGGGGCGGTGAATTTCGTAATGTTTCATGGATCGGATGGTTTCTCCTCAGGCGTACCTGTAAAATCAATCTCGATAAACTTTTTAACCCCCCAAAAATAAATGGATTATCATCTTTCACTTGACAATCCTTCCATGAGGTTTGACAATAAGGTGCAGTATCAGAATCTTGGAGGATTTTATGTTTTTAAGGAAACTTACAACAAGCTTTATCTCAGTCATATTGATGATCGGTATATTAACGGGATGCGGGAAATCAACCCCTACCGCTGACCCTGTCGCTAAAATTACCGAAATTGCTTCGACAGTTCAAGCTGAACTCACCAGTATTGCATTGTTAACGCCATCTGCAACCGCAACTCCTCAACCAACTGCCACCAGCACCCAGGCACCGGTAACTCCTACCCCAACTGGAATAACCCCAACTCCAACCAAGGGTGTGTTCGTTACAGGCGTGGCAGGAGATAACGCCAAATATCTGGATGATGTAACAATTCCGGATTATTCTCTCATCGCGCCATCGACCAGTTTCACGAAGACCTGGTTAATTCAAAACACCGGAACCACCACCTGGACCAAGGATTATAAGTTGATCTACCTGGATGGCATTGTTGGGACAAACAATACGGTCTCAGTTAACCTGCCAAAAAGTGTTGCGCCCGGAGAAACGATCGAGGTGAGCGTCAATTTCACCTCACCAGCAGCCAACGGGGTTTACGCAAGTTATTGGAAAATGTACACCGCTACCGGGTATATTTTTGGTGAAATATTGATCATGTATATCACGGTTGGAACGAGCACTTTAACCCCGACTGCAGCGACCAGTACGATTACACCTACAACATCTGTGACTCAATAATAATTAATGCCAGACTCGATAACGGTTTCACGGGAATTGGAGAAAGAGATCAAAGCCGAGGCATATCGCCTTGGCTTTTCCTTATGCGGGATCACCACCCCCGATCCACTTTCCCAATTTAACAGGTATCAGGTTTGGTTGGATACCGGGTTTAATACGGAGATGAGTTATCTGGCAACTGATTACCATGTCAATACCAGACGAGATCCTCAAACTCTAATGCCTTCTCTGCGGTCAATCCTGTGTCTGGCATATCCCTATTCACTTCATTCCATGGATGCCCTTTCCAAAAGGGATAAATTCCTGGTAGCCGGGTATGCCCAGGGAATTGACTATCATCTTGAGATCCCAAAAAGACTGAATCAGCTCGTCTCAAGAATCGAATTCTTGAACGACAATAAATTCGAATCCAAAATATTTACAGATAGCGCTCCGGTATTGGAACGCGAACTGGCCAGCCGTGCCGGGCTGGGTTGGATTGGCAGGAATTCCTGTCTTATCAATCCATCGATTGGCTCCGCCTTTTTACTAGCCGAGGTCTTTCTTGACATAGACCTAAGTCCAGATAGTCAGTTTGAAGTCGACAGGTGCGGTAGTTGTCACCGTTGCGTGGATGCCTGTCCTACCCACTGCATTCAGCCTGATCGTACGATCGATTCCCGCCTGTGCCTGAGCTACCACTCCATCGAAAACAAAAACGGTCTCCCCCCAGAATTAGGCGATCAATTACCGCCGTGGCTTTTCGGATGTGATATCTGCCAGATGGTTTGCCCATGGAATAAAAATGCTCATCACGGAGAACTCCCACAATCCTTTACCCCCCAGGAACTTGTTTATTTCCTAAAAATATCGCCGGAAGATTTCAACTTGAGGTTCAAGGATTCAGCAATACTTCGGGCGAAGTATTTTGGATTTATACGGAATGTCTTACTTAATATTGTCAACGTTGACCGCGACTTGAGTCTGCCAGTTCTGAATGATTTTATTAAAGCAAACCATGATCCAGAATTAGTGAAATTGGCTTTGTCCCTAAGGGATTAGTGCAAAAAAACCTCCACTTTGATAAAGTGGAGGTTTTTATGATCATTGTTTTGGAGTTGGTGTAGCAGTTGGCAACCCACCTACCAGCGTGCTGGTTGGCTGCCTGGTTACAGTAGGAGTCACCAGGTTGACTCGAACTTTGATAACCTGCCCCGGGTATATCAAGTTAAGGTCAGTGATTTTATTCTTGGCAATAATGTCATCAACGGTACTATTAAACATCGATGCGATGGTTGCGAGAGTATCCCCAACCTGGATTGTGTAATCAATCACCGTGCCACGCGGTAGGTCGCTGGGGACCGGTGTGGGTGTAGGTAGTTTTTGACCGGGAGCTGGGATGATGATTTTTTGCCCGGGGATGATCGGGCAGGTGCCATTCGGGAAATTGTTGATCGTTAGCAGTACTGCCATATCAACGTTATACGTCGTGGCAAGTGTATAGCAATCATCACCAGCTTTAACTTCATAGATCTGAGGACCCGAAGCCGTTGCTGTCAAAGTCGGGGTAGGCGTTTCAGTCGGCAAAGGTGTAATTGACGCAGTAGGAGTAGGAACTGTTGCAGTTGGTGTGTATGTTGAGGTGGCAGTGGGAGTTTTTGTAGCAAACAATCCACCGAAAGGTTTTTTTGATCCTGAAACTACCATAATAATGATGAAAATTCCGATCAATGCCAGTACCCCTGCAAGTACTCCTAAAACAAAAGGCATTACCTTTTGACGTTTTTCAAATTTCTTGATCACAGATTGAGGCGTATCAGAGTTATTCATATTGGTTCCTATTCTTAGTTTCTTTTTTTCTTAAAAAAATAAAGCAACTTTTGCGATTAAAAAACATCATACCATAAAAAAAAGAGGAAATTTTGCTTGATTTGCTTGATTAATGTCCCTTTTAACCTGCGTGATATAATCATCACTACAGGCCTAACTAAAGGTAAAACCTCGGAGGAATAAAAAAATGGAGATAACCACCAATCAATTCAAGCATTGCGATGTTGTTAAGGTAACTGGCCGTTTGGACAGTTTTACTTCTCCGAAATTGGCAGAAGAATTAAACAAGATCAACGAACACAATCGCTATAAAATAATCCTGGATTTCACGAGCCTGGAGTTTATCTCCAGCGCCGGACTGCGTGTTTTAATCGCCAATCTCAAAAATTGCAAACGTTACAATCGAGGTGAATTGGTAGTTGCCGGGCTTTCACCTGCAATCCATTCTGTATTTGAATTGGCAGGATTCCACCGGATCTTCAATATCTTCCCTGATGTTCTTTCAGCAGTGGGGTCATTCTAAGTCTTTCTCATGCCAACGCGAACATTTGCCGGGGTTTATGCGAGTCTTGCTGAAATCGCAGAATTCGTGAGATATTCAGTTAACGCATCTCCCCTTTCTTCCACAGATCTTTTCTCTCTCGAAACAGCTGTTGACGAGGCTGTTTCAAATATCATTGAACACGCTTACCAGGGGGAAGACAAAGGCACGATCCGCTGTCAAATACGAACAGGTGAAAAAGCAGTCAAAGTCATCCTGGAAGATCATGGGCAGCCATTTAATCCTTCAGAAGTTCAATGTCCAAATCTCACTGGAAAGCTAAAATATCGGCCCAACCATGGACTTGGATATTATATGATGTGTCAATTGGTAGATGACATAAAATTTGATTTTAATGCGAAACGAAACCGGTTGACCCTGACCAAATATTTTAACTAAAGTGGCTAAACAAAAAGAATCACCCTGGCAGGAATTTTTAAATCTGGGAGAAGAGCTTCTCCGACTTCCCGCTACGCTCAACGTTGTCCAAAAACTTGAAGCCACCGTTGATGAAAAACTTCAAGGCAAATCCAAACTCTGGTTATGTGAACCGTATTACCCGTTGCCCGGTGAGCCACCTGTTGATACATTGCCGTCAAATGACTGCCCCAAATTAGTGTTAGAAGTTTTTCAACAAAAAAGTAAACCCCAAGATTCAAATTCTCAACCCAAGAAACCCGCCCCCACCTCTGAAATCGCAATCCCGCTTACCACCCGTGAAAACACGCTCGGAATCTTCCATATAATCCGTAATCCCTTGCAACCTTTCACCAATACCGAGCTTGAATACATCGAAGCGCTCTGCGCATACGTTGCGGTATCCATGCAGCTCAATCGTCAGGTGACCCTCAAAAATTGGCGATATGACCAGTTGGCTCTTGTAAGATCTGTTAGCTCTCAGATTGCTAATCAGTTAGACCTCGATGAACTGAGCAAGAAGGTCACCAATCTAATTCAGTGCACCTTCAATTATTATTATGTTGGTTTGTACACACTCTCCCCGGATAACCTGCAGCTTCGATTCCGCGCCAGTTCGCTGGAGTGTGTTCCGACTGACAGCCCGATCTTTAGTGTGGTTTACGGTGAAGGATTGGTGGGGGAAGTTGCGCGAACCGGCACTGAGATCATTTGTAAGGATGTTTCGAAGGAAAAGAGATTTAAATATATAGACAGCCTCCCTGATACATCTGCAGAAGCCGTTTTACCTTTGATCGTTGAAAATCGTATCCTTGGCGTCCTGGATATCCAAAGTCGCGTGAAGGGGGCATTCCACGAGAACGACCTGCTTGTAATTCGCTCACTTTCTGACAACATCGCGTTGGCGGTCGAGGGAGCAAGGCTTTACAATGATCTGGTTAAACGGGCTGATCAATTATCTGCAATGGCAGATATTAATTATTCATTTTCACAAATCCTTGACCTTGACCAACTCCTGGTTGAAGTTGTAAATGTTATCCATGACCGGTTTAATATCCCATTTGTAAATCTTTTCACAGTTCACCCGGGACGGAAAAAGATTATTTACCAGGCTGGATCTGGCAAACGTTCCGCACGAACGAAAGCCAACGCCTTTGCCTATGATCTTTATGCTGCAAAAGGGATCATCCCCCAGGTAGCCCGCACCGGACAAACCATAATCGCCAATGACGTCACTCTCGAACCGCTTTACAAACCAAGCCGCGTTTCTCCCAATGAAACCAAGGCGGAATTGACCATTCCATTAAAATTTGGAGAGGAAGTACTCGGTATCCTGGATCTTCAATCCGATCATATTAATGCTTTTACTGAGGATGACCTGTCCATGTTTGAAGGGCTGGCTTCAGGGGTGGCGATTTCAATTCGCAATGCCAATATCTTCCGCACCGAACGCTGGCGCAGGCAGGTGGCAGATAGTTTCAAGGATGTTGCCGGTCTCCTTTCTGCCGAAATGGCACTCGACGAGTTACTGGAGAAAATACTGGTTGAACTTGAAAAGAACCTCCCTTGTGACGCCTCCGCCATATGGCTGGTAAAAAAGGATCCGGAGGCACCTGGTGGTGATATAGATTTACACCTCGCAGCCGCACGCGGAACCCCCAGGGATGCCATTACAAACACGGTGGATGAATCCAACGCGGTCAGGAGATTCCTGGAATCTGCGATAGAGAAAAATGGTCCGGTGATCCGTCAACCGTCTGACCCGTACGGACCACTGGGAGCTGCTTGTCAATTTAAATCGAATTACTCATCCATCGCTGTACCTTTGCATTCGGCAAAGGAAGTGATTGGTGTGCTTACCCTCGCACACAAATCAGAAGGAAAATATGGCTCTGAAGCGTCGATCATCGCCACAACCTTCGCCAGTTATGCAGCCATTGCCATCGAAAATGCACGGCTGTATACCACTGCCCAGGAAGACGCCTGGTCATCAACTGTCTTACTCCAGGTTGCCGAAGCAATGCAATCTATTTCCACTGATGAAGAACTTCTGACCACAATTGTTCGGTTAACACCTTTATTGGTAGGAATCAACCAATGTGCGATCTATCTCTATGACCCCAATACAATGGCATATGAAATGCGTAAGTGGTATGGTTTTGCTCCTGCACCCAGTGAATTAACCATCAAGGATGAGGAATCGATTGGGTTACTCAGGGTACGCGCGAAAATGGAACCGGTCATCATTGATAACCTTGAGCTCGAATTAGGGATCAGTTCTTTCCAGTCAATTAAACCCAACAGCACTGCTGTCCTGGTTCCCCTTCGCTCCCATGATGAGTTGATGGGTGTATTCCTGGTCGTCCACAATTCCACCGGCGAGTTTGGGGTGACCAATAAATTCACAGATCAGACGCTGGCAATCCTTTCAGGGATTGGACAGCAAACTTCAGTCACTCTCCAGAACATCCGCCTTTTGGAAAACCGCCAGGAAGAAGCCTATATCACTGAAGTCTTGTTACAAGTTGCTCAGACCGTTGTCAGCCAGAGTGACCTCAACGATATTCTTGATACCATCATTCATCTTCTGTCCATCCTGGTCGGTTTGGATGCCGGGTTGATTTACCTGTGGAATAAAGAGGCGCGTAGTTTCATTCTCACCTCGGCAACCTCCCAGACCCAGCCAGAGATTGATCAAAAAATAGGCACTGTTTACCATCCTGGTGAGATTCCTCTTCTCGACCAGGTTCTTGCAGCAGATCAACTGATCGCATGTGCCTTGCCAGAAGGCCCATCACTTATCGGGCAGTGGGATTTAAATAATTGCCAACCTGTAGAGGATCTTAGTCGATCGACCATACACAATTGGTTGTTGGGAATCCCCTTGTCGATAAAAGGAGTATTCTACGGAGTCCTGGTTGCGCAGGAAGCCAATGTAAAACCTGCGTTTCACAATAAGCGTGTTGAACTGATCAAAGGCATTGCACAGCAAACCACCTTGGCAATCCAAAATGAGCAATTTACCGAAGAAATGGTGGGACGTGAACGGATCGAACGGGAATTTCAATTGGCACGCGAAATTCAAAGAACATTCCTCCCGGAATCGACGCCTTCATATTCCGGCTGGGATATAGATCTTCGCTGGCAGACCGCCCGAGAAGTAGGCGGGGACTTCTATGATTTGTTTGAAACCAAAGACCAAAAACTGGCACTCATCATTGCTGATGTATCCGATAAGGGTATGCCAGCCGCATTATATATGACTGTGACGCGAACATTAATTCGTGCAACTGCCCAGGATTTTCATTCACCTGCATCCATCCTGGAGCGTGTTAATTCTCTCCTGGAGATGGAGTCCCGTAATGGGATGTTTGTAACGGCTTTTTTGGCTTTTCTTGACATGGAATCTGGCAAAATAACCTATGCAAATGCCGGGCATAACCTGCCAATATGGAAGCGAAAAAAACAAAAAAGTTGTGAACGCCTCGAAATGGATGGCATCGCCCTTGGGGTGACCAGTGATGCTGTTTATACCAATAAACAAATTCAACTTGAGCCAGGTGACTTTTTACTCTTCTATACAGATGGGGTTACCGAAGCCATGTCGGATACTGAAAAACTATTTACCGAGCCGCGGTTATTCGATCTGCTGGAAAAAAACAGGGCCGATTCATCAAACGGGTTATTGACTAATATTGAAAATGCGATCCGTGAGTTCCGTAATGGTGAACCGCCTTCTGATGATCTGACGATGATCAGCGTTCACCGCAAGGCGAATACTGGCAAATAATTTTTCTATTTTCCAGAAATCAATGCAAACCAGATACGCCAATTCGGTACTGGGGTTGGAGCCGGGGTTTCCTCAATTAGAGATTGGGGGGTTGTTCCGGCAGGAGAAAGCGGAACGATCAATTTCTCGCCGGGTCGCGCCATGTGACCTTCGTTGTAAGCCCATTGTTCAACCGCACCTTCGGATGATGCATACGCCAGCTGGGTTTTTAGGACATCCAACGTGGATTGTAATTGACTTACAACTGTTGCTGCTTTGTTTTCCTGCTCACTTAACCTGGATAATTCGTTCAGGCGATTATTCAAATCCATCACCAGGAAAAAAAGGATTACCGCCCCTACTACAATGGCGACTTTTTTTGTATCAAAAGGAATTTTAGGAAACTTGAACCTTTTTCCCATAACCCTATCTTACCTTAATCCCTTAAGAGAGGCAAGCAAAAACCTGCAGAGTACACCCTGCAGGTTCCAAGTGCCGAAGGAGGGATTTGAACCCTCACAAGCGTAATGCCTACTACGCCCTGAACGTAGCGCGTCTGCCAATTCCGCCACTTCGGCTAAATTACTGATGTATTCTATCAAAAAGTGAGGGATTGTCAACCAGTG
>CAZAAJ010000025.1:0-9524 GCA_964483135.1 uncultured Anaerolinea sp. | reverse complement strand
TGCACCTGGAATGCAGTTTTCCTTAACATAAGTTAAAATGCATTATTGGTGCGATACTTGCATAACCAGATAAAAAAGAACAAGGTGAATTATGGATACTTCCGATTATCCAGAAAACGATTTTTTACCTCCAGAAGAGGACTCAAACGAAGAATCTCAAAATGATGCCTTTTCGCCTCAAGAACCAATCCAGGCAGAGGCTTCACAGGAGATTCAACATCTTGAAAACGAACTCCATTTGACGCTTGAAGAGATTGCCCGGCTTCAAAATGCCCTGGCTGAAGCAAATATGAAATTAATGGCAGCCAATTCTTCTACTGCTTCACAAGAGAATGGCATCTCAGCTGTTTCCCTTATGCAGCCCATGGTAAAGGAATTACGCCAGCCACTCGTGACCATAAGAGGCTACCTGGAATTATTACTGAATGAATCCGTCGGTCCGCTGGGAGCATTTCAACGCCGGTTTGTTGAGCGAATACAAAAATCAGTTGATCACATGGAAGAATCCTTCGAAAATATCTTGCACAATCGTTCGGAAGATAAAAACGAACCGGGACTTTATTCTCAGTCCTTTTCGGTCCGCAAATCTACCGAATCTGCCCTGGATCTGTTTATCACCTCAATAAAATCCAAGGAAATTTTACTCAAGATTAATATTCCTTATGAAGATATCCGCCTGTTTGCGGATAAGGAGAATTTCGAAAATATCTTAAATCTTCTCCTCACCAACGCGACAGCCGCGCTTGAAAAAAAAGGAAATCTAACAATTGCGATCGAGGAATTCCTTACCCAGACTCCTCAAGAGGTGATTATCTCAATCGAAAGTTCAGAACATAATGTAGCACCCGCTGAATTTATACCTGTTTTACCTGAGATGTATAAAAATCAAAGCCTTACTTTGCCTGGTTTTGGATTGCCGCTTGAGGACATCGTCCGGGCGACCGAAATGACCTCTCGTTTGGGGGGAAAATTAGATTTTTACTCAAATTCCTGTGGGGCAACAGCAGCAAAAGTCCGCCTGCCTCTGGTTCAGGGCGAAACTCTCTGATAAAAGACACTCGAAATGAAATATAGTAAAGGGTTCAGGCGCAAAACGCTGCTTACATTATCGCTGATTGGATTGGTGCTAAATGCCTGTATTTTTTCATTTGGTCAAACAACCTCTCCCACTCCCATCCCCATTTCTGATCTTTTGATCAACCAGGATCAGAGATATCCTGCTACCCCCACACCATTTCAACCGATTCTCTCTACTCCGGTTGCTATAACAAATCCAGCACCCACTGAGTCGGTTGAACCAACACAAATTATCCCCACAGAACCTCCTGCTACGCCACTCCCTAAATTGGTTAAACCCGAAGGGCAGGTGAACATCCTGTTGCTTGGGTCTGATTGGCGTTCTGGCAACGGTTTTCGAACTGATGTCATTTTGCTTATCTCCTTGAACACGAAAACCGGATCCGCAACCCTGGTTTCTTTTCCTCGCGATCTCTATGTCGAAATACCGGGAATCGGAATGGAGCGGATCAATGCTGCCCAGGAGTATGGCGGTTTTGCCCTAACCAGGGCAACATTCATGGATAATTTTGGCATCGACCTCGATTACTACATGATTACCAATTTTGCAGGATTTACGAACATCGTGGATACACTTGGCGGCATCACAATCTTTGCTTCAAGGGAACTCAACGATGTGTGCGAGTTACCCCAGGCAGTCGATGGTTATTGTTACATCCCCTACGGAAACAATTTTATGAATGGCGAAACTGCTCTGTGGTATGTCAGGTCGCGTCACTCTACCAATGATTTCGATAGAACTCGCCGTGCACAGGAAGTATTGATCGCAATATTCGAAAAGTCCATGGGACTCAATGCCCTTTCACGCGGGTCAGAACTTTATTCGTTGTTCCAAAATAACGTCGATACGGATATCACTGCGGGAACTGTTTTGGAACTTCTTCCTCTTGCTGGCAGGATCTACTCCGATCCCTCCCTGATCAGGCGATTTGCCATCAGTTCAAGTGAAGTTTACAACTACGTTGTTCCAGCAACAGGCGCCATGGTACTCGTCCCCGATGACACCCTCGTCAAGCAGCTTCTTAAACAAGCTCTGGAACAATAAAACTCGTTGTTGACAAGCAGGATTTAATTTTGTACACTGACATTGTAATCTATGCGAAATATCAATTGAAGGAGTGACCCATGTACAACTCACCCGAAACGCACATTACAGCAGATACGTTGTTAATTCCTGCCGTTAAATCCTGGGAACTATTCCTCTATGACCAGGGCAAATCGCTTCACACAGTAAAAGCCTTCATCGGGGATCTAAACCTGTTTGCAAGTTACTTTTCTACCGATACTCGAATTGGCAATGTTTCAATGAAAGATATTAACCTGTTCCTGGATTGGCTCCAAAAAGAACGCGGGGTTCCCTGCAGTCCCAAGAGTCTTTCTAGACGGATCACTTCTGTCAAATCATTTTTCCGCTGGCTCACCCAAACCGGACGGTTGACCATCGACCCCGCGGAAAAAGTTTTACAGCAATCTGTCATCAGTCCCCTGCCTGAAGTGTTGACTCCTGAAGAAGAATTGAAAGTTATCGAGGCAGCCAGTGCACACCGGGCTGTCAAAAAAGATCCCAGGCCATATGCGCTCGTTACACTTTTATTGACGACCGGTATCAAAAAAGGAGAGTGTCTCAATCTCAATTTAAATCATATTGACCTTCTCGATCCGAAATCACCTTGTTTATTCATTCGCTATTCCAATAGCGGAAGCCGATTTAAGGAACGTAAAATTTCACTGACCAACGATTGGATTGAAGTTTTCAACGAATACCTTGTAAAATATGCTCCTATTGACCAGTTATTTCCATGGTCTCCCCGCCGGTTGGAGTATCTGCTTGAAGATATCGGTCGTGATGCAGGGCTGGAAAAACACCTATCTTTTGACATGTGCCGATGGACCAGTGCGCTTAATGATTGGCAATCAGGAATGGATAAGGAAAACTTGAGGCAAAAACTAGGCATTTCCAAGATCCAATGGCGCGAAGTGAGCATGAAATTGCGACAATTGGCCGGAGGAAAGTAACTTCTAGGTCTCGGATACTCTCAAGGTAATCTTCTTTTTGGTCCCACCAGTGACTTTGTAATTCTCACCAATTGTAAAACCGGGAATCCAGACGATGTCCCCGCCTGATTTGAGCAACGGCCAATGGGTTCTTGCCCTTGCAGGTAACCCTTCGTTCGTCCAATAATCCCCAATTTTTATCGATTTGCCTGCCATTCCCAGCGGAGTGAATCGGTCACCGGGTGTAAAGGTATCAAAACAGAGTCCGTGGCACTTAGCCGTATCAAGGCATGCCCGCCACGGATCCTCCCTGGAAATTTCAACGTTATCCAGCAATTCCACCTTCCAATGGTCGTTTAGTTGAATGGTTCTCTCGGAACTTTCGAATAGATTGATTGGAGTCGAAATTTGCGGCCAAAGATCATTCAAGGTCGCTTTGCTATCTGCCAATAGTAGAAATCTTTTAAGATAACCACAAATTTCCACACCGGCTGCCAGAGATCTCTTTCCCTTTTTTGTTGCATTTTCCATAAACTCTTTAGAAGATTCGATAACATCAAAGGTGATGTTTGGTGTCTCAGGCTTTAATTTCTTCATAAGGGAAAAAAACAATCTTCGTTTAATTGCCGGGTGAAGTTCATTTGTCAGGCTTTTATCAAGAATAAAAAAACCTTCTCCACTTCTTGTTACACATTTCTGAACAGAAATTTCAGTTTTCCATTGCAGGAAGTCGTCTTCTTCGCGGATCACTTCAGCCATCCTGGTTATTTGTTCCTTGACCTTTGGATTGTAAGTCTCAAGAAAAGGTACAAGTTCCAGGCGCAGGCGATTCCGGTAAAAAGTTTTATCTTGATTTGACAAGTCAAAGGAGGGTGAAAGACCGTTGTCCTGGCAATATTCAAGGACTTCTTGTTTGGAAATACCTAAAAGCGGTCTCACAAGCGGAATCGTCTCGCTCCACTCGTTGGGGAGCTTCCTGTAGTCCATCCCCCTCAATCCCGCCAGACCTGTTCCCCGCAGTAAATGCATCAGGATCGTTTCCACCTGATCATCCGAGTTATGTGCCACCATCACAGCCTGGGCGTTTTTATCACACGCAAGTTTGAACAGGAACCGGTAACGTGCAATCCGCCCGGCTTCTTCGATCGTATGACAAGAGGTTTTAATCTCTTCTTTTATATCTACCAGCCTGGTAAAGTATGGGAGGTTCCATTCTTCACAAAGTAACCGAACTTTTTTTTCTTCCTCTTCAGCTTCATCCCTCAGACCATGGTTCAGATGACCAACAATGAGTGGTGTTCCTAGTTTCCGCATCAAATCTAAAAGACATAAGCTGTCCGGTCCACCTGAAACCCCTATCACCACTGGTTTGATCGTATCAAGCAGGTTTTTTTCTTCAATGATTTTTTGAAACATATGCAAATTCATAGTGCGATTATAGCATCGTAAAAAAACAGTAAAATACTTATGTTCCTACTTGCCCTGATTTTCAGATTATGCTAGACTTATTAATAATAGAGAAAAAGGTGTCTTATGCCAGAAAAAATCCTGATTGTTGATGATGACGCTGAAACCCTGCGATTGATTGGCATGATGTTGGAAAGACAGGGCTTTATAATCGCTTCCCTTAACAGTGGATTACAAGCGGTTGAAATGGCTCAAGTCGAAAAACCAAACCTTATTGTCCTCGATGTAATGATGCCCGATATCGACGGATATGAGGTCACACGCCAAATTCGTAAAGAACCTTCTCTGATGGATATTCCAATCCTGATGTTTACTGCCAAGAGTCAGGTAAACGATAAAGTTATTGGCTATGAGGCAGGTGTGGATGATTATCTGACCAAACCTGTTCATCCTGCTGAGCTCGTGGCCCATATCCGGGCGTTATTGTCACGGGCAAGGGTAAGACCGGCACCAGTTCCAGAAGTGAAGAAGAATTTCATTCTGGGGATCATCAGTCCTCGTGGCGGGATGGGAGTTTCCACCCTCGCATTAAATCTCGCAGCGGTACTTGCCAAAACCACGCACGAAGGTGTAATCGCTGCAGAATTAAAACCCAGCCAGGGAACATGGATTACTGACCTCGGATTGACAAATGTTAACGGTCTTGAGTCTTTATTAGAATTACCGGCAAATGAAATAAAATCGTCAACAATTGAGCAAAACCTAACGAATACAAATTATGGTGTTCAATTATTGTGCTCAAACAATAGCCATAAGAATGTGAATTTCTCTACATTAGGTGAGCAACTAGTTGCCGTGATCAACAATCTTGGTGCCCTTTCTCCGATGACTATCCTTGATATCGGAACTCCCCTGCTCCCCAACTTTGATGAGATTTGTTCACTCTGTAAAAAACTGGTTGTACTGGTTGAACCAACTTTAAATACAGTCACTCGCACCCAGTACCTGCTGGATGAAATTGGAACCAACTCGAGGGGCAGTGGCCGCACTGTTGACCTGGTTCTTTATAATCACACACCGTCAAGCATGCTGCTTTCGATTTTCAAAGTGAGTGAGATCCTGAATGATATTCCCATCAACGTGATGATCCCTGCAGTGCCTGAATTGACAACACAGGCTAACAGTCGTCACATCCCGCTTGCCTTGATGCAGCCAGATGGTCTTTTTGCCAACCAGGTTAATTTGCTGGCGAAATCGATCCTGACTCAATCAAATTAACTAAACACGGATTGTTTAACGAGCGCCGCGCCGGCCAAACTGCCGTTCAAGCAAATCCACCGACAGATGGATCATTGTTGGTCTGCCATGCGGGCAGGTCCTTGGCGATTTACACGATTCCAATTGACGGATCAAAGCTGCCTGTTCTTCACTTGAAAGTACCTGCCCGCCTTTAACCGCCATTCGTTTGCAAATCCTGGCAATGATTCTCGCGTCTTCATATCCTTTGAGAGGGGTTTCATCTTCTTCAAAATCTTCTACGATACTCCGTATAGCTGACACAGGATCTTTTCCAGTAAAAACTGAGGGAACAGCCGAAATTCGCAGGGTGTTGATCCCAAACTCCTCGATTGAAAACCCGATACCGTTCAAAGTATCCAGGTTATCTTTCACAATAGCGGCAGATTTTGGATCCAGGTGGATGAGTTCTGGTGTCAGAAGGGTTTGTGAGCTAACAGGCCGGGATCGATCTGTCATTTTTTCATAAAGAATTCGTTCATGGGCTGCATGCTGGTCAATCAGGTATAAACCGTCTGGTCCTTCAGCAACAAGATAAACCGCACCGATTTGTCCGATCAAACGTAAAAGTGGAATAACCTCTGCAGCCTGAACTTCAGGAGCAGTGGAACTTTCCACATTTTGATTCAGATATGGCGTTTGGTTTGAATTCCAATCAAGTACCGGTTTGTTCCATGTTGGTGCTGATACAGAGGATTCTCCACTTGATCCCTGCCAGGCAGTTGAACTTAATTGCGGTATCGGCGAATAAGCCAGCAGTGCGCGCCGGACAGCCCGCTGGATAACCGAGAAAAGCAGATCGGGTTGTTTGAACCTGACTTCGGCTTTTGCCGGGTGGACATTTACATCAACCTCCTCAGGATCAAGCGTGATAAAGAGGAATGTAACCGGATAGCGCCCGACCATCAAGTAAGATTGATAGGCTCTCAATAAAGCAGTGGATAGAGCGATATCCTGTATCCAGCGGCCATTGACAAAAAAAGTGATTTCTTTCCGGTTTGATCGCGTTACTGAAATTGGACTGATGAATCCAACTATTTGGATCCCCTCATCATCGAATACTACTTCCAGCATTTGCCTGCTCAGGTCAGAACCATAGAGTTTTGCCAGGATTTCACGTCTGTCACCATTGCCAGAAGTATTTAGAACCGGTTTTCCATCCAGGGTCAAGGAGAAAGCAAGGTTTGAGTATGCGAGCGCATATCGGATAACCAGCGTTTCAATAATCTGTCTTTCGGATTGATCTTTTTTGAGAAATTTCAACCTGGCAGGCGTGTTATAAAACAAATCGGTGACCCTAACGACCGTCCCAATTGGCATTCCTTCTTTGGTGGGTTGCCCATATTTTCCACCATCAACGATCAACCGACTGCCCGCAGCTTGATTCGCACTTTTTGAAATGAGTTCCATACGGGAGACTGAACCAATAGATGCAAGGGCTTCTCCCCTGAAACCAAGGGTGTGAATATGAAAAAGGTCGGCGGCATTTTGAAGTTTTGATGTTGAATGCCGGGCAACTGCCAGTGCCATTTGATCAAAAGGAATTCCAGTACCGTTGTCTGACACCTCAACCAGTGTTCTGCCAGCATTCTCGACCTGTATATTTATTTGGGTGGCCCCTGCGTCGATCGCATTTTCCAACAACTCTTTGACTACTGAAACGGGTCTCTCAACTACTTCTCCCGCGGCAATTTGCGAAGCAATATCATCAGCAAGAATGTGAATAGGCATAGCCAAATTATAATGGAAGTATTGTGGAGAAATTTTTTCTCTTCATTTTCGGAGTATACTCTGACCCATGTGTTTTAAAGTGATGTTCTTTGACCTCGATGAAACCCTTTACCCGCGTACATCAGGTATCTGGCAGGCAATTGGTGTTCGCATGGACAGGTATATTACCGATCGATTAAAGATCGCCCAGTCAGAAGTCACTGATTTGCGCAACGACCTTTTTCATCATTATGGAACAACCTTGCGGGGTTTACGTGAAGTGTATGGAATTAACGAGGGGGAATTCCTGACCTATGTGCACGACATTCCCATTGACCGTTTTTTGCAAAAGGATGAAGCGTTAATCGATACACTCTCGCTTTTTACGCAACGCAAGGTCATTTTCACCAACGCAGATACCAATCATGCAAAGAGGGTGTTGAATCAACTTGGAATCAATCACTTTTTTAGCCAGGTTATCGATATCCAGGCGATTTATCCCTATTGCAAACCGATGACTGAAGCCTTCCAAACCGCGATAAGCCTGGCAGCAATTGCAGACCCATCTGAATGTGTCATGATTGACGATTCCGAACGAAATTTACTCACTGCTCATGAACTGGGTTTTTACACCATCCAGGTTGGGACCAGTGAACGTCAGGAATACGTTGATGCTGCAGTGGCGACTGTATATGAACTTCCTGACGTAATCCCTGCCTGAAGGAGCAGAGAACTAATATGAATCCGCTTACTCCTTTTGGTTGGTTTCTCATCCTTCTGCTGGTTGGTTTGATAGTTGGCATCAATTTAAGCCTGTTTTTCGGGCAGAAAAAGAAACACAATCCTGATTCCTGGGTCTCGAGGCTTCAAAAAGCAGGAAGTACCATGCGGAATCCATTCCATGAGGAAAATGAAAAATTGGATAACCTGGCACAAAAAATCATTAACTTACAAACGAATCAAAAAAAGGATTTTACTGATGGAGACAAGAATGAATGACCACAAAACATTAAAGATCATAATTGCAATCGTCGCCGGATTAGTATTGGTATCCGGAGCCTTTTCTGGAGGTTTATTAGTAGGATGGCTTCTTCCCCAAAAAACGCAGGTCGAATCCCCTCTTACCACCCAGGTTGCACCATCTTCCACCAATTCATCCGATTTAAATTTGCTTTTCAAACCATTCTGGCAAGCCTGGAATCTCGTTCACGAACAGTACATCGATCAACCTGTTAATGATGAAAAATTAATGCAGGGAGCCATCAAGGGCATGTTGGATTCGCTTGGAGATGAACACTCCGGCTATATGGACCCGCAAACCTACGAACAGGCTACGCGCCCCCTCGATGAATCTTACGAAGGCATTGGGGCTTATGTAGATGTTTCAGGTGATTACCTGACTGTCATTTCCCCAATGCCCGGCTCACCGGCTGAAGCTGCCGGTATAAAGACAGGGGACAAGGTCATCAAGATCAACGGCGAAGACATGACTGGGATCGATCCTAGTGTTGCACTTCAATCAGTACTCGGACCTGCTGGAACTCCTGTGACTTTGACCATCCAGCGTGGAGAGGATGAAGAGATCCTCGAATTCACCATCAATAGGGCAAAAATCGACCTTCCATCTGTTTCAGGGAAAATGCTGGATAATAATATTGCCTATATTGTTATCAGCACGTTTGGTGACAATACCACAAACCTGTTGAAACAAAATCTAACGGAACTGCTCAAGAATGACCCCAAAGGACTGATCCTAGATCTCCGCTACAACTCAGGAGGTTATTTAACAACCGCCATTGAAGTTATCTCCCAGTTCATTCCAAAAGGGATTGTCATGTATGAACAAGAAGGGAATGGCAACGAGACCAGTTACGAAGCAATTTCTGGAGGGTTGGCAACTGAGATCCCATTGGTGGTCCTTGTCAATGAAGGTTCTGCCTCAGCATCTGAGATCACGGCTGGTGCAATCCAGGATTATGGTCGCGCTCCGTTAGTCGGTGTAACCACCTATGGCAAAGGCTCTGTGCAAAACTGGATCC
>CAZAAJ010000024.1:0-32524 GCA_964483135.1 uncultured Anaerolinea sp. | reverse complement strand
GCAGTTCGAGTGCCCTACACCTCTCACCCAAAATTGTCCGTGAGATCCGGACCCGTGTGCTTACACGCCGAGAGCAATCCCGGCGTTTTTTGTGATCTCCGAATTCTTGTTCATGTAAAACAAACCTTCTTATTCGCATCATTCGGACTGTGATGGTGTTCAATAATAACGGTGAGTGTATCTTCAGTCACTTGACCGGACATCTTATTCCACATACAATCAGAAAATATTTAACCACCCATCAAGTTAAAAAAGAGGACCCATGACCCGATATAAGATCATTCTGAACCCTACGGCAGGAAAAGGCAATGGTCTGAAAGTTCGTCCGGAAATTGAAAAGATCCTGACAAAATACGGGCTCGATTTTAATATCGTTCAAACAGGATACCCCGAGCATGCCACCGAACTGGCAATCAAAGCCGCCCAGGAAAAGTACGATATCGTCGTCGCAGCCGGCGGAGATGGTACTGCCAACGAAGTATTGAACGGTCTGATGCAATTCAAACTTACAAACAAGCACTGCCCAATCATGGCCATTCTGCCGGTGGGTCGTGGGAATGATTTTTCATATGGCGTCGGTATTCCTCACGAACTTCAGTCAAGCTGCGATCTGCTGGCATCAAAACTGGTGCGCAAAATCGATATTGGCAAGGTAACTGGCGGAGACTACCCAGAAGGATTGTATTTTGGAAATGGTGTCGGAATAGGTTTTGACGCGGTGGTGGGTTTTGTGGCAGCCAAAGGGAAATTAACTGGAATGTTATCCTACCTAGTGGCAGCGGTAAAAACGATTTTTATCTACTTTAAACCCCCCCTGCTTGAGATCTCGTTGGAAAATAAAAAATTTCAAATGCCTACCCTTATGGTCTCGATTATGAATGGAAGACGCATGGGAGGCGGATTCATGATGGCACCGACTGCAAAACCCAATGACGGAATCTTTGATCTCCTATTGGTCAAAGAAGTCCCCCAGGCCGCCATGGTGGGTATCATGTTAAAAATCATGAAAGGTACACAAGCTGCCGATCCCGCCGTGAGCACTGCACAGTCGAAGAAAATCCATGTAAAAGCGGTGAACGGAACGATCCCTGCGCATGCTGATGGCGTGACTGTTTGTGAAAAAGGGAATGAACTCACTGTTGAGATCCTTCCAGCAGAACTGGACATGATCACGAGGCTGCCTGCGTGACTCGTTTGAGCGTTGTAATCAACCCCCCTATCAGGATGATCCTGAGCACCTTCCTGGATGTGGATGCAAGCGAGGTGGAGCGCATCCCAATGGAAGGTCCGCTGATCATCTCAACCAATCACATTAATTCGCTTGACGCCCCGGTCGGGTTTAGCCACCTCAATCCACGCCCTATTACCGCTTTTGTAAAAGCTGAGACCTGGGACAACTGGTTTATGAAGTTTCTTTTTAATGCCTGGGATGCAATTCCCATCAGACGCGGCGAGGTGGATTTCGAGGCTTTCCGCATGGCTGAAGAAGCCTTGAAACAAAAAAAAATTGTCATCGTTGCCCCTGAGGGCACACGGTCCCGCCACGGTCGCCTCAACCAGGGATACCCGGGGATTGCATTGCTCGCCATCCGTTCGGGCTCGCCGATTCTTCCAGTAGTTTTTTACGGGAACGAAAAGTTCAAATTGCTGCGGCTTGGCAAACGTACCAAAATGGTCATCAAGGTAGGTAAGCCTTACAGGATAGACCTCAGGGAACGCTCACTGGATCGCGAAAGCCGAAAGCAGATTACTGATGAGATCATGTATGAAATTGCGCGTGTCCTGCCTGAGGAAAACCGGGGGGTCTATTCAGACCTCACCCAAAGCAAAAAAGAATTCCTTATACCGCTTGAGAATTACTCCAGTTAATTAGTTGAAGCCCAAGTTCGAATGTGGTATTATTTACATATTACAGGCCCGTTACTGGACGGGCTTCTATTAAATTTATAACAGGAGAAGACTATCAGTACTCAAAATTTTCGTGTCAATGAACTGATCCGCACTGCAGAAGTTCGTTTAATCGGTCCGCAGAACGAAAACTTCGGTGTTGTTCCGATCCAACGCGCGCTTCAAATCGCGCGCGATGCTGAACTTGACCTTGTCGAAGTTTCACCAACTTCTGATCCCCCGGTCTGCCGTGTTCTCGATTTTGGCAAGTTCTTATATGAACGGACCAAAAAAGAACGCGAGGCCAAGAAAGCCCAGACCAAGATCGAAGTAAAAGAGATCCGCCTGCGCCCTAAGACCAACGAACATCACCGGGGTTTTAAGACTCGCGATGCACGCCGCTGGCTACTGGAAGGTAACAAGGTGAAGGTTACGATCCGCTTCAGAGGTCGTGAGATCACCTATCCCGAGATTGCATTGGAAGATCTTAAAGAGATCGCGGAAGAATTGGTGGATGTGGCTGTTATTGAGCAGTCGCCGAATATTGAGGGACGCACGATGGGAATGGTATTAGCGCCTTCCAAACCTGGTAAAAAGAAAACTACCGAGTCAGAAAAACCCGTTGAACCTGAAAAAGAGTCCGCTGCCGGGTAATCAATTTTCAACAAAACAGAATTATTCTGGTATAATTCGCGGTTGCGCAAGCAACCGCGTAATTTGTTGAGAGGAGTTCGCTGTGACTAGCAAGCAAAAGAAAGGCAAATTCAAGTTAAAGACCCACAAGGCTACCTCCAAACGGTTCCGCCTGACCGGGTCTGGTGTCTTGATGCGCACGAAGGGTGGCAAAAGCCATCTGCGCCGCCGCACATCCAAGCGCACCAAAGCAATGTTTACTGAAATGGTCAAAGTCCAGGGTGACAAAACCATTCAGCGTGTCAACCGCCTCAATCCAAACATGGATTAATCGAGGCAGCGACAGGTCGTATCCGTTTTTAGTGCAGCTGTTGGGCGCATCCAACTGGTGAAGACACCGGCGCTCAGGGGTTCGCGAAGGAGTAAAGCATGGCACGTGTAAAGGGCGGTCCGCATGGACACTTACGCCACAAGAGAGTTCTAAAGTTCACCAAGGGTCAGTTTGGCAGCCGGCATCGTTTGATCCGCCGTGCCAATGAAGCCCGCCTTAAGAGTATGTGGTACGCCACTCGCGACCGCAAGAACCGCAAACGCGATCTTCGCCGCCTGTGGATTGCCCGTATCAACGCTGGCGCCCGCCAGAACGGTCTTTCCTACAGCCAGTTGATCTTTGGTCTACGCAAAGCAAATATCCTGCTTAACCGCAAGATGCTCGCAGATCTTGCCGCCCGCGATCCGCAAACATTCGCAGCAGTGGTTGTCAAAGCCAAAACAGCATAATCACTCAACAATCAATTGAACGGGATGACATCAAAGTCATCCCGTTTTTTTATTCAATCATTTCAGGTAGAATTACTTTATGAATGCAAACTTCCCCGAACTGATCACCTCTTTTAAGAATCCGAAAATTCAATACATACGAGAGTTGTTATCCTCACGCAAATGCAGGGAGGAAAACCATGCCTGTGTACTGGAAGGGGTTCGGCTGGCTGAGGAAGCATTGCAGGCTGAATTCATTCCTCAAATTGCAGTTTTCAGTGATGGACTGTCCAGCCGGGGCATGGAACTGGTTGGCTCTTTACAGGGAAAACCAACCCAAATCCTGAAAGTACCGGATGAGCTTCTGTCCAAGATCAGTGCCACCGAAAACGGTCAGGGGCTGCTGCTCGTAGTGGAACCTGGCATACCTGCCTTCCCTTCTACATCCGATTTTGTGTTGATCCTGGATGAGATCAAAGACCCGGGCAATATGGGTACGATCCTGCGTACGGCTGCAGCCGCAGGAACGCAACTGGTGATCCTTACGCCGGGCTGCGTGGATGTGTTTTCACCCAAGGTCCTGCGCGCCGGAATGGGGGCACACTTTTTCGTGCCAGTGATTCCAATGACCTGGACGGACATCATTCAAAAATGGGAAGAGCAGAGAGATTCCACTGGTTTATACCTGGCTGAATCCTCACTTGGAAAACCCATCTGGGATATTGACCTTACAAAACCCACGTGGATCATCATTGGTGGTGAAGCCGAAGGCGCAGGAACTGAAGCGCGAAATGCAGCCACGGAGATGGCGATGATCCCCATGCCCGGAAAGAGTGAATCACTCAATGCGGCCATCGCAGCTGGGATAATCCTTTTTGAGGTCGTCAGGCAGAGGGGTCAATGAAAATCCGCGCAGTAACCAGCTTTTACGATCCCTTGCTTCTTTCCAACGTCGACCTGCAAAATCTGTCGCGCTGTTCACACGAAATCACCTCCGTGCTTACTGCTGAAGGGTACATCGTCCAGTCGCAGCGGGTGGCCACCAGCCCATTTCCGCTGTGGATGAAGGAAAAAGAGACGAAATCAACCAGATTTGCGATGGTTCGAAGCCTGATCGAAAACACCTTGCAACTGGGGTGGCAGTATCTTTCCATTGGACCTGCATTCCCCGCTAACCCGGAATTCTTTGAATTGATCCCAGAACTTTTAGCTTTAGCCCCCACCCTTTTTACTGCAGGAACAATTGCCAGCGGCGAGGAGTTGTTCCCCAGGGCAGCCGCAACGGCTGCCAGAGTGATCGTTGAAAACGCCAGATCATCACCTGACGGGTTTACCAATTTACGTTTCGCTGCCCTGGCTAATGTTGGTCCTTATGCCCCATTCCTGCCAGCAGCATACAGCAACCCAAACGAGTCGCCGTCGATTGCACTTGCCATGGAATGCGCGGACGAGGTTATGAAAGCCTTTGGAAATGTGCAACCCATGGAAGAGGCACGAACCAATCTTCTTTATCAATTGGAAAGTAACGCAGCAACAATCGAGCGGCTATGCAATTCCGTTTGCCTGAAAAATCATGTTATTTTTAGAGGCTTCGATTTTTCACTTGCGCCATACCCGGAAGAATGGTGTTCATTGGGGAAAGCGCTGGAATTACTGGGCATTCCTTCACTGGGGATGAGTGGATCACTGGCTGCGGCTGCTTTTTTGGCAAGCACCCTGGACCTGGGAAAATGGAAACGCTGCGGTTTTAACGGGCTAATGCTACCGGTTCTTGAAGACTCAACCCTGGCAAAACGTGCTGGCGAGGGCATCCTGACAATCAAAGATTTACTCCTTTACTCGGCGGTATGCGGTACCGGGTTGGATACAATCCCGCTGGCTGGGAATACTACTGCCGAACAACTCACTGGAGTCTTGTTGGACCTCGGAGCCCTGGCGATCCGGTTGAATAAACCGCTCACCGGTCGTTTGATGCCCATCCCTGGAAAACTGGTTGGCGAACAAACCAATTTTGATTTTGAATTCTTTGCCAACAGCCGGGTGATGGCGCTTGAAGCCGAAAAAACCACGGCGCCCCTGGCAGATGCTCCTGTGGTTGAAATAAGCCCAAGAAAATCATCAGTGGAAAAATAGGGGGTATTCGTCTCTGTTGGTGATGGAGTTGGGGTCAACGTTGGAGTTGGGGTCAACGTTGGAGTTTGGGTGAGGGTTGGCGTGAAACTCGGAGTAACGGTCATTGTAAGCGTTTGCGTGGATGTCGATGTGCTAGTGGCCGTGACTGTGGGGGTGGAGGTCGGTGTTTTTGTCGGTACCTGGATATTCAACCGGAACAGCTTCTCTGCATATCCATTATTGTTTGATTTCATGTAAAGTCTCAAAGTGATAATACCCGGAGTGACCTCGGAGAGATCCCAGGTTAGCATTTTTTGCGGCTGTGATGACCTGTTTCCACCCTCATTCACAAGCCGCATCCAGGAACCCGGATTGCTGCCTTCACCATATTCCAGGTAAAAACTCTGAAAGTTTTCGGTGGCGTCCACCACAGCGTAGAGTTCCAGCGGGTTCTGCGTTATGGTTTGATTGTCATACAGACCCACAAAAACAAGGTTCGGCCGGGGATCATCCGGCTGGCAGACGCGAGAGGGGATGAAGATTAGGGGGTCGTTAAAACCATTAATCTTCGCCCAGTTCTGCCCCTGGTTAGTCTCAGTGATCCATTTTTTGGCAAACTCATCCATTACATTAAGCACATATCGTTCAGAGGTGTAACCCTGGCATGCCGGCGACTCAAGCAGGTTGGTCCAGGTATCAAGATTTACGCGTTTCCAAAGATCTTCGCTCGAAGGCAGCGGAGGCTGGTCAAAGGCGAACAGTTCGGTGCGCTGGTCAGTACAGTATTCCGAGGGTTCAGTGCCGGAGGCAGTGCAAATCACTTTTTCTACAATCCCGGGAGGTTGAACAAAGTTGGAGGGGTTGTTGCCTGTCAAATAGGGTACAGCATATTCCATTATCTTCGCCCAGATTGGTGCAGCTCCTGACACCCCGGAAGTATTGACCATTGGTGTGTAATCGGCGTTCCCGACCCACACCCCTACTGTAAGATCCGGGGTATACCCGATGGTCCAGTTATCTCGGTAATCGTTGGTGGTGCCTGTTTTAACTGCCGCGGGAAATGAGAGGTTAAGGATTGAATTCGTACCAAACATGGGAGCGCGGGCTTTGGTATCTGAAAGGATGGACGTGATCAAGTAAGCGTGTTCTGCGCGGATCACCTGTACCGGCTTTGGATCCTCTGCCTGGAAAATAACGTTTCCCTGGAAATCCTCGATACGGGTGATGGCAATAGGTTCGACTTTTTGCCCGTTATCGGCAAAAACCGAAAAAGCAGAAACCATGTCAAACAAAGTTACTTCCCCGCCTCCAAGCGTCAGTGAAAGTCCATAATCACTCTGATTCAATGTGGAAATTCCCATGCGGCGGGCAAAAGCGATCAATCCGTCCGTTTGCGGCGTTTTAGGGTCATCGTAGATTCCCACATATTGCAGGGTCTTCACTGCCGGTATATTGTATGAATTGGCGAGCGCACTGCGGACCGTGACCGGACCATGTGACTTGCCGTCATAGTTAACGGGCTTATAAGGTTCACGAGTGTCGTTTGGATCTCCGGATGGAGGAAACTCACTGGGCACATCCCAGATAAGGGTCGCTGGAGTCCAGCCCTTTTCGAAAGCGGCCGCATAGGTGAGTGGTTTAATTGAAGAGCCTGGTTGGCGTGGTCGCAAGGCCATGTTGATCTGCCCGGCAATGGCATCATTGTAGAAATCAGCCGATCCAACCATGGCCAGCACCTGTCCTGTTTTAGGTTGAATGGCGACAAGCGCGCCATCGGTGGCATTTTTATCCGCCAAGGCAGCAACCTGTTCCTGCACAATACGGTCAGCTTCCTGCTGCAGCTGCGGGTCAAGCGTGGTGTAAACCCGAAAGCCGGAACGGTAAATGGTTTGAGCGTCATACCTGGTTTCAAGCAGGTAGCGAATGTAATTCACCCAGTGCGGATAGACCATCGGGTTAGCGCGTTGAATAAAGGGATAATTTTCTGAGGCAATATAGGCATCCGCTGCTTCCTGTGCTGTAACGCAGATTCGATCGGGGATGGTGCTGACATAAATACAATTCTTTTCTTTCGACAATTCGTACAAAGCGACCAAAACCTGTTTGTTACGATAGAGAGTAGCATCGCGGTTGGTAAAAATATCGTAGATCCCTGGCGCCTGAGGTAATCCCGCCAGGAAAGCTGCCTGTGAAAGTGTTAGCTGGTCAGCCGTCGTATTGAAATAGGTTTCTGCCGCCGCCTCGATCCCGTATGCCAGGTTGCCATAATTGAATTCATTCAGGTAGAGTTCGAGAATTTCGTTCTTGGAGTACCGTCGCGTCATTTCTGCTGACAGAATGATCTCACGCGCTTTACGTCTAACCGAGATCTCGGTGGCTTCGGTATCGCTCATGAAAAGGCCGCGTGCCAGCTGTTGGGTGATGGTCGACGCACCGCTGACCACTTCACCGCTGAGATAATTGGTGACCAGCGCACGCGCCAGGGCCACTGGATCAAACCCCGGATGGTTATAGAATTCCTTATCCTCTGTGGCAATGGTGGCAGCGATGACGTATGGAGAGATTTCTTCAAGCGGAGTATAAGTTCGCCGGCCGGCATTGGGGTCGATCATTTCATAAAGCAGGTCGCCATTGCGGTCGAAAAAACGGGTGGTCTCAAATTGCGACGCACGGGATTTCATGTCATCAACGCTTGGAAGGGTTGCCGCGATGGTGAAATACTGGTACACAAGAAACGCACCGGCAACAATTGCAAGAACGACGATGAAGAACAATAAGTAGATGACCGCTTTGACCAGGCAGCCTGTAGAATTTTTTCCTTTGTCAGTAGTCTTTTTACCGGGTGGTTTTTGACTGGTCCCGTCCACAGACAGCCGGGGTTTTACAGGCAAAGTTCCTGGTAGCGCGGCGGAGGTTACCTGGGTAGCACCAATATCAATTTGCTCGACGCGAACAGGCAGCGGGTCGGCTGTTCCCGGAGGCGGTGGAGGCTCATTGCTTACCGGTAGAGGCTGGTTGTTGATCACCTTTGCTGCCTGGGGGTTATCGGGAACCGCATTGGCAATCGTCGATTCTTCATCCAAAGGGATCCAATCCTCGCCAAGCGCATCAGGCAATTTCGATACCACCGACTTCGTGGTGACATCTTCAAGACGCGTAAAGTGAACTTCCTCCGGCTGCGTGTTTTCTACTGGCTTCGGCTGCTGAGGAGTTGTGTTTTGAATTGGATTATCAGATTCATTCTTTAAATCTTTTATTGTCATTCTACTGTTTCACCTCAATGGGTACCGTTCCATTCTAGCATAATTCATTTGACCATAGCCGATTCTGCTTTTACAATGAGTTTATGTATTCTTATGAGGGACGCTCGAAAAAACTGGATTTGATCCTGGCAGCAGATTCACTCAAGGGAAAAACGGATCCATGCAATGATCATATCTGGCGGCTCACAAGTGGCGAAGGAGAACCGGTTGCCCTGTCACTCACAACCACGTATGGATTACGCGCTTTTGGAATGAGGCTGTTCCCGCGTTTTCACCTGAAAAATGAGACGGTGACCAACCCTGATTCTTTTTCTGAGATTCCTTCGATAAGATTTCAAACTCCTGATTTTATAGATTTAGGCTTTAAACCATTCCCTTCTTTAGACGTAACTCTTAAGATTTGGGTTCCCTCCTCCCAGGTTCTCGTAGGGCAGGTGACAATTACTTTGAGTTCCAAACAGCCTGAATCCCTGTTGATGGAATGGGTTGCAATTCTTGAACCCTTTTCCGGGGGAAAGCAAATGAGTGCAAAAGAACACGGTATAAATACAATACTGACCGGTAAGAGCAGGGATATCGAACCGGTTTTCCTGCTGGCGGGAATGCCCAGGACAGATTCTTCGGCTTACCCCAGCCTGGGGTTGGAAATGGCATTACGTCCCTCTCTGCCTCGAAAACTAACCTGGGTACTGGCTTCACTCGAAAATGAAGACCTCTCTTTTTTTACCGCGCGCAGATACACCGCCTCCTCATTGGATACAGAGCAATTAAAATTGGAAATGTCTCATTTCCAAAATAGATTATCGATTGGAATGAAAGGATCTCCGATTGAGGAAATCTTTCTTTCCAATCGTAATCGGATGGAGCAGTTAATCCTGCCCCCATTTGGCAGATTCAAACACCCCTCCATTGTTCAATCTCGAAATGAAGACAACGGTTATTCGCAAAGCCGTGATGGAAGTGATTCCGGTCCATCCTGGGGGATCCAGACCACAATTGATGCGTTCATTGCCTCAAGAATCCTTCTGCCTGCGCAACCTGAAATCCTGAAAGGGATTGTGCGGAATTTTCTTGATCAGCAATCGAATAATGGTGTCCTGGATATGCATACGTCCTGGACTGGAAAACGGTCTGGAA
Organism: uncultured Anaerolinea sp.; assembly: GCA_964483135.1. Lineage (GTDB taxonomy): Bacteria > Chloroflexota > Anaerolineae > Anaerolineales > Anaerolineaceae > UBA6107. Next base: position 22,733 of record CAZAAJ010000024.1, on the reverse strand, counting down.
TGAACGCGACCCCGCTGCTTGCCGGACTGGTATTGGAAATCTACAATTGCACCCAAGACGCCGAGTGGATGGAACGCTGTTTTCCTCAGTTACTGTTGGGTTTCAAAACCTGGTTTAACGGGGAAAAAACTGAGGAATCGCATGTTTTTCCAGCGTGGCAGCATATTCTTCAAACCGGTTTAGTACAGGATACTCCAGTTTTCAAGAATGAAATTTTTACAATGGAAACTTTGATTCAAACGGCTAACAGTCCTGCCCTGGCCGCTTTGCTTTACCGGGAATGTAAAAGCCTGCAAATTATGGCTGAACAAAAAGATGATTTTGAGGCGGCAACCTGGCTCCGTCAGATTTACAATCAACTATTTGAAAACATCCAGTCCTGCTGGAATGAACAGGAAAGCTATTTCCAATATCAAGACAAGATAAACCACTCACACCTGAGTTCGAATAAGGTCCTCGCGTATAAAAGGAACGGAACATTCCCGGTCAAAGGATTAAAATCGTTTACGAGTTTTATCGCCATCACCTGTCAAATTTCAGAAGGTATTTCTCATCCTATCGAAATTCTGATTAACTCACCTACGAAAATACACACGCTTACACATAAATCGATGGATCCTAATGAAAGCACTGGTATCGCGGTAATACAGCAATCGTTGAGTGATATAAATACCATAACGATCAAGGGATTGAAGAAAAACGAAAGTATATCTTTCAAAGAGCCTGATCTTTCTACAATTGACGCCTCCTGCATAGTTCCGTTTTGGGCGGATGCAGCCAGTGAACAACAGGTTAATGAATTTCTTGATTGCAAACTGCCAATCCTGGAAGACATGCTTTCAAGAGAGAAACAGTTCCCATCATTCTATAAGATCATGCTGCTTGAATTCCTGCTGAATCATCGAAGGAAACTGGAGGCGCTCCGATTGATAAAAGTAATGTATGGAGATTTGGGGGAGCAATTGGAAATACAGAATAACAAAGGTCTTGACGCGAAACAGACCTTTAATGACCTATTTCCGATTAAACTTATTTTATCCTTATATGGAATCGAAAAGTGGACACCCAGCGAGATCATCCTGGAAAATGATGATACGCTCCTACCTCCAATTACGGTACAATATGGACAAACTACTATTGAGTTTCTTCAAGGCAGGCGCAAGATAACTCACGCCAATGGAGAAACTACCATTCTCGACAAGCCAGGAAAAACCAGGGTGTTAACTGCGTAAGAAAGGAGATATTGTGGAGCAGAAAACCAACAAACAAGAAGAAAAAAGCCTCATGCTGATGGCAGTCGTACAAGCCCAGGATGTTGATGTGGCCGAAACCAGGGTTCGTGACCTGGGAGTTACAGTAACAAGACTGCCGAGCATCGGCGCATTTTTAGGGCGACGGAACTCCACCCTTTTGATCGGTCTAGCACCTTCTCAATTAGAAATAACTTTAAAAACCTTTAAAGAAAATTGCCGGCAGCGGGTGGAATATATAGCCGTACCACTGGAAAGCGCCCCTCTTCCGTTGCCCTCCCCCACCCCCATCACCGTCGGCGGGGCTACCATTTTTCAGCTCGAAGTTGAACATTTTGAGGAGTTTTAGCCATGAAAATGATCATAGCCATTGTTGGAGATGATGATTCCGATCGAGTCACAAAATCGCTTACCAATGCCAATTACCGGGTGACCACCATCGGTTCGACAGGCGGGTTCCTGAAAAAAGGGCAAAGCACCATGCTCATCGGCGTAGAAAATGACCTACTAGAGAAAGCCCTTAATAACATACGTTCCTGTTTTCCAACGCCCTCTGAAAAAGGTGAAAAACGCTGCACGATCTTTGTGCTTAATGTTGACCAGTCGCTCCACTTCTAAAAAAATTCCGCCCTCACCGGGCGGTTTTTTTACTACTGCGATTCACTGAATTCCTCGACGTGGTATATGGATACATCGAGTACTTTATGCCTCCAAAGATCGGGGGCACTTCCCATTTTCTGGCATAAGTGCGACAAAAACATCGGAGCATCGGGAAGCTGCTCCCAAACCTGCGGCAGGAACGTTGCTCTACGGTATCCATCCTTGAGGATCACGCCATCCACGTGCGGATGTAACAATCCAGGCAGGTCCAGCGGTTTGTTATACGGAAGCGGCACAGGGGCTGTCAAATGGGAGATCTCAATGGAGATGAGCGCGAGCTCTTCCGGTGAGACAGGTGGAAATCGGTAATCCTCCAGCGCTGCTTGTACTGCGTGGTCCTGAACATCCCGGTAAAGGGGCTGGAAAGCCTCAAGCGTCCCGATGCAACCACGTAAGTCTCCCGCGATGGCTAATGTAACAAAGGAAGCCCCCTTTTGCTTTAAGTTTTCAGGAACCTGCTCAAGATCGATCTCTTTTTTTCTCTTGTTGGTCACCGCACCCGTCATTGCTTCTCTTGCCAGAGTAAGCAGGAATCTTTTTTCTTCGGATGTAAGTGAAGCACTCACGCTTCGTCCAATCTCCTGTACGTACGGTTGACGTAGACCAGAGGTGGCTGATCTTCTCCGAGATGAGAAGCAATCACCTCCCCAATAAAAATCGTTGAATTTACCATCTCATATGAATGGACGATGCGGCACCCCAATGCGGCTATACCGCCATTGAGAACAGGTATATGTTCAATGATGTCGTAATAATCCACTCCCTCAAAACGATCATGCTCCTCCTTAACCGAACCGGAAAACCTTTCCGAAAGCGATTGCTGCCGGCTGGAAAGGATGGTTACACCAAAAATGCCAGCTTTTTTTATCATGTCGTGCGTCCGGGTTCCTTTTGTAAGGGAGAAGCTTACCAAAGGAGGTTCAACAGAAATGGACGCGAACGAACTGACTGTTGCGCCATGACGTATCCCTTCGTTTTCGACTGTGACGATTGAAACACCAGTCACCCATCTCCGCATAATCATACGCAAATCAAGCATCCAATCCCTCTTTCTAATTTCTTTATACTGTATCACGGGTCAGAGTCAAATTGTGGTTAACATTTTATACGAAATTTGTTAATTGGCACAAACCTTGCTATAATTCCGTGATATGAATGACCTATCTGGGTTTACTCCTGAATTTCCCGACAATGAGCCTGTTGAAGCAAGCCAGGAAGATGTTTCAACGCGTGGAGAAAAGGAAACCCGGCTTCGCAAACCAACTTTCAGCATCTTTGGCAGCATACAGACTGTGGTTATTTACGCATTCCTGCTGGCTTCATTATTTACCCTCTTTACCCCCGACAACCTTTTTTCAGGTCAGACAATCAACCGCATGTTCCAGGCTTGGCAGGCTGACCCCACACTGGTGGCACAGCCTGTTGTCAATCCAGTTCAGAATCAAGCCGGTCATATCGGTATTGTTTCAGGTCATTGGAATAACGATTCAGGCTCTGTTTGCCCGAATGGATTAAAAGAAGCAGACGTGAATTTGACCATCGCTTCCCTTGTACAACAAAAACTGACAAAGGAAGGTTTCCAGGTGGATCTGATGGAAGAGTTCGATCCAAGATTAACCCAGTACCAGGCAATCGCTCTTTTATCAATTCATAATGACACTTGCGAGTACATCAGTGATGAAGCAACAGGATTTAAGGTTGCTGCCGCACTCGAAACAGCCTACCCCGAAAAAACTGACCGACTCACTGCCTGCCTCATCAACCGTTATGCCTCCACTACCGGGCTTACCTATCGCTCAGGTAATACCAACGACATGACCAATTATCACGCCTTTACCGAAGTCAACACCGAAACTCCGGCGGTGATCATCGAAACCGGATTCCTCAACTTGGACCAACAGATCCTTACCACGAGACCTGATCTGATCGCGGATGGAATCGTGAACGGATTGTTGTGCTATATCAGGAATGAAAGCATTCTACCGACAAAGACGCCATGAGTGATCCCATCCAATTGCAAGTGAAATTAGCCCTGGTTAATGCCAGGGCAGCTTTACTGAATAACAATAAAATGGAAGCCCGAAGGTGGGCTTCTCATGCTGCTAAACTGGATGCGAATTGCGAAGAAGCCTGGTTGATCCTGGGAGCTGTTTCCAGCCCAGCAGCCAGCCTGGCTTTCATTCAACGGGCGCTGGAGATTGACCCCCATAGTGAAAGGGCAATCAAAGGCATGCAATGGGCACTCAAAAGACTCCAGGAGCAGCCAATCAACCCTGATGAAACTCCCAAGGCGGTATCCAAAAGGGATACCCAACCGATCAGGGTAAACAGCCTGGAAACGCAAAGTACTCCCTCAAAACCGGCGTTCACAATTCCCGTTACTGATTCTCCCACTGTAAATGCAGCAACTGAATTAACCCAAAAACAGGTCAAACCAACTACCACTGGGCAATCAACTTTAAACGCTATTGATGCTTTACGTGAGGGAGGACCCGCCCAGGAGATCAAAAAACCAGCTATTGACAAAAAGCCCTCCAAGAAACCCAAACGCAAATTTTTATGGGTATTATTAACGATCCTTCTTTTGCTCCTGGCGCTGATTGCGGTTGTAGTTTGGGCAGCAATCCCACAATGGGAAGCACTGGCACGCAGCGCTTCAGCCCCTATACCGGCAGATGTACTGGTCAAACCCTCGCTTACACCTACATCAACGAGCACACCCACCCCGACAGCTACCGCCACCCCAACAGAAACCCCAACACCGACGGCGACTTTTACACCGCTTCCCACCAACACCCCCTGGCCAACTTCAACCCCTGTTCCTTATTCTTCGCCAGTGCCGGTCTCCTCCGACCTTTCGGGTCATTGGATCGATATAGACCTGAGTGAGCAAGTGTTGTATGCCTACGACGGCGATACCCTGGTAAATTCTTTCCTGGTATCCACCGGGGTCTCGGCACATCCCACGGTGACGGGCACGTATCACATTTACGTCAAGTACTATTACACGGATATGTCCGGGCCGGGGTATTACCTTCCCGACGTACCATATACCATGTATTTCTACTCTGGTTACGGCATCCACGGCACCTACTGGCATAACAATTTTGGACACCCGATGAGCCACGGTTGTGTAAATATGCGCACGAGCGATGCGGCATGGATGTTCGATTTTTCCGAAATCGGAACACCCGTGGTCATTCATTATTAGGCGGCAATGGCAACTTCCCTTGATATCAGCCAGATGTCCAGAAGAGAATTCCTGAAATTAGGGAGCGCTTCGCTATTATCGCTTCTTTTTGTGAGCAAACCCTCATTTGCTTTTGCGCAATCGCTGACCAAACAGGAATCCGGACTATCCTTGGGACGGGTGACGACCAATGTTGTAAACCTCTACGACCAACCCTCTCTCGATGGAAAAGTCCTTAAAACCCTCTGGCAGGATCTTGTGCTTCCAATCACCCAGGTTACCATGGGAATGGGAGAACCCGAGTATAACCGCACCTGGTATCAACTAAATGGCGAAGGATATGCCCATTCAGGCAGCATTCAACCTGTAGAAATCCAATTGAATACCCCGGTTACTTCAGTACCTGAAAAAGGTCTGCTGGCTGAGATCACCGTGCCGTATACGGATGCTGTTTGGAATCCCATCTTAAAGAAATTATTCGCGTACCGCCTGTACTATTCGACTACCCATTGGGTTTTGGATGTCCTGCAGGACGCGCAGGGACAAGTTTGGTATGAAGTGCTGGAAGATTTTTACCAATTCAAATACTTTGTGAATGCAACCCATATGCGTATTATTACTGAAGACGAGGTTACCCCAATCTCGGAAACTGTTCCCAACACGGATAAACGCATCGAGGTCTGGCTGCGTGACCAGGTGGTCATCGCCTACGAAGGAGATAACCAGGTGCAAATGCTGCGCTGCTCTGGCGGCATGAAATACTTCAACCATTTCCTAACCCCTACCGGCGCTTTTTCCACAGATTACAAACGCCCATCCCGCCACATGGTTGCCGGCAGTAAAGCCAGTTCCAACAGCTACGATCTGCCGGGAGTACCGTGGGTTTCCTTTATCGATGAAAACGGGATTTCCTTCCATGGTACCTACTGGCACAATGATTTTGGCCGCCCCCGCAGTCATGGCTGCATCAACCTGCCCTCTGCCGGCGCCAAATGGGTTTACCGCTGGACCATGCCATCCGTTCCATTCGCTGACCAGACGGTTTATAAGCGCAATGGCACCAACATCCGCATTTCTTTATAAACAATTCACCCCAGTTTTTTCTATGCTTTATAATTGTCATGAAAGGATCTTATGACACGTACTCCTTTATTTGATGGTTTAGTGGTTGATGAAAATGACAATCTGGTCGGGGCAGGCATGATCGGTTCTGAACCCTGTTACATCGTTGATGATGCCGGTTTTAAACGCCATATCCCCTCAGAGCAAATTGACCTGGAAGTGCTGGCGAAATTAGGGGAACAAATCAAGGGAAATGAGGAATTGATCGCGGACCAGGCGGCGAAAATTTCCGGACAGGATGATCTATTTTCACATGCGATCATCGAGAACCAGTTAAAAAACATGGACAAACAATTCCAACTCATTCTTCAAACCGGTCTGCCAGAAGACACAAAAGCTTACCTGGGTATGATGGGGTTCAAGGTTATTATCGATATTCACGGTTCAATTATTGACATCGTCCAGCCAGGAAGGGCTGCGGATGATAACGACCCCGACAACAATGATTAAAGAACGGAGAGAAATGGACAATGTCTGAGTACATTCGCTCTGTTACCGAAGGTGATTTCGAATACGAAGTACTGGCATACTCCCAATCAATCCCGGTGTTTGTGGAATTTTGGGCAAACTGGTCTAAACCTTCCAAATCGCTTTCACCCCTGTTGGAAAAAATCACTCTTGAGGCTGAGGGAAGTTTCCGGCTGGCTCGTGTTGATGTAGACGCATTTCCAAACCTGCCGCTGCGATACGGCGTATTCACCATCCCGGCGATCGTTGCCTTCACCCAGGGTACAAGGGTTAGCGAGTTAACCGGTTTACAACCGGAAGCCCGCATTCGTGGTTTTATCGATCATATCCTACCTCCCAGCCCGGCACACCTGCTTTCACAAAAAGGTGACAGCCTGCTGGGATTAGAAGACTTTGATGCCGCTGCAATCGCCTACCAGGATGCGCTTAAACTGAGAAGCGGCTTTCCACCTGCCCTTCTGGGTACCATGCGCCTTGCGCTGCGAAAGGGCGACCCCGACACCGCAAAATTGATCTTCCAGGATTTCCCAATCAGCAAGGAATACGAAAAAGCCGAAACACTGATGCCCATAGTGAAGGCGATGCAGGATTTTCAAAATCATGTGCTTCCTGCGGATACTGACCTGGAAGCAGCATTCGCGAACTCAATAAGGATGGCAATCCGCGGCAATATTTATGGCAGCCTGGATGGGTTGCTTGGAGTCCTGCGGGAGAACAAGCATTTTGGCAAGGACCGGGGAAAGCAGGTATTCCTAGGCTTGCTGGAATTGCTCGATCCTGATTCCAAAGAAGTTGATAACTATCGCAAAGAACTGGCGTCAGTTCTATTCTAGATGTCTAAAAGTGAATACAAAGGATGAGAGCGCCTTAATCGTTATGCTGGCGCTTTTGGTTATAATCGCAGGTATAAAATGAATAGAGAAGGTTTTATGTATAAAAAGATCATCCTATTTGTACTTGTTTTCCTGTTGATCCTCACTGGCTGTGCCAAAACCTCTGAACAATCAAAAACTTTGAAATTTGCGGTTTTACCGGTTCTCGATTCGCTTCCCTTGTACGTGGCGCAGGCAAATGGTTATTTTGAAGCAGAAGGACTGACGGTCGAATTGATCCCTGTGGGGTCTGCTCCCGAACGTGACCAGTTGATGCAATCCGGGCAGATCGATGGAATGTTGAACGAAGTGGTGACAACGCTGTACTACAACCGAGAAAACCCGAAAATTAAAATCGTACGATTTGCGCGTACCGCGACAACTGAATACCCGGTATTCCGCATCCTGGCTGCCAAAGACAGCGGAATCTCTTCAGTAGATGATCTCAAGGGTGTTGAAATCGGGGTCTCCGAAGGCACGATCATCGAATACATGGCAGACAGGGTACTGCAAAATGCAGGTTTGAGTCCTGATGAGATCAAAAAGATCGCGGTCCCGAAGATCGCTGATCGCACCGCGCTGCTGGAATCCGGTGAGCTGAAGGCTGCTGTAATGCCCGACCCGCTGGCTTCATTACTGATGCAGAAAGGCGCGATCCTTGTAATCGACGACACGACCCTGCCAGAGGTAAGCAATAGCGTTTACAGCTTCAGCATCGAAACCCTGGATAAGTATCCAAGCGAAGTAAAGGCATTTCTCCGCGCGGTTGAAAAGGCGGTGGTTGAGATCAATAACAATAAAGGCGCATACACAGATCTTATGGTAGAGCAAAAACTTGTTCCGCAATCTGTGGTGGGCAAATACCCAATCCCCGATTTTCCGACTTCCAGTGTCCCCAGCCAGGCTCAGTTTTCTGATGCGCTTTCCTGGGCTATGGATAAGGGACTGGAAACGACCAAATTAAAATATAACGATAATATCGATTCGTTATTTCTTCCAAAATAGACGCTGATGATACAGATCGAACAGATTACCTTTCAATACGAGAAACATCAACCGCTGTTCAAGGATTTTTCGTGGCAGGTGGAGAGCGGTCAATCATGGGTGATCATCGGACCTTCCGGCTGCGGAAAATCCACCATTTTATACCTACTGTCCGGGCTGATGCACCCGCTAAAGGGAGAAATCCGCATCAATGGCGAGGTTATATCAATTCCCCGCCCCCGCACCGGGTTGATCCTGCAGGATTACGGCTTACTTCCCTGGGCAACCGTCAAAGACAACCTATCACTCGGGTTGAGCCTGCGTAAATTCTACGGACCTGATGGAATTCACGCACCTATCGAAAGCACTGCAAGTCAAAAAGACAACACTGTGCACTACTGGTTGGAAAGGCTCGGTATTTCAGAACTTGCTGACAAATTCCCGGGTCAGATCTCTGGCGGGCAGCGCCAGCGGACAGCCATTGCGCGTACCCTGGTACTGGAACCAGACCTGCTGTTGATGGATGAACCGTTTGCCTCGCTTGATACTCCTACCCGCGAAGATCTGCAGAGGCTGGTACGGACGATCTCTACGGAACGTCCACTCACTTCCATCCTTGTGACCCATGCCATCGAAGAAGCGCTTTTCATGGGAGAAAGGATCCTGGTTCTTCAAAACGGCATCAACACGCGACCCCTGATATTGGAGAATCCTTTTAGAGGGCAGCTGGAGCGGAGATCAGAAACAGAATACCAGCAATTGGTCAGCCAGATCAGGCAAGAATTGAAAGGGAAACCCGGATGAAACGATTGTCAATCCTGTGGGCGACCCTCGGTGTGCTGGCGGTCTGGCAGGTGGCTGCCATGCTGGTAAATAAAGACATCCTGCCGGATCCGGTGAAGGTTTTTACTGTATTCTTTGCCAATATTGGCGGCGAACTTGGACTCCATTTCCTGGCATCGCTGTGGCGTGTGCTGGCTTCACTGTTGCTTTCGGTTGCCCTGGCAGCCCCTGCCGGGTTGATTTTAGGACAATCAAAAAAGATCAACCGGATATTTTCTCCAATCATATACCTGTTGTACCCGATCCCAAAAGTTGTGCTGGTGCCGATTGTTATGCTGTTCCTTGGCATCAATGACCTCTCTAAGATCGTGATGATCTTCCTCCTTTTATTCTTCCAAATCCTGGTGCTGGTACGGGACCAGGCAGCCGCGATAAGACCTGAACTGGTATATTCAGTGCGCAGCCTGGGAGCAGGAAGGCGCGGGTTGTTCCGCTTTGTCTACCTGCCAGCCAGCCTGCCCGCCATCCTCACCGCCATCCGGCAAAGCATCGGAACCGCCGTGGCAGTGCTTTACATTGTAGAATTGATCGCCACAACCAGGGGGCTTGGTTATTACATTTACCTTTACGGTACCACGCTCTATGATTATCCGCGTATGTACGCAGGTGTGGTGGCAATGAGTCTGCTCGGATTGGGATTGTATTTTGCCGCAGACTGGCTGCATCGGCTCCTCTGCCCATGGCAATTCCAGGGCGAAAAAGAGGCTGTGTGATCAGCGGGGATCCGAATGAACGTCTGCAAAAAGTAAGGGGGATGTTCGCGCGGATTTCAGGGCGATACGACTTGCTTAACCGGTTAATGGCCTTTGGACGCGACCAATCCTGGCGCCGGGAAGCCATCAGACACCTCGGTCTGTCACCAAACCAGTTGATCCTGGATGCCGGCAGCGGTACAGGGGATATCGCACTGGCGATCAAAAAGTCAGAGCTAACAGCAAAGGTGATCGCTGCTGACCTGACGATCGAGATGATCAAGGTCGGCCGCAAGCACCGTAATGGGGGAAAGATCCTATGGGTAGTTGCTGACGCGCAGGCTCTGCCGTTTGCGAGTGAGATCTTCAACGCCGTGATTTCGGGCTATTTGCTGCGAAATGTGCCCGATTTGGACAAAACATTGTCGGAACAATACCGTGTGGTCTCTTCCTATTCCAATTTCGTGTCATTGGATACCACCCCGCCACAGCGCAACCTGCTGTACCCCTTTATCAAGTTTTACCTAAAGGTGGTCATTCCAACATTGGGAAAATTGATCACAGGAGATAGTGCAGCCTACACCTACCTGCCCGAAACCACCACTCATTTTCTCAGCGCGGAGGCGCTAGCAGATCGCATCCGTCAATCAGGGTTCACGAACGTCAACTTTACACGGCGTATGTTTGGCAGCATGGCCATTCATTGGGGTAAGAAAAACTAGAGAATTTTATCCAGAATAATTCCCAGGGAAAATAATACACAATAAAAAAGCACCAACTGGGCGGTATCCGCCAGTAGTTTATTAAAGGCTGGCGTTGCCGGCAATGTTCTGATACGACTAATCAATTGGATAACTCTTGGAATAGTAAGCAGCGACAGGAGGATTGGCCAACCAGCCCAGTTAACCAGAAATGGCAAAATACTCGCGAGCAGAGCCAGGAACATCATCAGAATGTATTCGATCTCCCCTGCCCTGCGACCCCATAGGACCGGTATGTTTTTCCTACCCGCGATGGTATCGGAAGCGATATCGCGAACATTATTCACCACCAGAATGGCGGTCACCAGGGCCCCGGCGCTAAGCCCTCCCATCCAGGCGATGGGAACGAGATATCCCAACAGGATGTAAGTGGTGCCGCAAACTGTAACAAAACCAAAGAAAATGAACGCCGCCAGGTCTCCCAGCCCATAATCTTCCAGCGAAAATGGCCCAACTGTGTACAAAACCGCAAAAAAGAGTGCAGCACCACCCATGACCAAAACAGGCCAACCCCGGTACATTGCCAGGTAAATACCGCCCGCTGTGGCAAGCAATGCCACTGTTGCTGAGCCTGACCATACCTGCCTGATCGATAAAAGCCCGGACTGCGTCACACGGGTTGGACCGAGCCTGCCGCTTTTATCCGTCCCCTTCTGAAAATCTGCTACATCGTTCACCAGGTTCGCCAGGATCTGCAGTAAGAGGGCACACAATAGGATCACCACCGCTGGCAACCATTTGAAGGAATCGTTCACCCAGGCAATCGCCCAGCCGATGAGGACAGGCGAGCCGGCAGCCGGCAGGGTGCGGGGACGGATGGCCATCCACCATTTTTGAGCATTATTCATCGAAGTTTGGGGGTTTTCATCAGGCATGATGGCAAATTATAACGGCAAGTTAAGAAAAAAGATGGGCAATCGATTGATTACCCATCCTAAAACCATTGGAATCTTTGCTTACTTCTGCAGGATCAGTTCACCCCAGGTGGTCGGGTTGAGGAAATTCCGGTATGCCGTGGTGGAGATCATTGTATCCTGCGCATTGGCTTCGACCTGGTCGTTATCACTGACTGAAACCGCGAATCCGAGGTGCATGCCACTCTTGGGTGAAATCCCAAGCAATGACCATGGAATGGCAGCTTCAACCCGGTAAACATTGTTTTCAGGCTCAAAAACTTTAGACATCTGGATCTTCGTTGATGTTCCCTTCTTGCTGAGTGGGAACCATACGAATGCTTCAGGGCTGATCTCTGCAGCAGAGTTGCCTGCGGAGAGCCCGATCTGGTAGTCATCACTATCAAGACTGGCGACATAAAAATCACCATACAGGTTGCCGTCGATGAGAATCTCAACGCTATCACCGTTGTAGAGCATTTCACCAGACTTGCGCTGATTGTAACTGTCATCCGTCACTTTAACGCTTATGTAAAGGTTGGTATTATCCCACACAGCGCCGAACGCGCCTTCAAGGTCCGCCTGGTCTTTCCAGTGGTTGGCACCCCAAACCCGGTAAGGCAGCTTATATTTTTCGGTCTTGTCGATCCATTCAGCATAGGTACCGTCCAAAACCGGAGCTGTGGTGATATATTTCGCAACGAATGCCCCTCCCGGCCGGATCATCGGCTCAGGGGTGGGAGGAACAGGCGTCGGCGCCAGGGTCGGCACCAATGTGGCAGTGGGAACCTCGGTGTTGGTCGGGACAGCCACGGTAGGCAACGCTGGCGCTTCGGTAGGTGCCGGCGTGATGGTGGCAGGGATGTTGTGGCTGGTATCGAACAACGCCGTGAGGGTTAAATTAGGGGTGGTCTGGACGTTGGTGTTACCCGAATTGGTAAAAGGCAGGTTGCAGGAAGCAAGTGCGAAAACAAGAACGAGCATGAGAATTATGACTTTTAATAACTTTTTCAAAGACTTTTTCATGGTATCTCCGTTTCTGGTTGAACCCAAGACACTTAATGATCGCTTGTTCTAGTTGCAAGTATCATACTAGATTCAAACATTCGATACCTGTTTATTCAAAAGGCTTTATTTGGTCAGGATACTAATTGATTCAATGTGATAGGTCTGCGGGAACATGTCAAATGGGGTGATGCTTTGCAGTGCATACCCGGAGTCGACCATTTTCCGCAGGTCGCGGGCGAGCGTGGCCGGGTCGCAGGACACATAGATGATTTGCGATGGTAAAGCCTTGAGGAGCCCTTCCATGGCGCGCGGATCCAGCCCGGCACGCGGCGGGTCAAGCAGAACGAGGTCGGGGGTAATCTCCAGCGCGGGCAGCACCTGCTCGACCTTTCCCATGTAAAGCGAGACGTGATCAAATTCCTCAAGATTGGCAGCGTAGTCATTGCATGCAGATTCGGATAATTCAATTCCGGTTAGCTGCTCGCAGCGCGGTGCCAAAAATGCTGAGAAGAGCCCAACGCCGCAGTAGGCATCGACAATATGGCGGTAATTCCCATTGAGAGACGCAAGAACATGCGACACCATTTTTTCAGCCATGGCAGTGTTCACCTGGAAGAAGGCGTCAGACGAAACTCTGAACTCGCGGTTCAGCACTTTGAGAATCGAGTAATCATCTCCGGAGAGAAGGACATTGCCCTCGCTGCCGTGATAAACCACCGAGAGCGGAAAATCCACTTCAAATTCCGGCGGGGTCGGGGTTTCGCCCTCAAGCCCAAGCAGGAGATCTTCCTCGAGCCCGGCGCGGATCATGAAGCGGTCGATCCCCGCTGCCGGGTCGATCTCGAGCTGCGGCCAAAGATTGTTAATTGACTCAACGGGAAGATGGCATTCGGAGATCTCCACCACCTGGTTACTGCCGGCACGCTGGTATCCCGGTTTTCCCGCGGGTGAAAGGTGAAATTGCACCGTGTTGCGGTAATTCCATTCAGTTGCCGAAGGGACGATCTTTTGGACGGGTGGTTCAATAATCTTGCCCAGCCGTTCCAGCTGCTGGGTGAGGATACGCTGTTTTAGCTGCAGTTGATCCGCATAAGCCAGGTGCTGGTAATGGCAGCCACCGCAAACGGTAAAGTGCGGGCAGTGCGGAATTATCCGCGCAGGTGAGGGGTCGAGTAGCTGGACAATCTTCCCGCGGGCATAATTCTTTTTCTCCTCGGTGATCTCAACGCGGACTTGCTCGCCGGGAATCCCAAAGGGGACAAATAACGTGCGTCCGTCAGGCATGCGGGCGATACAGTCACCGCCATAGGATTCTGCATTAAGTGGAACTTCAACGATCATGAGTTAAAGCCTTTCCAAATAATCTCTCACAAACTATACCCGAAAATCGGAAAATGAGGGTTGACGCGAGGGATAAGGTCAGGTAGAATAAGCGCGTAGTTGGCAATTGCGGGCGTGGTTCAGTTGGTAGAATGTCTCCTTGCCAAGGAGAAGGTCGTGGGTTCGAATCCCATCGCCCGCTCTAAAACCCCAGAGATGGGGTTTTTCGTTTGAACTTGACCATCCCCCCACACTTTGGTAAAATCTAACCCGCACGGCGACGTGGCCAAGTGGCTAAGGCAAGGGTCTGCAAAACCCTGATCATGGGTTCAAATCCCATCGTCGCCTCTTTCATTTAATTGAATCTAATCCTATACTGCCAGAAGTTGTTGATGGGTTTCCCGGATATGCATCCGGGATCTGCGCTTCGCTTCGACAAACACCCACACAACGAACGTGTGGGTGCACGTCCCATCGTCGCCTCTTTTTATTTCAAGATTCTGCAAAACTGGCCTATTATTTTCCCTGTCGCGCTTTTTGCACCAACGCATCCACTCGCTGGTTGTATCGGTTGGTGGAATGTCCCTTCACCCAGTGCCATCTGATCGAATGCCTGGCCGTTTCGGCAAGCAGTTCCTGCCATAATTCTTTATTCAGCACCGGACCGCTGCTGCCGCGCCAGTTCTTTGCCAGCCACTTCGGCATCCACTCAGTAATGCCTTTCATCAAGTAAACCGAATCGGTATAGAGGTCAACCAGGCGCGACTCTTTAAGCGACCGCAAGGCTTTGATGGCTGCGGTCAATTCCATTCGGTTGTTCGTGGTGGCTGGCTCGGCGCCGCTCAACTCAATTTCTTTGCCATCAATAATCACCAGCGCTGCCCAGGCTCCCCTGCCGGGGTTCGGGTCGCAGCCGCCGTCCGTGTAAATGGTCACATGGTCCGGGGTCATTGCCGGTAGGCTGCCAGTTCAGCGATGGTATCATCAATTTGGGTAAGCAGCGCCGGGATGCCTTCGGGCTTCATGCCGGTTTTGTAAAGCGCCCAAGCGCCATCTTCCAGCACCATTTTTGCCAGGTCCATTTCTTGCGAAGCAGTAATAGGTTGGATGTTGCCCATCAAGTCAACGCCAGCCTGCCACTTCGGGTAATCCTGCGGAATATCCGCGGCGAGGGCTTTTACCTTTTCCCCCAAAGGGAGGCTGCCCAATGAACGCAGGATCCATGCCTGTTGTTCCGGTGCGGACAGCCATTTGATGAACAGCCAACACGCGAGTTGTTTCGTGTCAGATGAAGCAGTAAGCCCGTAATCCAATCCCTCAGTGAGCAAAAATTTTTCGCCTGCTTGCGCTGGATAAGTGATCACAGTCCATTCATCCTTGCTCGCCAGCCGCAGAGAATTCTTTTCCTGGGTACGCAGGTCAGCCATGGAACCACTGTAAAAAAGCGCCTGACGGTTGGTGAAATAATCATACGGTTGCGGAAGGCGACTGATCCACGCGCAGGAATCAGTCTCCAGTTTCAATAATTGAGTAAAAGCTTCCTGCGACTCATCGGAGGAAAACTGGATGGCATCCATGACGGTTGGATCACTACCAAAGGTACTCAGCCAGCTTAAGGTGGTCATGGCATCGGTGTTGATAATCCAACCGCCGAGGCCGTCATTGGCAGTGTCGCTGTCCTTGCGCATAAGCGCATTGGCAGCACAGCTTTGCTGGCGGAATTCCTCCCAATTTGTCGGATGAGCTTTAAACCCCAATTCCTTTGCCCAGGTAACATTGTAAAAAAGCATTTCGGAGTCACGGTAAGCCGGGATGCCATAACGTTTGCCACTCGAAAGACTTTCGTTCCAAAACGCCAGCAGGAAGTCACCCTGGTCCAAAACCGAAAGACCATATTTTGATGACTGCACATAGGGGTTGAGGTCCACCATGCTTCCATACAGGCTATCGATGCGCATCAGGTGAGAGGGACTTCCGACGATTACTTCGGGGATGAGGCTGTTCAGCCTCAACTCGTTGAATTTTTCCGTCACCAATCCTGTGGAACCGGGTGCGATCTCGATGATAAAGATCCCGTAAGGATTCGCCTGGTTGAACTGGTCGATCATGCGGGTGATCATCTGCCCGGTTTCGCCAGTAAACGGATGAAGGATATGGATTTGCACACCCTTGAGGCTTGCGGGGTCGACTGTGATCTCGGGGACAGGTGTGAGCGTGGGGGGAGCAGTGGTACTTGGTGTACTTTTTACCACAGGGGATTGGGTCAGTTCCGGCGTGACCGATTGGGTCGCTTTACCTCCCGGCTGGCAGGCAGCCAAGAAGAGGACCAAACAGACGAATAAAACGGGGATTCGCAGGGTGCGGTTCTTCATGTAGGCAGAAGTTTACCCGATTTTGGGGTATTAGTCGAAATCAGTTGGCAGGTCGGGGTTGCGGTGATGCTCGAACATGCGTTTGATCTCCTCTGGGGTTACACGACTAAGCGAGAGCTCTGGCAGTGTTCGTTCACCAAAATAGGTCGGTTCTTCGGTCTCCAGTGGATCAGGTGTGGCTTCGGCAATCAAGTTGCATAAAAAGAACAGCTTCCATGCATGAAAAAGAGGTAAATCAGGGTGTCCATGCAGATTGCGGTCGTATACTGCCAGCAGTTTCTCGGCTTTTACAATGATGCCGGCTTCTTCGCGCATTTCCTTTTCCACCGACTTGCCGGGAGGTGTATTGACATCCACCCAACCGCCGGGAAGCGTCCAGTTGCCGTTGTCGGCGATTTCGCGCACCATAAGGATCTTATCGTCGTGAAAGACCACGCCGCGCACGTCCAGCTTGGGGGTGGCGTAGCCGCTTTGCGCTTCAAAAATAGGCAGGACATCCCCAAGGTCGGACGCAGTTTTGGCAGCCATGATCTCCGCTGCAATGTGGCGTAACTCCTTATATCTTTCGGCGTCAAAAGGATTCTGGGTATACTGCAAGCCGCTCTGTGCCAGAGCCTGGATCTGCTGCGACCACTGTAACCACCTGGGTGAGTCCATGCATCCTCTTTCTTATTTGCTGGATCAATTGACTAAATCCATCTACTGTGTATAATTGTTACATCATTGTAAATGATGAGCGCCAAAAGGAGTAGACTGCAGGCGCGCTGGTAGAGAAGGAGGACTCAGGCTGAAAGCCTCCGCAGTGCAACGAAGTCGAAGTCGTTTGGCAGATTGCCGAAGAAACCCACAGGGAAAGTAGAACGGCACGGGATCGCCCGTTACAGCGGAATCCGGATGATGGTCCGGAGAAGCGCGCCAAAAATGGCGAATCGAGGTGGTACCGCGGAAGGATTCCTTTCGTCCTCAATGGATGAGAGGATTTTTTTATTCAGGAGGTCAACATGGAAGACAACAGCTTATCAAAAGCCTATGATTTCAACGCCACCGAGCAGCGGCTTTACGCCTGGTGGGAAGAGAACGGTTATTTCCAGCCGGCGAATGACCCGAACAAGCCGGGGTTTGACGCCAGCAAAAAACCATTCGTCATTTCCATCCCCCCGCCGAACGTGACCGGTGAGCTGCATACCGGACATGCCATGTTCGTCTCCATGGAGGATCTGATGATCCGCTACCACCGCATGAAGGGCATCCCTGCCCTGTGGGTGCCGGGAACCGACCATGCCGGCATCGCCACGCAGATGCTGGTGGAGAAAGCGCTGGCGAAGGAAGGCTTGAAACGCGATGCCCTCGGGCGCGAGGAATTCCTGAAGCGCACCTGGCAGTGGAAAGAAAAATACGGCAGCCGCATCACCCAACAGATCCGCCGGCTTGGCGCCTCCTGCGATTGGACGCGCGAGCGATTCACGCTGGATGAAGGGCTTTCGAAGGCGGTGCGAGAAGCTTTTGTTCGCCTATACGAAAAGGGTCTCATCTACCGCGGACCGCGCCTGATCAACTGGAGCCCGGCATTACGTACCGCGGTCTCCGACCTCGAGGTGGAATACTCCGAGGAACCCGGTACGCTTTATTACTTCAAATACATGCTGGTTGACCAGCCCGGCGAGTTCATCCCGGTGGCAACCACGCGCCCGGAGACCATCCTCGGCGATACCGCCGTGGCGGTGCACCCGGAGGATGAGCGTTATCAGAAATTCATTGGCAAAGAAGTGCTTGTGCCCATGCTCGACCGGCACATCCCGGTGATCGCGGATGAATATGTGGACCGCGCTTTCGGTACCGGCGCCCTCAAGATCACCCCGGCGCATGACCCCAATGACTACGTCATCGGTCAGAATCATCACCTGGAAATGATCAGCGTCCTTGACCAGGCGGCTGCCATTAACGAAAACGGCGGACCGTACGCCGGGATGGATCGTTTCGACTGCCGCAAGAAGCTCTGGGAGGATATGCGCACTGCTGGTTTGGTGATCAAGGAACAACCTTATATCTTGAATGTGCCGCGGTCACAGCGCGGCGGTGAGATCATCGAACCGATGATCAGCACCCAGTGGTTCGTGCGCATCCAGCCTTTGGCTGAAAAAGCTCTGGACGCCGTACGGGCTGGGCGGACAAAGATCGTGCCGGAACGCTTCACCAAGGTATTCTACAACTGGCTGGAGAACATCTGTGACTGGTGCATCAGCCGGCAATTGTGGTGGGGGCACCGCATCCCGGTGTGGTATTGCGATGAATGCGGCGAAACCATCGTGCTGCGTGAAGACCCGGTGAAATGCCCCAAGTGCGGGAGTGTAAAGTTGCACCAGGATGAGGACGTGCTGGACACCTGGTTCTCTTCGGGGCTATGGCCTTTCTCAACGTTAGGCTGGCCTGAAGAGACGCCTGATCTGGCCTACTTCTACCCTACCTCGGTGATGGAAACCGGCGCGGACATCCTCTTCTTCTGGGTGGCGCGCATGATGATGTTCGGCATCGAGTTCACCGGCGTGGAGCCTTTCCATACCATTTACCTGCACGGGCTCATCCTGGATGAAAAAGGACAGAAGATGAGCAAGACCAAGGGCAACGTGGTGGACCCCCTGCAGGTGATGGACTCCTTTGGCACTGACGCGCTGCGCTTTACGCTGCTGGTGGGTTCCACCCCCGGAAACGACAGCAACCTGAGTTTAAAGAAGGTAGAAGCCAATCGCAATTTCGCCAACAAGATCTGGAACGCCGGACGGTTTGTAATCTCGGTACTGGCGCAGGCTCCGGAGAAGGCAGAGAAAGAACCTGATTGGACACTGGCGGATTCGTGGATCTGGGCACGTCTCAACACTGTGCTGCGCGACAGCGAACGCCTGTTCAGCACACATCAATACGGCGAAGCCGGCAGGCAGATCTACGAATTCTTCTGGGGAGAGTATGCCGACTGGTACCTGGAAATCGCCAAGACGCAGCTCGCCGAAGGCGGTGACCGCGCCCATTACACCGCCGCCACCCTGGTGCGCGTACTGGATGCCCTGCTGCGGCTGCTGCATCCCTTCACACCGTTCGTGACAGAAGAACTCTGGCAAGCACTGAAGAGTGCCGCGCAAGCCAAAGGGTTCACGCCGTTCGCCTCTGGAACCGAATGGGAGGAAGCGCTGATCATCGCGCGCTGGCCGGAGGCTCGCATTCAAGAAGGTTGGGAAGACGAAGCCGTCAGGCAGTTTACCCTGGTTCAGGAAGTAGTACGCGCTATCCGCAACCTACGCGCCGAAAAGAAAATACCACCAGCCAAAAAGATCAGCGTGAGCATCGCCGGCGGGAAACATACTGCCATCCTGCAGGAGCAGCGCGCCAGCCTGGCGAGCCTGGCAAACCTGGATACGGCAGCCCTGACCATCGCTGAAAAACTGCCTGCGCCGAAAGACTCCCTGGCGCTGGTGGTGAACACGGTGGAGATATTCATCCCTTTCGCGACATTGGAAGACTCCAGCGCTGACCCCGTGCGCACTCAGAAAGAGATCGAGACGCTGCAATCGCAGATCAGCCGCCTGGAGGGACTGCTAGCGAGCGACTTTGCCCATAAAGCCCCCGCTACCGTGGTGGAGAAGGAACGCATCAAGTTGGCGGAATTCAAGGAATCGCTGCAAAAACTAAAAAAGCAGATTTAAGTAAAGCCAGTTAAAAAATTACCTTGACAAGGTAATTTGATTTTTGATTCTTACCGGGGATAAAGACCAAACATCTTGTTGAAAAAGCGGTGAACCTTGTGGAAGGATTCCATTGGCTCGGCAAACATGAAGATGCACTCCCCGCTGACCAGGTTCATGCCCAGCGCTTTGGCTTTGGCTTCACCCTCGGGTGAATTGGAGCCCTGCTGCAGCCAGAGATGTTTTATCCCCAACCGCCCGGCTTCCTCGATGATCGGGAGCGTCTGCGCTGGCGGAATGACCATGATGACCGCATCCGCGGGAACGGGGAGCGCACCGAGACCGGCGTAGCAGCGGTCGCCATCGACCACATCTGCGTTCGGATTGACCGCGAAAACCTTGTACCCCTTGGCTTTCAGGTCGCGGTAAACCACATACCCAAACTTATCCTTGTTGCGTGAAGCCCCCACCACTGCGATCGTCTTCTGCTTTATGAATTCGTCAATAGCTGTTTTGGAATTTCTCATCGTTCCCTTATGACTAATGGATTCCCGAGGATACTGGTCCGATTATAAAGCGGTTTTTCAAGTGTGGCAACACCACCTGACCCCAGGCGCGGGTGAAATAATCGCGAGCGCGCTCACAGTCCTTGCCCACCCCCTGACCAGGCAACCCTTTTTAGATCCTGCCGCCCTGTTTGGGCTTTACCAGAACACATGCCAGGAACCTCAGCCCGACCAACCCTACAGCGATGTACCCGGCGGTTCTGACCGTTGAAATCCCAGTAAACTTGACCCCGATACCCGCAAACGCCCAAACGAGGACAGCCAGGTACCCGGAATAGCAGTTGAAAGAAACCTTAATTACACCAGCAATACCTCATTTGAATGATCCCTAGTGATTTTTCATAGACGTAGAAACGGTAATAATAGATGATGTAGAATTACTTTAATTAATAATATAAATTAAGGCAATCATGAGTAAAAAACAAAAGATCTATTTTGGGATTCTACTACTGATAGGATTGCTGTATTTCTGCGTTTTCATTTTTCCTAATCTAACTGGCGCAAAAGACGCTTCGATGCTCAGCGTCTTTGAACATGATGAATTTGCTCAGTATCCTAATGTAGTTCATATGCTTCAACCTGAAGACTCCTTAAAGGCGACTCTGCATAATTTTCTTGTCTATTTACATTGTTATTATGGTTATCCGTTTTATTTCTTTTCTGCCCTTTCTATTCTTCCAGTAAAAT
Organism: uncultured Anaerolinea sp.; assembly: GCA_964483135.1. Taxonomy (GTDB): domain Bacteria; phylum Chloroflexota; class Anaerolineae; order Anaerolineales; family Anaerolineaceae; genus UBA6107. The sequence continues at coordinate 1,371 of CAZAAJ010000024.1, read as the reverse complement.
GGAGCCTTGGTTCAGATTGGACTAAACACACGCAGACCATTGTCTTTTGGTTAAGACAACTGATCAATGTACTGCCAATATTATTGGCTGCATTTATTTTAGTTCGTGAACAGTTAAAATCCTTTTCGCCATGGAAAGCGCTCTTGACCTTTTTATTAATGCTAACACTTCCTGCCGTAGTCAGAAATAATTTGTGGTGGCATCCAGATAGCCTGCTTACACTATTTTGTGTTCTGACTATATTCTGCCTGATATTGGATGATGGCAAATTCGGAAAATACTTTTATCTGTCAGGTTTAACCTGCGCATTGGCTATCGGCACTAAATTTATAGGTTCGAAGGTCGAGTCTTCGAAGAGGGTTAATCATTTGTTACTCCCTTTCGTACTAACCATAAAGAATGCAGCGCCTAATTCTCCTCCTGACCATGTATACTGGGCTGTGAAAAAGCACACAATAACCTTTAATAATACGTTATACTATTTGCGAGGTTTTCTGTTGCAGACATTCAAAAAATCCTATCCCAACCCATTGCGTCATTTCCAAGCATTACAAAAAAAGACGTAATTAGAGAAAATGGTACACAAACATGCGAATTCTCTTCATCTCACACAATTTCATCCCTCAGCCCACTAGTGAAGGCTCCGCCATCCATATCTGGACAATTATCAATGCAATGCGGGAATGCGGACACCATGTAAATTTGCTGGTTTATGGAGCGACCGAATATTCTTTTGAATCAGGATGGGCGAACCCGCATAAGGAAGGGCTTGTGAAAACCTTGGAAGACAGGGGTTATTATGTAAAGATATTGCCCAAAAAAAAGATAAATCCCGAAAAGAGCAAAGGCGGCTTTGGAGCATCGTTGACTCTTGCAATGAAACGATTGATTTCACCATCACCGATCGATTATTACGAGGGTCCTTATTACCAAGAGGAAATTGGCGACTATGCCAGTGAAATCAAGGCTGATGCTGTCGTTGCATATTCCTTTGAAGCCACTTCCGCAGCTTGTGCTTCTATAAAAGGAATTCCGATCATCGCCAGCACCGTAGATCTCGATCATGTGGTGAGAAGGTTGCGAAAACCAAAGATAAAAAGCCTTGCTCCTAAGACGATCGCCAAAGACCTGTTTGAACGCGTTATGCTTTTGAGATTATCTTCGGTGGAAGTAAACCTTTTGAACCAGTGCGATCATACCTTTAGCCACGCCGCGCAGCATTGCCGTTGGCTCATGAAACACGGCGTGAAGAACCCGGTCTATTTGCCAGTTGCGGTGCCCGATAATGCCCGATTTTATTTTGACCAAAAAAAAGAGTAACTACTCAGGCAGGTGAGATGAAAGAGGGTAAATAAGGCGTACCAGCGAGAG
>CAZAAJ010000023.1:0-32576 GCA_964483135.1 uncultured Anaerolinea sp. | reverse complement strand
AAACCGTTCGGGGGCGCAAAATACGCGAAAAGATTCAATTCGAATCAAACGAATAGTTAGTAGAACGTTTTTTCTATTAATTGTCTCACAAAAAGGGTGAAAACGTACCCCATCATTTTGGCGAATTTTTAAGCCAAAAGTTGCCAAATTGGCAACTTTTTTGGGATTTTGGCAATGTGGGTATAAATGGTGGGTTTTCAACTACCGTTAAATAATCCAAATATTGAATTGGTCTTCGTACTTAAGTACTAGTTTCGCAAGATTTTCTGCAACAAATTCAAAATAATTACCGCTTTTATTTCCAGTGAAGTTTTCATAACTTTTTAAATATTTTCCACCAGAAATACTACGATGTAGAAGGGGAATGGTATTCGTGCCGTTAATCTTGAATGTATCGATTTGAAGATAAAACTCATTCCCCAATCGCTTGGATCCCCAACTACCGAATTTTTGATCTTGTTTTCCTAATGCGCGACGTGTAAATTCATATGAAAATGAGCCAAAGGAAAAGAGAATTATAGGGTGGAACTTCCTTACTAGCTTTTCCAAATTAGTGATTTCATCCAATACTGCACCAGACCACTGAATATCCGAAGATTTAGGCTTTTTTAAGGGGTCATCGACAGCATTGCGGATATAAGCATTGCTCATATCGATTCGCAATTTCTTCGCGCGATATACTTTGTCCTGGAGGATATCAATGATAGAAGTCCAAATATTGTGAATTATTGGATGCCTAGGGTCAAAAGGTGTTTGTAAATCTGATTCCCATTGAGATGGATTGGAGTCGCCGATAAGCCAAATCGGAAAATGAGGATCCCCTGTTTCTCGTCGCATCATATATATTCCTCCGCTTATTTGATCATAAAATCGAGAAAAATCTACCTTTTTGATGTAGGTTTCAAATGCAGTTGGCATGGTCATTCCCCATTGTTGAATACGTTCTGGTTAATTGTATAACGAATGGGGAAAAATATTTAAACCGAGACTGCTTCGTCAGGCTTTGCCTTCCTCCCGTTCGCCTCGCTCCGGGATGCATAAACCGCGATCGTAATGACCGAATGGGTAAGGAGTCGTAAACGGATATGCCATGTTTCGCTCGCGATGACCAAAATTTGTAGATGCTCTATTCAGCAATTTGTTCTCTGTGTTCTCTGTGTCTCTGCGTGAGACGTTTTACGGTTTTCGTTTTTCGGCTCTTCCCTGTATAATTAGAGTGACATTGTCCTAATTATTCAAGGAGAGAAACCCTCATGCGCACCCGAACCCGAATCCTCATCCCCCTCGTCGTCCTTGCCCTGGTCAGCATCGCCTGCGGCATTAGCCTGCCAACGGCCACCGTCGACACCGTCGCCACCAGCGTAGCCGCCACGGTTGAAGCCCTCGCCGTCACCGCCCTCACAGCCGTGCCGCACGACCTGCCTACCGCCGAACTGCCCACCGTCGCCCCAACCCCGGCGCTCGCGCCGCTGCATGTCGCCCTCGTCTCGCCCGACCATGACCTCTACGTGTGGGATGAGACCAAGCCTGCCGCCGTCAAGATCGTCGACAGCGGCGATGTCTCCGCCACTGTCATTTCCGCAGACGGTTCCGTCATCGCCTTCACCCGCACCAGCGACTTCATGAACTACTCGCTTGAGGCAATAGCCTTCGACGGCAGCGGTCAGCGCGTGCTGATGAATGCCGCCGACTTTGCCGCCCTGCCCCGCCCCGATGGCGCGGTCGCCTCCACCCCCTCGCAGATGGCGTTCGTCCCCGGCAGCCATACCCTGGCCTTCAACGTTCGCCTGCAGTACGAGGGTCCCGGGATGGCGTTCGGCGACATCCTCTACAGCATCAATGTAGATGCCCCCTCGGTCAACAGCATCCTCGACACTGGCGAAGCCTGGAAGTTCACCTACAGCCCTGACGGCAGCAGGATCGCCATCAGCCTGCCCACCGGCATCGCCATTTACAACGCCGACGGCACCCTGGTGGATGACAACGTGCTCACCTACCCGTTTGTCAACACCGCCTCCGAGTACGCCTGGGTGGCTTCGCCCGTGTGGTCCGCCGATTCCACGCATCTCATGGCCGCCGTGCCCCCGCAGGATCCCTGGACGGAACCCTTTGGCAACGGCTCGCTCTGGCGCGTGGCTGCCGACGGTCTTTCCGGCGAGCAGACCATGGAATCCCCGATGATGTACTTCCCAAGTGGTTTCGCCTACATCTCTCCCGACCTCTCCAAGGTCATCTTCTTCAACCGGCTGGGCGCCCCCGCCGACAACCAGCAGACGCTTCACACCGCCGGGGTTGACGGCACCACTGATATCGCCTACACCACCGGTCAGTTCGACAGCACCGTCGCCTGGTCACCGGACAACCTGCACTTCTTCTACACCGTCCGTGATGGACCCGGCACCATCTCCTACATCGGCATCATCGGCGGAACCGCCGTGCCTGTGCCCGATATCAACAATGCCCGTGACGTGGTCTGGGTGGATGCAACCCGTTACATTGCCTCCACATTTGCCAGCGGCACTGGCAGCCTGCTGCTCGGGAACCTTTCCGCTTCCACCGGCGTCATTTTCAATGGGAGCGGCAGCGATTATGTTGGTTTTTCAGTAAACAGGTAGTAATCACCTTGACAGATTATTACGATCCCTGCTTTCGCACCTTGACAAGGTTTTTACTAACCTTGTCAAGGTTAATGCTCTCCTGGTTTCATTTTCAATGAGGGTATAATTCCACAAGATTTTTAAGTTTGCGATTGTTGCAAATCACCAGGAGAAATGAATGAAACGAAAACTCATGCTTATTGTTAGTACCTTGTTTGTCCTCTCCAGCCTGCTGGCTGCCTGCACTCCTGTCACACAAACCTCCACCGAAAGCGTGGGGATCGATCAGACCCTGCAAGCGTATGTTGAGGCTACCCTGACGGCGCAGCCCACAGCCACACCGCTGCCGACAGGCACCAGCACGCCCGAACCCACTTTCACCCCGACCCCCTCGCGCATCCAATATGGACCCACCAACTTCCCGGAAGATGTGAATCCGCTGACCGGCTTGATCGTCAGCGATCCCGCTATCCTCAACCGCCGCCCGGTGCTGGTAAAGGTTGCCAACTTCCCGCGTGAAGGGCGCCCGCATGCCGGGCTCTCCTTCGCTGACATTGTATTCGACTATTACACCGGCGAAGGCGCCAACCGCTTCGTCGCGCTCTTTTATGGGCAGGATACCGTGCAAGCCGGGCCTGTCCGCTCCGGCCGGCTCATCGACCGCTGGCTGGTGAATATGTACAAAGGTATTTTAGGCATGGAATACGCCTACGGCCCGGTATACGACGAAATCGTTACCCAGCTTGGCAGCCGCATGATCAGCGGCGACCACTGTGATGATAAATTCAAAGCAATCTGCAGCGACGGTCCCGTCACCGAAACCAGCCGCTTTGCCAACACCGCCGAGTTGAGCAAGTATTACGCCAGCAAGACCTCTTCCACCAATATCAAGCAGAATCTCGACGGCATGGTGTTCGATTCAGTGGTCCCTGCCGGCGGCGCTGACGGGCATGAAGTGACCATGCGCTATGGCAAGAATAATGAAGCCCAGTGGAAATTCGATGCAGCCACAGGCAAATACCTGCGCTTCATCGATTCACTGGATGCCAACTACCAGATGTCGATGATCCCCCTGGTGGACCGCATCAATGGCAACCAGCTGGCGTTCTCCAACGTCATCATCGTGTTTGCCGAGATCGAAACGCTGAATGGCGCCCAGGACACACTGCACGAGATCCACATTGCCGGAGCCAAAGGCCGCGCGCTGCTCTTCCGTGACGGACAGGTGTATGACGGCACGTGGAAGGGCGTTTACGATACCCCGCTCACCTTTTATGACATGGACGGCAACCTCATCCCGTTGCAGCCGGGAAACACCTGGATCCATTTCACCGGTGCCACCTCAAGAACCGTGATAGAACCTGCGGGAGTCTGGAAAGTTACCAATTACACTCCCTAATGGCAAACCACGACACCCCTCACCAGAAATTTCGCCATCGTGCAAGCTTCGCGACAGCGTTGATGATATTGGCGTTCACCCTTTCAGCATGCCAGGTGTTCGCCCCCGCAACCCCCACGGCACCGCCTTTGATCGAGACAATGCAAACGGATATCGCATCCGAAGAGACCGTGCTGCCCACGGGCACCGCCACGCTGCCGGCAGTAACCCCCACTGCCCAGGTGTATGACCCCTCCCTCCCCGGCTCGTGGATGTACCTGCCGGTGATCCCGGATCAGTTGAGCCAGCGGGTGCGCGACCTCTATGAAAAAGGCAAGACCAGCGGGTTGAACCAGAACGCCTTCTCCAAGGTTGGCGACTGCGACACCTCCTCGCCTTACTTCCTGGCTCCGTTCGATATGAGTGCATCAGGCTTTCGGCTGGGTGAATACTCCTCGCTGGCAGAAGTGATCAAATATTACGGAGGGTCTTTTGACCGCGTAAGCCTGGCAGCCAAACCCGGTGCTTCGATCACCACGGTTTTCTCCTCCATCCAGGCAGATCCCTTCCAATGCCGGGCGAACGAGACTCCGCTGGTTTGCGAGATTCGCAATCATCGCCCCGCGATCATGTTTGTCATGTTCGGCACGAATGATGTAAAAACCAATTCGCCGGCCGGCTTTGAAGCGAACCTCAAGCGCCTGGTGGATATCGCGCTTAGAAACAATATCGTCCCCGTGCTCGTCACCAAAGCCGACAACCTGGAGGGCGACAACAGCATGAACGCCATCATCGTCAGCGTGGCCAATGAATATGAACTGCCCGTGCTCAACCTCTGGCGCGCCATGCAGGATCTCCCCAATGCCGGTCTAAAACCGGACGGCATTCACCTAACCTATGCACAGCCGTACTTTGACCTGCCTGAGAATATGCAAATGGGATGGCCGGTACGCAACCTGGTCACCCTGCAAATGCTGGAATTCCTGCACACCGAACTGGAACCATAAACAACAACAGCCCTCGCGGGCTGTTGTCTTTTTATTTGGGATTGGAAGCAAATTGCAATCGATTACCATCCGGGTCATAGAAGGTGCCGAAACACACCACACCGGGGATGTTGACCACGTCATCACATTTCACCCCGCGCGCCCGCAGGAATCCGGTGGTTTGTACAGCATCATCCACGCTGAAGACGACAATTGCGGCATTGCTGGTGCCAGGTTCCGGCTGACCTTTTTCCCAGCGTGAGATTGAAATGTGGGTCTCATTCTCCCGCCCGTACTCGTACCATCCGATGGTGTCATCCGACCAGTAAACGGGCCATTCCAGCACATCGGAATAGAATTTCTTCGCGCGTTCCCAATCCTTGATGTGGTACTCAACAACATTGACATTCTTAAAAACAGACATGGTCATCCTCCATATATAGGACAATATTAGTCATATTTAGAAGGACTGTCAAAAAGGATTTTGATTGGTCATGGATTCATCACGAAGGTACCGTTGCGCAGATCCTGCAGCGCCCGGGTTATTTCCTCCTGCGTGTTCATCACAAACGGACCATAACGCGCAATCGGCTCGCCCAGTGGCTTGCCTGATACAAGCAGGAACTTCATGCCCTTGCTGCCGGCTGTGGCATGGATCAGCTCACCATTGCTGAAAACCACCAGTTTCGTGGCGTCAATTTCACTATTTCCAAACAAACCTGACCCCTCATAAAGATAAGCAAAGGCAGTATGGTCACTGGCAATAGTGAATTCATAGTCCTTGCCGGATCCCAGACGGACATCGAAGTACGCGGGATCCGCGGCAATCTCAGTGACAGGCCCTTTTACTCCTGCCACCTCTCCGGCGATCACACGGATATCCACACCTTCCAGCGGGCTGGCAACCGGCATCCCCGCGGAGGGGATATCCTGGTAACGCGGCTTGCACATTTTTAGTCGGGCTGGCAAGTTGACCCACAATTGGAATCCATTCAAAGGCTCAGATACCAACTGGGGCATCTCTTCGTGCATGATGCCGCCGCCAGCGGTCATCCACTGCATATCGCCGGCGCCGATTACCCCCGTGTTACCCATACTGTCTGTATGCCGCACGGCACCTGTCAAAAGGTAGGTCACCGTTTCAATACCGCGGTGCGGGTGCATCGGGAAACCGGGTAGGTAATCCTCTGGAATTTCCGAACCAAAATGGTCGAAGAGAAGGAATGGGTCAAGGTAATCCAACTGGCGGGTGGCAATGCTGCGGCGCAGGCGCACTCCTGCCCCTTCCATCACATAGATCGGGTCTATCACCCTGGTGACTTTACGAATTACAAATTGGTCATTCATCATTCCTGTCCTTTAAATCGACCTCATCATGATAATTATGCTTCGTTTAAGTTCTCCATAATTGTAACTGTTATTGACTCGCAGTCTCTTTTGAAAACTTTCCTATCAATCTCACTGTTTTTTAGGCAGATTCACCTGCAGCAAATCTTGATGTTTTCTTGACGACTCACTCCCCTTTCTTGCCGGATTTTTTATCACCCGGGGAGTAAAGTAAGGGTTGGAAATTAAGGAGATAGATGAACGATTTAGTGATGGTTCTTATAGTTGTCTTGTTTTTCTTGCTGATGTACGGTTTCACATTGTTCTGCAATTCATTGATGGAGAATTGAAATGAATACTATGTTAGTTGCTGCAGGGATCATTGCTTTAGGATTACTGGTGTATTTGATACTCTCGTTGGTTAAACCGGAGTGGTTCGGATGAATACATATAGCTGGCTTCAATTTCCAATTTATATAATAGTTCTTCTCCTGCTGGTAAAACCACTTGGTTTATATATGGCCAAGGTTTACCAGGGTGAACGGACTTTTATTTCTCCGGTATTTGCCCCGATTGAGAAGTTTGTTTTCAAGCTTGCAGGTGTCAAACCCGATGATGAAATGACCTGGAAGAGCTATGCTCTGACCGTTTTGGCTTTCAATCTGGTTGGCTTTTTCTTCCTCTACCTGCTGCTGCGGATTCAAAATGTTTTGCCGCTCAACCCGCAAGCGCTTGGAGGAGTTTCGCCAGAACTTTCTTTTAATACCGCAGTCAGTTTTATTACGAACACCAACTGGCAGAGCTACGGCGGCGAGACAACTATGAGCAATTTGTCTCAAATGCTTGGGCTAGGAGTTCAAAATTTCCTCTCTGCAGCAACGGGTATGGCGGTTTTGATTGCTTTGATCCGCGGGCTTGCTAGACATACGACCAATAAACTCGGCAGCTTCTGGGTTGACCTAACCCGTTCAACTTTATACATTTTGCTGCCTTTGTCAATCATTCTCGCAGTATTGCTGGTTTCACAAGGAGTGGTGCAAAGTTTCCATGCGAATATTGTCAGCCAATCCGTTGACCAAACATCAGGTGTGTTAGCACAGACTATCCCACTCGGACCTGTGGCTTCACAGGTTGCCATTAAGCAGTTGGGAACAAATGGGGGTGGATTTTTCAATGTGAATTCATCTCATCCATTTGAAAATCCGACGCCTTTTTCCAATTTCCTCGAAATGCTCGCCATCCTGCTGATCCCGGCAGCTTTGACGTACACGTTTGGCAAAATGGTGGGGGATACCCGCCAGGGATGGGCTTTGCTGATTACCATGACAATTGTACTTTCTGCAATGACCGCAATCGCCATTTACGCAGAATCCCGGGGAAATCCTGCCTTTTCGAGTTTGGGGATTGACCAGTCCGCAGGCAATATGGAAGGAAAGGAAGTCCGTTTTGGTGTTGTGGACTCGGCGATCTGGGCAACAGCAACCACAGCTGCATCCAACGGCTCTGTGAACTCGATGCACGATTCTTATATGCCGCTAGGCGGAATCGTTCCCCTGACGATGATGATGCTCGGAGAGGTTATTTTTGGCGGAGTTGGTTCCGGGCTTTACGGGATGTTAGCTTTCGTGGTGATCGCTGTCTTCGTTGCGGGACTCATGGTTGGTCGAACTCCTGAATACCTGGGTAAAAAGATCGAAATCTTCGAAATGAAAATGGCGGCAATCATCGTTTTAATCCCTGTTGTGGCCATATTATTTGGAACAGGTATTGCGTTAATGAGCACCAGCGGTAAAGCCACAATCTTCAATGCTGGTCCTCAAGGATTCAGTGAAGTTCTCTACGCCTTTGTATCTGCAGGCAACAATAACGGTTCTGCTTTTGCAGGCTTAGGCGCCAATACGCCTTTTTATAATATTGCATTGGGCGTGGTGATGTTGATCTCGCGTTACGCCTTAATCGTCCCTGTAATGGCTTTAGCCGGTTCACTTGCGCGTAAGAAAAGCGTGCCCACCAGCTCAGGAACACTCCCCACTCATACTCCTCTTTTTATCGTTTGGTTGATTGGAGTCATCATAATCGTTGGTGCGTTGAGTTTTGTGCCTGCACTTTCGCTCGGGCCGATCATCCAGCAGTTGTTACTTGGTAGCGGGAGTTTGTTTTAATGAAGCGCAACTCTTTGAATAGAAATGGCATGAAAAATAAACTTGTTGCCCAGGCAATTTTGGATGCTTTCAAAAAGTTAAATCCGAAGCACCAGGTAAAGAACCCGGTTATGTTCATCACCGAAATCGGAAGTGCCTTTACCACTATTCTATGGATCCAGGCATTAGTAGGCAAAGGGGAAGCTCCTGTTCGCTTCATCGGGATGATCACCTTATGGTTATGGTTCACCGTCATATTCGCGAATTTTTCGGAGGCGCTGGCTGAAGGACGCGGCAAAGCCCAGGCTGAGTCTTTACGTAAAGCACGGCAGGATACCCCGGCGAAAAAACTGCATGGAGAACCTGATACTTGTGACCTGGCTAAACAGAGTATTGAAATAGTTTCGTCAACCAAATTGAATAAAAATGATTGGTTCCTGGTCGAAAGCGGGGATATCCTGCCTGCAGATGGTGAAATTGTTTTCGGTATCGCCACGATCGACGAAAGCGCCGTTACTGGTGAATCTGCACCGGTCGTACGTGAAGCCGGTGGTGACCGGTCTGCGGTGACAGGTGGCACGCGCTTGCTTTCTGATTGGTTAATTGTGCGCGTCACTGCTGATCCCGGGCAGGGTTTCCTCGACCATATGATCTCTCTTGTTGAGGGTGCCAAACGCCAGAAAACACCCAATGAGATCGCTCTCAGCATTCTTTTATCCAGTTTTTCAATAGTGTTTCTTGTTGTCTGTATCACCCTCATGCCATTTTCTCTTTTCAGCGTACAGGTCGCTGGCCAGGGAACACCAATTACCATCACTGTTTTGATCGCCTTGCTGGTGTGCCTGATCCCCACCACCATCGGCGGACTATTATCAGCGATTGGCATCGCGGGGATGGACAGGCTTATTCAGCGCAACGTAATTGCCATGTCAGGCCGCGCAGTTGAAGCCGCTGGCGATATAGATGTTTTACTGTTGGACAAAACCGGCACGATCACACTTGGCAACCGCCAGGCGGTGTCTTTCGTACCAGTAAATGGAACTTCACCAAGCGAACTGGCAGAAGCAGCCCAATTATCTTCATTGGTTGACGAAACACCGGAAGGTCGTTCGATCGTTGTACTGGCAAAACAGCTTTTTGGTTTGCGAGCACAGACATTAGGTGCAAGCCGAAAAGCGCCAGGTGGAATGCACTTCATTCCCTTTACTGCTCAAACGCGTATCTCCGGTGTTGATTTTGACGGTATCCAGTTAAGAAAAGGTGCGCCAGATACGATGATGGAATTGATCAAATCCATGGGAAAAACCATTCCCGAGGACCTTCCGCCAGCAGTTGAAAGTATTGCCAACAATGGAGGTACTCCGCTGGTGGTTTCGAAAAATGGAGAAGCATTGGGTGTAATTCATCTCAAGGATATAGTCAAAGGTGGAATCAAAGAGAGGTTTGCCCAATTGAGAAGAATGGGGATTAAAACTGTAATGATCACTGGTGATAATCCATTGACAGCTGCAGCAATCGCAGCTGAAGCAGGTGTTGACGATTTCCTGGCCCAGGCAACACCCGAAGCTAAATTGAAATTGATCCGTGAATACCAGTCCGGAGGTCGGTTGGTGGCAATGACCGGTGATGGTACCAATGATGCCCCGGCTCTTGCCCAGGCGGATGTGGCAGTGGCAATGAATACCGGCACCCAACCGGCACGCGAGGCTGCCAATATGATCGACCTGGACAGCAATCCAACAAAATTAATTGAGATCGTTGAGATCGGCAAACAATTGCTGATGACAAGAGGCTCGCTCACAACTTTCAGCATCGCGAATGATGTGAGCAAATACTTCGCGATCATTCCTGCTGCGTTTGCGTCAACTTATCCAATTTTAGCCAAACTTAATTTTATGCGGTTATCCACACCGGAGAGTGCCATCCTTTCAGCAGTGATTTTCAATGCGTTGATCATCATAGCCTTGATCCCCCTGGCTTTGAAAGGAGTTCCTTATCATCCAAAACCTGCCGCAACACTATTACGGGATAATCTTCTTTTTTATGGTGTTGGAGGGTTGGTCGCTCCATTTGTTGGAATCAAATTGATTGACATGCTTCTGGTTTTTATGCACCTGGCTTAGGAGAAAAATGACAAAACGACGTTTTGCAAAAATAACCGGATATGTTTCCACACTCTTCATCTTCTTATTGGGAATTACACCGAATACGTTTAATATCCCAATGCCGCTGCGACCCTGGTTCCTGCTCGGTTCGATAGTTTGGATCGTTGTTTTTTCTTCCGGAGTATTTAGCTCATGAAAAATTATCTCCGCCCGTTGTTTTCGATATTTTTGATATTAGGCATCTTCACAGGTGTACTTTACCCGCTCCTCGTGACCGGGGTAGCGCAATTGCTTTTTCCCATCCGCGCCAATGGAAGCCTGATAAAAATAAATGACGAGGCAGTAGGTTCAGAGTTGATTGGGCAATCCTTTACCAGTGAAACCTACTTTTGGGGAAGACCCTCCGCCACATCTCCCAATCCTTATACTGCCTTCGACCAATCAACCCTTACAGGTTCTTCGGGCTCAAACCTTGGTCCCCTTTCCCAGGTACTTGTCAACGATGTTCAGAATCGAGTTGATGTTCTACATAAAGCAGATCCAGGAAATACAGCATCAATCCCAGTAGATCTTGTCACTTCTTCGGCATCTGGTTTAGATCCGCATATCAGTGTTGCTGCAGCTTATTACCAGGCAGCACGGATCGCAAAAACACGGAACATGAGCATTTCTGAAATTACCTCGCTCATCGACAAATTAACCGAGCAACCTCAATTTGGTTTCATGGGAGAAGCGCGCGTCAACGTATTGAAGTTAAATCTTGAGCTGGATGGATTAAAATAAAATAGATGAATCAACGACCTGATCCTGATGCGTTATTGAAACGGTTACAGGCGGAAGAACCTTCCCGCGGTAGATTGAAAATATTCCTCGGATATGCAGCAGGGGTTGGAAAAACCTATGCCATGCTGGAGGCAGCCCATCAGCGACAACGTCAGGGAGTGGATGTGGTCATCGGTTATGTCGAGACCCATAACAGACCGGATACCGAGGAATTAGTTCAAGGACTTGAAATCCTTCCCCGCCGTCAGGTTGAGTATAAAGATATCAAATTACCTGAATTGAACACTGATGCTGTTCTTCGCAGACACCCCGGGCTTGTTTTAGTCGACGAATTTGCTCATACTAATGCACCTGGCTCAAGACATCCGAAACGATATTTGGATGTTGAAGATATCCTCGATGCCGGAGTTGATGTATACACAACCCTCAATGTTCAACATCTTGAAAGCTTGAACGATGTCGTCGCCCAGGTAACCGGGGTAATCGTTCGAGAGACAGTCCCGGACCGGGTGTTGGATGAAGCTTCAGAGATTGAAGTGATCGACCTTCCACCGGATGAATTACTCACCAGGCTGGAAGAAGGGAAAGTTTACATCCCAGAACAAGCGAAGAGAGCGATTCAGAAGTTTTTCCGCAAGGGAAATCTTTCAGCGCTTCGTGAGATGTCGCTCAGGCGTGCAGCTGAACGGGTTGACACCCAGATGCGGAATTATATGCGGACCCGGGCGATCTCCGGCCCATGGGCAGCTACAGAAAGATTACTTGTTTGCATCAGCCCAAGCCCATTATCCGAAAAATTGGTCCGTACCACCCGGCGGTTATCCGATGAACTTGGCTCAGAATGGTTTGCCGTGCATGTAAACTTAACCTCCAAACCGGATCTGAACCCAATAAATTCAGAACGGGTTGCCAGGACCATGCAGCTGGCAGAAGAATTAGGTGCGCGAACCCGTACTTTGACCGGACATTCAATCCCGGATGAAGTGCTGAAATACGCAAAGAAGCATAATGTAACCAAGATCGTTGTTGGCAAACCTATCCGCCCACGGTGGATGGAATTATTAACCGGATCAATCGTTGATCAACTTATTTATGCCAGCGGCGATATTGATGTATATGTCATTAATGAACAGGCAGAAAAATCACCATCCAAACTACCAGAAACCTGGCATCCTCACCAACCCTTCTGGCGGTACCTGGTTGCCATGGGTATCGTGACACTCACAACCCTTATTGGACGTCTCGTGCATAAAAATCTCGAGCCTGTAAACCTGGTGATGCTTTACCTGGTCGGAACAATGATCGCTGCGGTCTACCTTGGCAAGGGACCAGCATTGTTAACTTCCATCCTTGGGGTTTTGGCATTCGATTACTTTCTGGTTCCTCCCTATTTAACCTTTGCTGTTTCAGATACACAATATTTCATCACTTTTATAGGGTTGTTTCTCATCAGCCTTGTCGTTAGTACGCTCACGTTACGCACCAAAGCGCAGGCAGAAGCCGCAATCCAAAGAGAAGCCCACACGTCAGCGTTATACAAACTCGGAAAGGAACTTACCTCGGCCACCGATCTCACTCAAGTGGCAAATATCATTATTTCAAATATCAGCCAGGTACTTGGCCGCGATGCGGCAATTTTTCTACCCGAAAATGGAAAACTAAAGGTTTTTGCCTCCTCACCTGGGTATTCTCCTGACGCCAATGAAATTGCGGTCGCCACCTGGGGTTTTGAGCATGATCAACCCGCCGGCCTTGGAACGGATACATTGCCAGCTGCGACTCTTCGCTGTCAACCGTTGAAAACTGCCCACGGACAAATAGGCGTGCTTGGAATTCATCCACAGGAAGGCAGCAAATTCTTGTCAACCGAACAACGACAAACGTTTAATGCCTTCGCCAACCAGGCAGCATTAGCAGTGGAACGTGCCAGCCTTGCTGAGCAAGCCAGGCAAGCAGAATTATTGCAGGCGACGGAAAAACTGCAAACCGCTTTGCTTAATTCGATCTCACATGACTTACGCACCCCCTTGGTGAGTATCACTGGCGCTCTCAGCAGCTTGCGAGAAGAATCCCTGGTGATCAACCAGGAAGATAAAAACAGCCTGCTTGAAACTGCGTACAGCGAAGCTGAGAGGCTTAACCGCCTGGTGGGAAATTTATTGAATATGACCCGCCTTGAAGCCAATGCCATTCACCTCAAATTAGAGCCTGGTGACGTGCAGGACGCCATTGGAGCTGCACTGGACCAGCTCGAGGAGCGTTTGGGCAAGAAACCAATCGTCGTGAATGTTCCTGACGACTTGCCGCTTGTCACAATGGATTTTGCCCTGTTCGGTCAAGCGCTGGTGAATGTGATTGACAATGCAATAAAATATTCACCAAAAGATTCACAAATTGAGATAGACGTTACTCAAAATGAAAAAGAGATTTCAATAAAAATTAGTGATCGGGGTATTGGCATTCCCCAGGAAGACCTTGAAAAGGTTTTTGATAAATTTTATCGTGTATCACGTCCTGAAAGTGTCAATGGAACAGGTCTTGGGTTGGCGATCAGCAAAGGAATAATCGAGGCTTTACACGGGACAATAAAAGCCTCTAATCGTCCCGGCGGCGGGACGGCGATTACCATTTCGCTGCCCAAGGGGGTACCAAAATGACCCTTTTTGGTTTGAAAGTACTTGTGGTTGACGATGAAATCGCAATCCAAAGATTTCTACGTGTTGCATTAAACGGTCAGGGATTCATTGTTAGTGAAGCCAATACAGGTAAATTGGCTCTATCTTCCGTTACCCTCATTCGACCAGATCTCGTCATTCTCGACCTGGGACTCCCTGATATCGATGGGGTTGAAGTAACCAGGCGGATTCGGGAGTGGTCAAAAATACCTATCATTATTTTATCGGTACGTGAACAGGAAGAAGACAAAATTGCCGCTTTAGACGCAGGCGCTGATGATTACTTGACCAAACCTTTCGGTATGGGAGAGTTATTAGCAAGAATAAGAACAGTCATGCGCCGGCAGGCAACAGGGAATTCTGAACCCGTGTTCACGATCGGGGACCTGGTAGTTGACCGGGCAAGCCGCCTGGTTACCATAAAAGGTACAGAAATACAACTAACTCCTACCGAATATGACATTCTTAGAACATTGATAACCTATGCAGGGAAAGTGCTTACTAATCGCCAGTTATTAAGACAGGTATGGGGTGAGGGATATGACGATTTGCATATTCTGCGGGTCAACATCAGCAACCTGCGGCACAAGCTCGAACCGGACCCTTCCAGACCATCCTATATTCACACGGAGCCGGGTGTGGGTTACAGGTTGAAAGTGTAAAAGAATCTTGGACTCTAGTAGGATTTTCTGATCATTGTTAAAAAAAATTCCCCGGTAGAATTCGCCGGGGAAATTGCTTGGCTAGATATCCAGGTTACGAACCGCATGCGCGTGAGTGGTGATGAAACGCGTTCTCGGAGGTACCTCAGAGCCCATCAGCATATCAAAAGTTCGGTCAGCAGCCGGTTCATCTTCCACCGAAACCTGCAGTAAGGTACGGGTTTCCGGGTTCATTGTTGTCTCCCATAACTGTTCGGGATTCATCTCTCCCAAACCCTTGTAACGCTGCATGGTGGCTTTTTCAGCCTGTGCACCTAACTGTTTCATATAAGCATCTTTATCCGCATCGTTGTATACATAGCGATGATCATTCTTATAGGAAATCCGGTACAACGGCGGTTGGGCAATGTACACATGTCCGTTTTCGATGAGCGCAGGCAGATAGCGGAAGAACAGGGTCAACAGCAGGGTACGGATGTGTGCACCGTCAACATCGGCATCTGTCATGATGATGATACGTCCGTAGCGCAGATTCTTGATATCGAAATTGTCGCCAATACCCGTGCCGAACGCTGAAATCATGGATTTGATCTCCTCGTTGCCGAGCATCTTATCCAGTCGGGCACGTTCCACATTGAGGATCTTTCCTCGCAGCGGCAGGATCGCCTGGAAGTGGCGGTCACGTCCCTGTTTGGCTGAACCGCCTGCGGAATTCCCTTCGACGATATAAATCTCGGTTTTGGAACTGTCGCGCTCCGAGCAATCTGCCAGTTTTCCTGGAAGCGTCAGGCTTTCGAGGGCTGACTTGCGGATGACAAGATCGCGAGCTTTACGGGCTGCATCACGCGCGCGGGCAGAGGTGAGGCATTTCTGTACGATCGCTTTGGCGGCTGCCGGGTTCTCCTCAAGGAAGGCACCAAACGCTTCACCGATCACCTGCTGGGCATAGGTCTGAACCTCTGGGTTCATCAACTTGACCTTAGTCTGGCTTTCAAATTGCGGGTCGGGATGTTTGATGCTGACGATAGCTGTCATCCCCTCGCGGGTGTCATCCCCGGTGAAATTCGGGTCAGCGTCTTTGAGTAAATTGGTCCGCCGCGCATAATCATTGATCACGCGGGTGATTGCCATGCGTAATCCGGTCAGGTGAGTGCCGCCATCAATGGTATTGATCGTATTGGCAAATGAATAGATGGACTCATTATATGAATCAGTGAATTGCACTGCAGCTTCAATTCCAATGTGATCAACCTCTTTTTCAACGTAAAAGACCGGATGTAGCGTTTCGCGGTTGCGGTTGATGAATCGCACAAAGGAATTGATTCCACCCTCGAAGAGGAACGTGGTCTCGCGTTCAGGGGTGCGTTTGTCCATTAACTTGATGAGCACGTTACGGGTAACAAAGGCCATTTCGCGGAAGCGTTGAGCGAGGGTTTCGAACTTGAAATCCAACTCACCCTTGAAGATCTCGGTGTCGAATCGGAAGGTAGTTAAGGTGCCGGTTTTTTCCTTGGGAACTTTCCCGATGGCTTTCACCGGTTCCTTGGGAATACCGCGCTCATAGCGCTGGAAATACTCCTGACCATCGCGGTAAACATGCACCTCGCACCACTCGGAAAGCGCATTAACCGCTGAAACACCGACACCGTGCAGACCGCCAGATACCTTATATGACGAATGACCAAACTTACCGCCTGCGTGCAGCACTGTCATCACCACTTCCAGCGCGGATTTTTTCTTCTCCGGGTGGATATCCACCGGGATACCGCGTCCGTTATCAACAACGGTCACGCTGCTATCCTCATTTATTGTGATTTCGATGCGGTTACAAGCGCCAGCCAACGCTTCATCGATCGAGTTATCCACGACTTCGTAAACCAGGTGGTGTAATGCCTTTAAGTCGGTTCCACCAACATACATGCCAGGGCGGCGGCGTACTGCCTCCAACCCTTCCAATACCTGGATATCCTTGGCGCCGTAAGAGGCGACTTCGTTATTGCTCAATGGGTGTCCCTCCATTCGTTTGCGCGTTTTTTCGTTGACTGGCCAACAGCACCATATTATCCTGCATCCAACGCAAACCTTCGCGGTAGTAAATAAAACTGGCTACAACTAGACCAGTCACGACAAAAGCATGCCCTCCCACGCCCAGCAGCATTAACCAGGTGTTGGGTTCCGGCAGCATCCAGAGTTTATTCAACAATTCGCTCACGAGCGCGGCAGTCATAAAAAACAACCCGGTTCCCGGCAGGAAAAATCGCACCAAACGGATCGAGAATATGGCAGATTGAACGGGTTTTTTCTTAAGTACAAAGATACCATGAACACTGAAGATCAGCGGGATGATTATCCAAAGTAAGCCAAACCCGGCGAGCAGGATGAAGAATTGGGCGATACTGGGTCCGAACAATGAAAGCAAAGAAAGGATGATCAAAAGGGGAATTGAGATCAGGATGGCTACACCAAGTAATAAACCAAACAAAGCCAGGCTGTTTACATAATTAAGAAGATATTCTTTAAAATCGAAATTTTTCCTGTCTTTTTCAGTCTCCAGCGTGATCATGTAAAAGTAGAGGCTGCCGAGCAGGAATCCCAGTGTCATCAGGATGCCTAAAGACGCAACTGCCCAATTGATTGACGATAATTCAATGATCGGATTCCAGGCAAGTGGTGAGTCCATTGGAGAGAGCCGGGCCATCAGGCTGGGAATCCCAACAGGTAGGGTGCGAATTGCAGTGGCAAGATTGTAATGATCGAGTGTTTGCGACCATAAGGTCTGAGTGGATTTTACAGTTTCCACCAGGTCAGTCGGTGCCACTAGAATCATCTCTTTTGTCAACTCATCGATAACGGGTAAAAGCAATGTCTTCAACCGTAGTTTCGGTCCCAGCCATAACACGAGATCAATTACCACTGGTAAGAGGATCAAGTAGACGTGGTTGGCAACAGTATTAAATCCAGCCAAAAAGGTCCTAAACATCCGCGGGGGAGTTCCAATTAGGGTTATTCGAGGTTGTTCCATATCGGCTTTGATTTTACCATAGATGCCTGTTTCTCCTTTTTCACGACCAGACCCCCGTTTTCTCCCAAGGAATGTAAAATAGAGGAGTGAATGAACATCGAAACCTGCCTGATATAAACCGTTTTAGCGTGGTGATGGCAATGATCCTCATCGCGTATTCGCTTACAGCAGTTATTTCTTTTCCTGCCAAATCCCTCACACTCCAGCTGCCCGGATTTCTTTTCGAGCTTAACCTCAACTTTGTTACCATTATCTCGATCCTGGTGGCTGCGCTGGCAACTGCAGGTTGTGATTGGATAATCTCAGATCATCCCTATTTCGAGGAAAAAACACGCTGGAGACATTGGTTCATCCCTGCATTAACTGCCATGGTTATTGGCGTTCCCCTAAATGTCCTCGAAGTATCTCCTGCCTGGTGGGGAGTGTTCGCCCTGGGCGGCTTACTGCTTACCGGGGTGCTGGTGTCGGAGTATATATCGGTTGATCCCGGGGATAACCGCAGCCCCCTGGCTATCATCAGCCTGACGGCGGTTTCGCTGGCTCTATTTCTGACACTTACGATTGCCTTGCGCGGCTCCGGGTCAAGACTTTACCTGGTTCTTGCGGCTTTGGCACCAGCTGCTTTCATGGTGTCAGCCAGGAGCCTGATGCTGCGTACCTCAACAGGGTCTATAAATCCCTGGGCAATTGGTATCTCAATTGTTCTGACCAGTATTGCTGCCGGATTATATTACCTTCCCCTCAAACCGATCCAGTTTGGGTTAATCCTAATAGGATTCTTATTTGCTCTCATCATCCTAGCTGGAAATATTGAAGATCATCGCCAGAACCAGGGAATTTGGCTGGAACCCACGTTACTTACCTGCCTGTTTTGCCTGATAGCAGTATTTCTATAATCAATTTTCAGCATCTCTACTATAATTTAGGGGTTATATCACCAGTAGAACAACAGGAGAATGGTAATGTTTTTAAAGGTAATCCTCATAATAATATTTTCATATCTGATCGGATCGATACCGGTCGGGCTTTTAGTAGTCAAGCTGCTCAGTGGCAAAGATATCCGCCTGATCGGCAGCGGCAGGGTTGGCGGTACCAACGCTATGCGCGCAGCAGGTTTGCTGGCAGGGGCGATGACCTCTCTACTGGATGCCGGTAAGGCTATCCTGGCTGGATACCTGGCAGGTCTCCTCGTCCCAGGTTACCTATGGGTGAAAGTGTTTGCCGTGATCCTGGCAGTTGTTGGTCAGGTTTACTCGATCTTCCTTATCGAACGCAATGCTGATAAGAAACTTGTATTTCGCGGAGGGGCTGGCGGCGCAACGACTTTGGGAGGTGCGATTGCCCTGTTCCCGCCAAGCTCGATGGTCATCCTTCCACTTGTGATCCTGGTATTTATCATTATTGGTTATGCTTCGGTGACAACCATTAGTATCGCATTATTCTCACTCACCCTTTTTCTCATCCGTGCCATCAACGGTCAGGGTCCCTGGGAATTTGTCGCCTATGGTGCGATGGCTTTGATTATTGTTTTATATGCCTTGAAACCAAATTTGAAGCGCTTGCGTGAAGGAACCGAGCGTGCGGTTGGTCTGCGCGCTTATTTTCAAAAGAAAAAGGAAAGCCAGAGTAGTTAAAAAAAAGAATCCGGATTTTTCTCCGGATTCTTTTATTTATTCAGTCGGGGTTTCATCTTCCAGGTGGCGGTAAAGGTACGCCACATTTCGCTTATGCAGTTCAACCCCAAGCCCTGCCAGGGTAACCCTGCTTTTGCCACAGGATTCGATATCAATCTCCGCCAGGGCTTCCATCGGATCGCGTTTCTTGGCAGCTGCTCTTACTGCCTTACGAACTGCAGCCAGGTATGCCAGGTTTTCGCGCGTGGCTTCTTCGATCTCACCCCGCAGGATGATATCGCCGTGCCCCTGGATGATATTTTCCAGTCCCATCTTGCCAATCGTTTTAATGGAAGCTGTCAATGTGTCGGGGTCGCCATCCACAACGTAGGGAATGGGCATGAATGCATCGCCCGCGAACAGCACCCGGTCCTCTTCTACCAGCACCGAAATTCCATCAATTGAATGTCCTGCCATCGGTGACAGGATGAGGGTTTTCTTTCCAACTCTCATCATCAACTGACCCTCATTGAAAGTCATATGGGGTTCGATCAATTTTACCTGTTTGAATAAAGGATTCTGCTTTTTAACCGTTTCTAATGACGCTGCACCTTTTTCCAGCATGATCGCCCGGCTCAGCGCATGTGAAATAACCGTCGCCCCGGGGAAGAAACAATTTCCCCAGGCATGATCGGCATGGTAATGTGTGTTGATCACATAACGCACCGGCACGCCGAGCGTCTCTTCAACGTAACTCCTGATCTCAATAGCTTCATCCGGTAATGCCAGGGTATCGATCACCACCGCCCATTGCGGACCAGTGATCGCCCCTGCGGTGACCTGGGCGTAAACTTCACTCTGAAACCAATAAACATTATCTGACACGCGCTCTCGATGCATTGCACCGTCCTTTATAAAAATTCTCTTCGCAAGTAAAGAGAATAACACGTTTGAGGTTAAAAGTCAAAAATTCAGCAATATTAATGAATAATCTCCTTTTTCAAGGAGATTACAGAAAGGTTTGTTATAGAACTTTACTCAGGAATGCCTTTGTTCTTTCTTCTTTAGGATGGTCGAATAACACTTCAGGGGTAGCTTGCTCGATGATCAAACCGCCATCCATGAGTATTGCCCGGTCGGCAGCTGCCTTGGCAAAACCGATCTCGTGAGAGACAACAACCATCGTCATCCCTTCTTTCGCCAGACTCATCATCACATCCAACACCTCCTGGATCATCTCGGGATCAAGGGCGCTGGTGGGTTCATCGAATAACATGATCTTCGGATTCATCGCCAGTGCACGGGCAATAGCCACACGCTGCTGCTGCCCACCGGAAAGCTGCCCGGGGAAATAATCCGCCTTTTCAGGGATACCAACTTTCACCAGCAATTGCCGGGCAATATTCTCGGCTTCGATTGCAGAGCGTTTGCGGATGATCTTTTGCGCCAGGGTGATATTGTTGAGCACAGACAAATGCGGGAACAGGTTGAATTGCTGAAAGACCATGCCCACTTCAGTGCGAACCGCGTTGATATTTTCTGCCGAATCCAATGGGATGCCATCCACCGTGATGTTTCCCGCATCGAATTCCTCCAGGCGGTTGATACAGCGCAGCAGGGTTGATTTTCCGGAGCCGGAGGGACCAATAATGACGACAACCTCGCCTTTTTCGATGTCAAGGCTAATCCCTTTGAGAGCATGAACGCTGCCAAAATGCTTGTGTACATTTGAGATCTGGATGATTGGCGTCATGTTATTTCTCCATCTTGAATTCACGTTCCATCCAGGTAACCAAACGGGTAGCCAGCAGGGTCATGATCAGGTACACCAGCGCTACCATAATCCAGGGTTCGATGGCAATATAGTATTTTCCCTGGAACTCGCGTCCGCGCCGGGTGAGATCAGCCACACCCATTACAGAAATCAACGAGGAATCCTTCAGCAATGTGATAAACTCGTTTCCAACCGGCGGGAGGATGACTCGTACCGCCTGTGGCAGGATTACATGCGACATAGCCTGAAAATAAGTCATCCCCAGGCTGCGGGCTGCTTCCATCTGCCCCTTCGAGATACTTTGGATCCCTGCCCGGTAGACCTCGCTCATGTAGGCTGAATACCCAAACGACAATCCTAATATTGCCATCACCTCCGGATTGGCATTGTAATTAACGAATGCAGGGATATTCCAGGATGCGCCAAGTTCCTGGATGATGGATGGAACAACAAAATACCAGATGAAGAGTTGTACAAGGATGGGAATCCCGCGAATCACCTCAACATAAACCGTGGAGATGCCTTTAATTATTTTTACTTTTGAAAGCCTTGCCAGTGCGACGATCAACCCTAACACGAGCACGATTGCAAAAGAAATCAGGGTGACCTTTATCGTCATCCAGAGTCCATTTTTTATAAAATTGATTATGTTCAGGTATGGATCCGGTTTAAATAGGGCGAGACCAATGGTCAATAAAACTACTGCGACCACCAGGATCCACCACTTATCAAATTTCGCCCAATTTATTTTCTTTAAATTCAATGATTTTTTTTGATCAGATTTCCGTGATCGTAGAAATGCCATCTGAGAATCCTTGGATATAGAATCTGCGGGGGTTTCCCCCCGCAGTTATGAATTCCCTGTTTACTTTAGCCAGGTACCCGCCAGTTCATTTAAATAACCGGCGTCAATCAATTCTTTAAGAGCCTTATTGATCTTTGTTTGCAGGTCAGCATTGTCTTTGCAAATGGCAATACCGTACTGGTCATTATTGAACACCTCACCAACTGCTTTTACTTTTTCGGGGTTGGCAGTGATGTATCCCATTGCGACCGGGTTATCGGCGATCACGGCGTCTACGCCCTTATTGGCCAGTTCAAGGAAAGCCAGTTCATAGGAGTCGTAAGGTTTGTAGGTCACACCCTCAATCTTCTGGGCTTCAATTTCACCGGTGGTGCCTAACTGGGCAGCAATGGTTTTATTCTTCAGGTCAGCCAGGCTGTTGATGTCTGTCGTGGCTTTGTTGACTACCACAATCAGACCAGCATCGAGATATGGATCAGAAAACAGCATGGAGGCTTTACGTTCATCAGTGATGCTGATGGCAGCAATGGCAGCATCGTACTGGCATGAGGCTAGCCCTGCCAGGGCTGAATCGAACGGGACATTTTCCCATTGAAATTCGATTCCTGCTTTTTCGGCAATCTTGTTCATCAAATCGATATCATACCCGACGAGGTTGCCCTTATCATCGGTGGATTCAAAAGGTGCAAATGTGGCATCGGTCGCTACCTTAACCACTGCCGGTTTCGCACATCCGCTTAGTACCAGAGCAACCACAAAAACCATAACCAAAATCAAAGATAAGCGTTTCACTTCTTTTCTCCTTTTCCTGACTTTTTTGGTTTCTCCATCATTTATGGAGTTGGAATGCATTCCTATTATCAAGTTTTTTAACTTAATTGTCAAATGGTCCTTGTTTTTGGAATGTTTTTGGAAACTGACCACCTTGCAAGCATGTAATGACTATAGGATGCAAATCAAATGTATAATCAAAATTGAGAACATTCCAATGCAAAAGAAATGGATCACTCCCCTTAAACAGCTTATGCCAAGCCTTGTCCTTGGCCTAATTGCCATCGTGGGACTTCTCCTGATCAGCGGGATAAAAAATGTCAGCCAGAATTTCCAAGACTGCAATTGGGAGTTCTTTGGATTGGCATTAGGATTGGCTTTTTTTAGCAACTCCCTGCGATTCCTAAAACGAGTTCTGGCACTGCGTATCTCTGGAATTAAGGGAATATCGTTTGCAAATTCATTGCAATTATTTATGGCAAGTCTGCCGCTGGACGCGGCACCCGCGCGCATCGGCGATTCCTATAAATCTCTCTGGCTGTTCAGGCTGGCTGGTCAACCTGCGATTCAGGCCTCTTCGATCTATTTACTTGAACAAATTTCGGATAACCTGAGTATCTTCCTATTAACAGCGTTTGGCGTGATCGCTTATCCGGCATTCTGGCCTATGTTCGTGCTGGTGCTATTGTTATTCGTCCTTGCCACCATGTTCCTGCGTGTGAAACACAAGGATACTGAAATGGCAACCATGGGGGAGAAGATTCCTGTTTATAAGCAGCTCTTCCAGGACCTGCACACCTGCATCGACGGGCACCCTGCGCTTTTTTCTACTGCCCATCTATCTATGACATTTTTCCTGGGAGTTGTGTCAAGAGCCAGTGAAGGTGCGGTACTATTCTTTATCCTGTGCGGTTTAGGGATGACTCCATCCCTTCCTTTAGCCGCTTCAGCGATCCTGATCTATGCCTTTTCAGCAAGCATCGCCAATATCACGACCATCCCGGGAGGGATGGGAGTGGTCGAAGCCTCGATGGCATTACTCATGACGATTCTGTTCAACATTCAACCTGGCGTTGCCGTTGCAGCCACCCTGCTCTTCCGACTGGTCACTTTCTGGATCAACCTTGGTGTTGGGTTGCTGGTTTGGTCCGTTTCGGGGAAAAAGCTGGGACTGGTCAGTGGAGATGCGCATATTGTTGAAGGTTGATTTTCACTGCCATACATTCCATTCACCTGATAGCCTCACATCGATCAACGATCTCATTAAGTCGGCGCGTGCGCATGGCTTGGACCGCGTGGTGGTAACCGACCATAACTACCTGGCAGGTGCGCTCGAAGCCCATGCTTCCGCACCCGACCTGGTGATCGTGGGCGAGGAGGTTCAAACCACTGAGGGTGAATTCCTGGCGGCTTTTGTGACCCGCGAAGTTCCCAAAGGGCTTGAGCCAATGGAAGCCTTGAAGCGCCTGCGTGACCAGGGAGCTTTCATCAGCGTATCCCACCCGTTCGACCCACAGCGCTCCGGCTGGTCATTGGAATCTTTAATTAAATTAGCCCCGCTGGTGGATGCCATCGAGGTGATTAATGCCCGCGTTCTGAATCGCGCCAATAACACCGAAGCAGAGCATTTCGCCCGCGAGCACCATTTGCCAGGCACAGCCGGATCTGATGGACATCACCCCTCTGAAATTGGCAGGGCGTATTCGCTGGTTCCTGATTTCGGCGACGCAGAAAGCCTGCGCACCGTGATCAGGCAGGCATCCGCAGCGGGAAGGCTCTCTTCACCGCTGGTGCATTTTTACTCATCCTGGGCAAGAATCGTAAAAGCGAATCAGTCAATCAAATCGCGTTGAGAAGAAAAAAAAGGGGGGGTTAGTATAACCAGGTGTGATAACCAACCGGGTTAATTCAAGACGATTATCGACGGCCGGCAAAAATGTTTGTTGGATGGATTACCAAATTCGGACACGGTAAAACCAGGATAGATGCTTACCCGTAAAATCCAACCATCATCGTCTTCGTAGAAAACACTTTTTTCTGGGATTGGGGTGATCTTGTCAGATTTGTAATATTTTGGGACTTCAGTTAATTTCATTTTCAGCCCCTTTCAGAGGTATTTCACACTTAAAACTGTAATAATTCAGGCAGCGTTGCTGAAAATAATCTGAGAATGAAAATATATAAAAATGTGTACTGAAAGTCTCAGAGTACTTTTCAAACCTGGTGTTTTCGGAATTCACTCTTTCCGAAATTATCCTATCCCCTGATTGATTATACCCCAGTAAAGGTGATGGTTTTTATGCCAAAAAACGGAAAATGAGTTAAAATCGAGTTGGATTTGGGGCGATGGCGGAATAGGCAGACGCAACGGACTTAAAATCCGTCGGTGGTGACACTGTGAGGGTTCGACCCCCTCTCGCCCCACAAAAATACTTCCTAAAGAGGGAAGTATTTGCGATTTAAAGCTAAACTAAATTTTTGACGGATGCAAGCCCCCTCTCACCCCACAAACTACACTCCAACAATTGGGGTGTTTTTGTTAACAGCACTTCAAAAAGGAATTACGGGTGCACGCCCCCTCTCGCCCCCCAATCAAACATCTTCATTTGTAAATTTATATATAATAAATATTAGTCGTAATGTTGTTTAATCCATAGGAGGGGAATATGAAAAAGTGTCCTTACTGCGCAGAGGAAATCCAGGATGATGCAGTAATTTGTAGGTTCTGTAATAGAGATCTGATAGTATCGAAGAATAATAAGAAATCCAGTAGGCGCATAGTTTGGTTCATAATTGGAGTTGTATTAACTTTCATTGGGATGTTAGTAATAGGCAATTCAAATAATGAATCACTTCATCCTAATTACATAGCCCCAACAATTACCAGACAAACGATAAAAACGCTGACACCTGAATTTCATCATGTAATCTTATACCATCAAACACCATCTGTTACTTCAAATTCCTGTAGGTTATGGTCAAGTGTTACGATTTCGGATGTTGGGAAAACCCTTTGTGTTTATGGTACTGTAAGAAGCTCCTGGTATAACGAAGAGCAAGGCGCATACTATATTACTTTTGATGGCGATCCGCAAGCTATCTACTTTGTCATATATGGATGGTATTATGATGACAATGAGCTTGATGGGCATTGTGCCATGTTCACTGGAAAGATATCGAATTCTTACAGTACCCCATTGATGAATATTCAGGAAAACGATGTCCTATACAAGTGTGATAATTGAGGGAGGAGCATGACATGACAATATCAGGAAAAGCATTAGCAATCGCGGATTGGGTAATGGGATACTTCCCGCTACTGGTCGTGCTTACAATAGGACCGCTTGAAAAAACAATTGGCGTTGCGTTAATTATTGGATGTACCTGGACTGCGTTGTTCACATACCTTGGAATCAAGGCGTGGAAAAGCGCCAGGTGAAGTCCACCGGATTTATTTATTCATTTTTGCTGATCTTTCACATCTAGTACCTGAGTTTATCATTTTAGTGTTCTGAATTTGGGTGTTTGCTAAGGCTTTTTCTTTCCAGGAAACACCAGTTTTGGTAGTATCTTCCCCCCTTGATGGGTCATACCTCCAAAGTGGCTTGTGTGGAGCAGCTTTATGAACTATTTGATACAGATCATACCTATTTGTTTATTGAACGCCATTTCCTTTTATAGCGTATCCCGAATCCTGATTAGTGTCCCAAAAACCCATTTTTTGAGATCAAAAATGTTAAAAAATAAGGCAAATGATAAACTCGGGGGATTTATTTATTCATTTTTGCTGATCTTTCACATCTAGTATGTATGCTGGTCTGAAATACATTTAACCCCCACATATAGCGGTTTCGGGGCGATGGCGGAATAGGCAGACGCAACGGACTTAAAATCCATCGGTGGTGACACTGTGAGGGTTCGACCCCCTCTCGCCCCACAAAAATACTTCCTAAAGAGGGAAGTATTTGCGATTTAAAGCTAAACTAAATTTTTGACGGGTGCACGCCCCCTCACGCCCCCCAAAAAAATCGAGGAAGTTTTTTTAATCTGCGATTCCTTGTATCGCCATCTTTTCCAGGAAAATGTCCACAAGCATAGGTTCGAATTCGATCCCTTTTTTCTCAGCAATATAGGCTCTAACTTCATTTTCCGGCCATGCTTTTCGATAGGGCCGCTCTGACCTGAGAGCATCCCAAACATCAATGATCGAGAAGATCCGGGCGGCCAGCGGTATGTCTGTTCCCTTCAATCCGCGCGGATACCCTGATCCATTCCACCTTTCATGATGACAATAGGGAATATCAAGTGCAGGCAATAAGTAATCGATGTTGGAAAGCCATTCGTAAGCGTAAACTGGATGCATCCGCATGGTCACCCATTCTTCATCCGTTAATTTCCCGGGTTTCAACAAAATAGCATCAGGGATTCCCAGCTTTCCAATGTCATGAAGTAGCGCACCTCGACGAAAATGCACAAGCGCGGATTCATCTATCCCGGTCAGGCGTGCTAATTTCAGTGATGTCTCAACTACGCGAATGGTATGTCCCTCGGTTTCCTGATCCCTCAGGTCTAAAGCTCTTGACCATCCCTCAATCGTCTTATCGTAGGTGTTGACCAATTCTTCATTTGCTCGAAGCAGATCATTTCGTTGATCGATCAAATTGCGAAAGCGATTTAGCTTCAAGATGTTTTTGACCTTTATTTGGATTTCGAGGCTGTCAAATGGTTTGGTAAGAAAATCATCGACCCCGGCATTCAAACCGGCCAGCCTGGCCTCGCGATTATCAATTGCTGTGATCATGATGATGGGTACTTCAGCCAGGTCAGGATTCGAGCGCATCCGGCGGCAAATTTCGTATCCATCAATATCCGGCATCATGAGATCAAGCAGGATTGCATCTGGCAAAACACTTTGCGCAAGGGCTAAACCTGAAGTTCCGTTTTCAGCAAAAATTAGTTCAAGATTTTCCTGAATAAACATCCCTTCGATAGTCAAACGAACCAAAGGTTCGTCGTCAATCACCAGAATGGTGGCTTTTTTTGAAAGATTAAATTTTACATTGGTCATTTGATAGCTTAATTCCATGGTTGTTCCCAGGTTTCCGGACGACGTCTACCATATTATTAAAAGAACCCTTACTTATCATCGTATACGGAAAGGGGAATTGAATTAATTCGCAGTTATACGGTATTACCTCTTCTGAATCTGCACCCTCGCAAGGCGGAAATTACCTAGGCTATGAGTCGACCAGTCCCTGCTGAACCGCGAGCCGAACAAGTTCTGCATGAGAATTAATGCGCAGTTTTGCCATGATTCTTGCCCGATGGGCTTCAACCGTACGCACACTCAGGGTTAATTTATTGGCAATTGCAGTATTTGTATTTCCCTCGGCGATGAGCTGGAGCACTTCTCTTTCCCGGGCACTGAGCATGTCAATCGAACCGGATTTTTCTCCTTCATTAGTTAACAGCATCTCGATTACTTCATCCGCTATGAAAGAACTCAGATATCTCTTCCCAATGCTGGCGCTCCGGATGGCGGCAATAATTTCAGAAAAATCAGCATCCTTGATCACGTAGCCGAGGGCTCCATTGTGAAGTGCCCGTACTGCATAACTCGCATTTGCATGCATTGAGAGAATTACAATGCGCGTCTTTAGTCCCCTTTGATGGATCTGGCAGGCGACTTCAATCCCATTCAGATTTGGCATCATCACATCCAACAGTATCACATCAGGTTTTAAGGTCTCTACCATTGAAAGCGCTTCAGTTCCATCAGCAGCTTCGCCCATTACAAGAATATCATCTTGTGAAGTAAGCATCGCTTTCATGCCTTGCCTGATCAATTTATGGTCATCTGCGAGTAGAACGGTTATCGGCATGGGTCACTCCCTTCCTGATATCGGAAACTCACATTCAACGATCGTCCCTTCACCGGGCGTTGAATTGAGATTGAAACTACCTCCAACCCAGGAAACCCTTTCGCGCATTCCAGAAATTCCAGTGGAATTTCCTGGTACCAACGCATTGACATCAAATCCCTTTCCACTATCAACAACAGCAACTTTTATCGATTTTGACTCCAGATTAATTGTAACCATAACTTCTTTAACCTCAGCATGGCGTGCAACATTGGTTAGAGCTTCCTGGACTAATCGAAAAATACTGGTTTCAATGCTATTCTGGAACCGCTTCTCTTCAAGCCGGTTGACATTATGAATCACATGAATACCTGTTTGTTGAGAAAACCGTGTAAAAAACCAGTCAAGGGCAGCGAAAAGACCAAGATCATCCAATATCGCCGGGCGAAGATTTAATACCAATTCACGAACCTGTTTATGTAATAGGTTTACGATATCCAATGACTGTTGAATTTCATTGCGAATGGTCTTTTCATCCGCGAGAAAAGATTTCTCAAGGCTGAGTTTAAGTCCAGTTAATAACTGCCCAAAATCATCATGCAATTCGACCGCTAATCGCCGTTGTTCTGTCTCCTGAACCTCAACCATTTTCGCAGACAAATTCTTAAGTTCTTCATTTTGTTTTTCAAGAAGTTTATAAGCCTGTTGAAGTTTTTCGCGTTCCTCGCGTAAATGCCGATAGCGAGCGACTTGATGCAAACCGCGCAATCTTATTTCCAATTCCATGCTGTCATAGGGTTTTGACAGAAAATCATCTGCCCCTGCTTTCAACCCCATTAATCGTGAATACCGGTCATCAAGGGCTGTGATCATGATGATGGGTACTTCACAAAGTTTTGGATCCTGGCGAATCTGCCGGGTTACTTCATAACCATCCATACCTGGCATCATTACATCCAAAAGGATCACGTCTGGCAATTTCTCGATGGCTTTTTCCAACCCCGTTTTGCCCGAGTCGGCAGTGATAATATCGTAACCCGAGTCAAATAACAGTGCTTTTAAAGTCTCTCTCGAGGTTAAGTTGTCATCAATGATCAGAATAAGTGGATTGCTCATTTGTTTTTCCCTCTTAAATTTGTAATTGCGATTAGTAATCCATCCATATCCACTGGTTTGGATATATAGTCATCTGCCCCGGCATCCAGGCAGCGTTGACGGTCTTCCGACATCGCCAGGGCGGTCAACGCAATAATACCAACCCTAGATATATTCCCTTGCATTTGTCGCACGGCCCGAATAACCTCGAGACCATTGATACCCGGCATTTGAATATCCATTAGTATTACATCTGGTGACGACTTCCCGATTGTGGATAATGCTTCCTGCCCGGAATTCACAATTGAGGTATTGTATCCCTTATAAACAAGATAATCGGATAGCATTGCGCTATTCACCTCATTATCTTCTACTATCAAAATATTTCCCAAATCCTGTTTTTGTTTATTAATTGCAAGTGTTTGAATGGAAATTTCTTTCTGAGCGGTTAATTGTTTTACTGTGTCTTCAACTTTTTCTTGATGCCAGGGTACTGTGACAGTGAACCTGCTGCCTTTGCCGACCTCGCTCGCCACCTGGACAACCCCACCGTGTAATTTCACAAGCCGATCAACAAGAGATAAGCCTAGTCCGGTACCTGCATAGTTTCTCGACAGACTGCTATCAATTTGAACGAAAGGTTTAAAGAGTTTTTCCATGTCCTGTTCGGCAATACCAATTCCGGTATCCCAAACCGTAAACGTGATCTCATCCTTTAAAGTATCACCAATTACTTCCAACCCAACCTCACCGGTTTCAGGTGTGAATTTGACCGCATTACCAAGAAGATTGACCAGAATCTGTTTGATCCTTTTTGAATCTGCGTAGAAATACATGTCAATCGGGTTCTGGGTTAATGTCAGTTTCTGCTGCCGTGAGGTGGCAATTTGCTTGACCATCCGCAGGCTTGCCTGGCAAACCTCATCAACGCTAACGACGTTGGGTTCAAGTTCCGTTTTTCCGGCTTCGATCTTGGACAGGTCGAGAATATCATTGATCAGATTCAACAGGTGCCTGCCGCCTTCTTCAATGGTTTGAAGAATCGTCACCTGTTTCTCATTTAGATTTCCATAAACTCCCTTTTGCATCGCCTCGGATAATCCCAATACCCCTGTCAGGGGAGTCCGAAGTTCATGGCTCATACTTGCCAGGAATTCATCTTTAAGTTTGGAGGCTTTTTCAAGGGCTATATTCGCCTCATGCAGCTCGATCGTCCTTTGATTCACTCTTTCTTCCAATCCCTGGTTTAGCCGCATCAACTCAAATTCTGCTTCTTTTCTTGAAGAGATGTTTTCCTTGATCGCCAGGAAATGGGTGATTTCTCCTTTTGTATTGAACATCGGAGAAATTAAGGCAGATTCCCAGAGAAGGGTGCCATCCTTACGGCGGTTTCGAAATTCACCCCGCCATTCTTTGCCGCTTTTTATGGTTTGCCAGAGATTCTGATATTCTTCGCGGGAGGTATATCCGGATTTTAATATTCTCGGGTTTTTTCCGATCACTTCTTCAGGTTGATAACCGATTTCCTCTGTGAACTTTCTGTTAACATACTCAATATTACCTTCAGGGTCCGTAAGGATCACAAAAGCCGGGTTTTGCTCTACCACATGAGACATGAGCCTGAGTTGATCTTCACCAACCTTTTGCGTTGTGATATCGGTTGAAATTCCGCATAAAGCGATTACCTCCCTTTGTTCGTTCCAAATTGGGAATTTTACTGACAAGAAAGTGTATTTTTTACCACCAATCGTATGTTGTTCTTCAAACGTGATGGGAGTCTTTTTTTCCAAAACCATCTGGTCATTTTTCTCGTGTTGTGCAGATTCCGGGAAATCCAGCAATTCCCTCGGCCTTTTTCCGATAACCTCATCAATTGAAAGATTGTAAATTTTTGTAAGTGCTTTATTCGCCAGCACATAACTTCCCTGCAGGTCTTTGATGTAAACCAATGCGCTGGTATGGTCCAGGATGGATTGAAGACGACCCTGGCTTTCACGAAGTGCAATTTCAGTTTGTGTGCGGGCGTCAAGTTCTTTTTGAACAGTCTGGTAAAGCGATGCGTTGTCGAACGCGATTGCTGCCTGGTTCGCAATCGTACTTAAGAGGCGTTCATCACGGGAACTAAACACATCTGGATTTTCAGATTCCAGAGTAATGCTGCCCATTATGTATTGTCCAACTTTTATCGGGACGTAAAGTCCCGACCGGATCCCCGGGTACAATTCAACATATTGGGAGTTTTTCTGCACATCTGGGACTCTAATTACCTCTCCAGTTTTCACCACCAAACCACTTAAACCATCCCCAATTCGAATTAATGTGGTAGAAAGTGTTTTTTCAAGTTCGAGTCTTTTTTCCTTGGTCAATTTTGGATTATGAAAATCGACCAGCCGTAAGAAATTGCTATCATTAATGCGAAGACGTAAAAATGAATAATATTCCGGGAATCGTTTGGACAATAGCTCTACAATTGCTTTTCCGACCTCATCAGCATCAAACAACTGGTTTACAGTCAGGGCATTTTCATAAAGCATTTCGAGTTCCAGCATTGATTGCCGGATCTCGGCTTCAGCTTTTTCTTTCTCAGCCAGGTCGTGCAGAATATCGGTTTGTAACTGTGCATTCTGCAGTGCCAATCCAATCTGGTTAGCAACTACACTCAACCATTCACCCTCTCCTTCGGTAAATGCGTTAATTGGGTATCTCTTCAAGACCAGTATTCCGATGACCGCCTCCTCCGCAAGCATCGGGACATAAATTGCTGATCGCGGTTCTTCCTTACTTTGTAATTGAAAGACTTTATCAGGTTTATCCTTTAACTCAAAGTCATCGGTAATTACTGGCGCTCTTGTTTTAAAGATCTTTGCTCTTTTTTCAGAATCCGATTCTGGATCAAATTTCAGCGGAGTCATTGATTTAACATCAATGGTTTTTCCATCCACTGAAATTACCGCAGGGATTAGATCCTGATTGTTATAATCA
>CAZAAJ010000022.1:0-33160 GCA_964483135.1 uncultured Anaerolinea sp. | reverse complement strand
AAGTTCTTGAAATAAATAAAGAGGCTGCCCCTGCTTACTTTTAGGACAGCCTCTTGCTTAATCTTCGTGCAATTATAATTTTTCTTCTCGCAGCATTTGAACGAAAGCATTGACCACATCCGGGTCAAAGTGATTGCCTGATTGATCGATGATATGAGAAAGGGCATCGCGTTTCAGCCAGGCTTTCCGGTAGGGGCGGTCGCTGATCAGCGCATCCCAGGCATCCACAATTGCGAATATTCGGGCAATCAAAGGGATATCAACACCTTTTAGTCCGCGAGGATAACCGGTGCCATCCCACCATTCATGATGGCAATAGGGAATATCCAGCGCGTCTTTGAAGTAAGGCAGATCCATCAGCATTTCGCGCGCATAATCCGGGTGTTTGCGCATCA
The DNA here is from genome assembly GCA_964483135.1 of uncultured Anaerolinea sp. Lineage (GTDB taxonomy): Bacteria > Chloroflexota > Anaerolineae > Anaerolineales > Anaerolineaceae > UBA6107. Next base: position 32,765 of record CAZAAJ010000022.1, on the reverse strand, counting down.
GGATCCATTCCTCTTCAGTTAGGTTCCCGGGTTTTAGCAGAATGGTATCGGGAACCCCCATTTTTCCAATATCATGCAATAGTGCACCCCTCCGCACGGTTTCCAAGTCTTGATCATTGTAGCCCATGCGTTTTGCAAGCTTGATCGTCATGTTGGCAATACGCAGAGAATGACCCTGTGTTTCTTTATCACGGAGCTCCAGAGCATGCGCCCAACCTTCAAGGGTAGCATTGTAGGCTGTTTTGAGTTCGTGTGCCTGGGCGCTGGTTTGTTCATAAAGATCAGCGCGGTGAATGGCGCTGGCGGTCATATCACCGATGGTTTTCAAGAGTCTCAGCTCGTTGTCAGTGAAAACATGGGCTGACCCGATCAATAATGCACCAATCGTTTCTCCTTTGGTGATCAATGGAACACCCGCGATAGATGACAGGTTAATCAATAATTCCGGGAATGTGAAAAATGGATCATGAGGGGCATCGTTGTTTACGTAAGGCTTACCGGTGGCGATGATATGTCCGGTCAAACCATCGTTCACCTTTAGCTGCGTCAAATCTACAGGGGCGAAACACCCCATCGCGCGGTCAAGGATTTTCAGTTCCTTCCCTGTTTCAATGGTGCTAAGGATGGCTCCATTTATATCCAGGAATCCAGTGATCTCCCGAAGTACCGTTGGACGCACTTCGTCGCGGGTCATCGCAACCCGCAGCGACTCGCTGATCTTGGCTACCATTTCAAGTTCCCGTTCCTTTTGTTTTCGATCGGTGATATCTACCGCTGTGCCTATGATTGCTTCCACACCCTGGTAAACGATCCCGCTGGTGGTTATATCAACCCATTTAAATTGCCCGGTTTTGGTGAGGATCTCAGACTCATACCTCTTCACGAAAGGATCATTCTGTATGCGGTGGTTAAAAATCTCCTCCACCATGTCGCGCGACCCTGGCGCGATGATATCCATGAAATTCATATTTAGCAGTTCGGATTCTGTATACCCTGTGATGCCGACCCACATGGGGTTAACATACGCAAACGGTCCGCCCATGTGAATAAAGATACCGGCTGCAGTTGTTTGGGCAAGAGAGCGGAACTTCTCTTCACTTTCAATAATCGCTTGCTCCGCTTTTTTGCGTTCCGTTATGTCGCGTACGTAGGCAACGGCATACGTTTCACTATCTATAACCGCCAGGCGAGTGCTGATCTCGACCGGGAAGATAGAGCCATCCTTTCGAATATTTGGAACGTCGGTGGCAATATCGCCATGTTCCAATTCCCATTGAATATAGTCGGGTTTATTGAGCAGAAATTCCGGTGAAACAAGATCCCGCACGAATAAATTGACCATTTCATCATGAGTGTACCCATACATCCTTGCGGCAACCTCGTTGCAGTCCAGGATTTTTCCGTTCAGCGCTTCCAGGAAAATCCCATCCGTAGAAGCCTCGATCAGCAATTCACTGCGGCGCTGGCTGTTGAGAAGCGCCTGCTCAGCGCGCTTGCGTTCAATTGCCATGGCTACCTGTGTGGATACGAAAGTAAGCATTTGCTCATCACGCTTTTTAAAACGCACGCCTTCCGTATAGCTTTGTGTGACCATCGCGCCGATCACTTCATTGTCGATGATCAGGGGCACACCCAGCCAGTCAACAGATGGTGTTCCGATGGATTCCACGGATTCCTCTTCAACTAACAGGTTGAAAACTTCTGGGTTAACCAGTAACGTTTTTCCAGTGCGCAGGATATATTCTGTTAATCCCCGCACCGGCTTGGCGGGTTCAGGGCATGGGTCATACTGGTCCGCAAAGTAAGGATAGGAAATGATATCCTCTTGGCGGTCATATAACGCAATAAAGAAGTTCTCTGCCGGCATTAATCCCATCAGGGATTTGTGCAGGGAGTAATAGAGGTCATCCAGGGTCTGGGCGGTTAGCGATGCCTGGGCAATTTTATAGACTACTTCCTGGGTCTGTTCTGCATAAAACCTTTCGGTGATATCTTCACCAATCGCAGCAATACCTTCAGCGATGTGGCGGTCATTAAAAATCAGGGTGTTGTGCCAGGAGATCAGGCGCTGCTCGCCCGTACGCGTTACGATCATATTGTCATTGCGTTGGGCGATCTTGCCGTTGACCATGCTGTCGAAAAGGATTTTCTTTAATTGGAAACCGACTTCCGGAGGAACGAATTTTTCCATCCAGTTTTCACCAAGAACCTGCTGCCTGGTCCATCCGGTCACATCGAGAAAATGGCTGTTGACAAACGTTACCCTGCCTGAAGGATCCATCATGATCGCGATCAGCTTGATTGATTCCAAAAGTCCGCGGATCATTTGTTCAGAGATCTGATGCGCCTGGCGGGTGCTTTTTTCATTGGTGATGTCTTCGCCCACAGACTGGTATTCAATTAATGCTCCTTGTTCATTCAGGATGGCACGGGTCTTCCAGCGAAACCAGCGGGTGTCGTGGTTCATCCCCTCGTGGGTCACTTCCTTGGTAGAGGGTTCCATTTTGGGGCTCACATAGTTGAGGATCATTTGAATGATCGGCTTTGCTGAATTCGGTATAGCATCGATCAATTTATGACCCACCAGTTCCTCAACTGCTAACCCATAAAAACCCGCATAGGATTGATTGCAGAAGGTAACTACTCCCTCGCTATTGAACCGGACGATCAACTCGGGATTATCCTCCACGATGGCGCGGTATTGCGCCTCGCTCGTTTCAAGGGATTTGATCGTCCGCTCCCATTCACTCATATTCCGGATCACGGCAATGTATCCTGTCCGCTCACCCTTGGGCGAAGTAAGTGCACGAATATTCACCTCGATGGGAATCGCCTGCCCGGATACCGTTTTTGCGTGGTAATACCCTTTGTAAGAACTTCCCTTCGCCAGGCTCTTGAGCAGTTCTTTATCAGAGTCATGCTGATCATTTTGGGCAAGAAAACTCAGCACATTTACGCCATTAAGGTTCATCCCCTCGCTGATTCCAAGCATCCTTGAGAATTGCGGGTTGGCAAGTTTTATCACCCCTTTAATGTCTGCATAGACCACAGCATCCGGAGAGGCATCGATAAAGAACTTCAACCTCGATTCGCTCTCTACCAACTCCTCCTCGATATTTTTACCGCCAGGGATTGGCAGGAGCCAACCCTCGATTGCCTGCACAACCCCGGCTTCAGTCTTGAGTACACGGCCCTGGTCTCGTACCATCTTGTATTCACCGTTATTGTGGCGGACCCGGTAGGTGAGTTCAAAAAGATTGTTAGTTCGTATGGCTTCCTGCCGCCCGTTTTGAACAATATTGATATCCTCAGGGTGGATCAGGCTGATGAAGGAATACCTGTAATTATTCACCAGGTCTTCCGGGGTGTAACCCAAAAGAGCGGTAACCCCATTGGTAATCTGGAAAATAGTGAGTTGTTCATCGTCGAGAGCCTGATAGATCGCTCCGGGCATTTGCTGGTAATCATTATTGAGGATGCTTTCAGGAAGTATTCCATTACCTTTGATCTCGGAGGCAGGTTGTTCCAGGGTTATCGCAAAGCAATTTTCGCCATTGAATTCGATTTCACTGATGTTCGTATAGGGAATGAGCGGTACAGGGGATGATTCGGCGTCTGACCCTTCTAACGTATTGCGTATGCCGCCTTTTTCCAGGTCAAACAGGATGCGTTGATTTTGTGTGATACTGAACTGCTTTCCACAGGCCGGATTTGCGTATAACACTTGCCCTGTTTCATTGATAACCAGGATGGGTTGAGCCGATCGATTGCTGGGCTCTATGAATGATTCGTTTGAAGACGACGCTAAGCTGGTTTCGTCACCTGGTTTTTCCATAAGTTTCCTCAATTCGACTTTCCATTTGCGAAAGTCTCAATAAAATACCCGCCTTTATTGGTGCAGATGGACATGTTAATTATAAAGTCATCCCGGATACTTTTTCAAGCAGTAGTTTTGTTGTATGTTTTGTTGTATGAACAGGTAATTAGTAAATTTAAGAATATTTCTGGACAAAAAATCCAGCAGGAATCCTTGCAATTTAAGAAGTGTATGCTAAAATATCAGAGTCAAATGCCCGGGTGCCCCCCTCACCCGGGCATTTGACTTTTATATACACTATAATGATTGAAAAATCATTGGAGTTGAGATGAACAATCGTTACCGAGGACTTCTATTGATCGGCCAGGTGCTTAAGGTGGCAGGCGCACTTGAAATAGCGTTTGGGGTTATTGCGTTGGTACTGGTCCCGCTTGTCCTTTCAGGTGCCGATGGGGCGTTGATGCAATTTGGGCTGCCCATCACCAGCCCGGGAGCCGGATTGATCATTGGCATCGTAGGCGGGATCGTAACGCTTTTTGCGGGCGCGGTAACGGGACTGCTCACCTTTGCGCTGGGTGAGTTGATCAATGTGGTCATCGCAATCGAGGAGAATACCAGGGCGACTGCAGTGGATAGTTCCACGGTTGCTTGACAACAGCCTCTGGCAGGACTATACTTTTTGAATCTTAATATTCCTCTTCGGGGCAGGGTGCGGAACGCAGGTTCCAATTCCCGATCGGTGGTGATAACCCACGAGCGCGAAAGCGTAGGATCCGGTGAAATTCCGGGGTCGACGGTAAAGTCCGGATAAAAGAAGATGAAAATCGCGCCTTGTGCGCAGCGTTTTCATGAGCCCCGAGAACCTGTCGAGGCTTTTTATTTTGTCTACGAAAACTCACATTCCAGAAGAAAAATCCCGTAAGGGTTTGGAAAAACTTGCCAGACACAACGGCTGGTTTGTCCTGGTAACGATCATCCTGGTACTGGCTGCCTGGACAATGATCGTTTCCCTGTCGGGAATTCCTTCTTTCCTGCTCCCTTCGCCTGCGGGGGTGTGGAGTAAATTCCTCACAACCCTGACTGATGGCACACTCCTATCCAATACACTGATAACGCTATCCGAGGTTCTGCTGGGTCTCCTTTTAGGAAGTGTGGTGGCGATGTGCCTGGGATACTGGCTGGCAAAAAGCCGCCTGATGGAAAAGATCCTGTCGCCGTACCTGGTAGCCAGCCAGGCGATCCCGGTAATAGCCATTGCCCCCCTGTTGGTGATCTGGTTTGGCTCGGGTATATTTTCAAAAATATTGATTTGCTCGCTGACCGTGTTTTTCCCGGTACTCGTGAATACCATGATTGGATTCCGGGCAGTACCGGATAACCTGCGTGACCTGATGCGCTCCTTAAAGGCAACCCGCTGGCAGAAGCTGCGTTTTTTGGAGATCCCGGCTGCTTTGCCGGTGCTTTTTGGCGGGCTGCGAATTGGCGCGACCCTGTCAGTGATCGGTGCTGTGGTGGGTGAGTTTGTCGGATCGGACCGCGGGCTTGGATTCCTGATCAATGTAGGTCGTGGTCAGTATGATACCGCCCTGGTTTTTGTCGCTATTTTCACGCTGATCCTGATGGCATTAATCCTCTATGGTCTGGCAATGCTGGCTGAAAGGCGTTCAACCCGTTGGAAAGCGGTCAAACATTGAGCAAAGAGTTGGGAGGGAAAATGAAGGGAATAAAACATATATTTGCATTACTTTTAATTTTTGGAATGACAGCCTGTACTGTTGAGGTTACCCCGATCCCGGACACCCCCATCGTTCCATCGGAAACCGCCCGGCCAACCGACGCTCCTTCAGTCACATCGACCCCTGCAGAATTGGTCAAGATCAACCTTCCGGTGGGGTATATCCCCAATGTGCAGTTTGCGCCCCTTTATGTGGGCATCGACAAAGGTTTTTATCGTGATGCCGGGCTGGACGTGAGTATTGATTACAGCATGGAAAACGACAATGCAGTACTCCTGGCGACAGGCGAACTGCAGTTCGCCATCCTTTCAGGGGAGCAAGTGCTGCTTGGGCGCGCCCAGGGTCTGCCGCTGGTCAATACCATGACCTGGTATCAGCAATATCCCGTGGGTATCGTATCGAAGACTTCGGCTAATATTCGCTCAGTGGATGATTTGAAAGGCAAGAAAATTGGTTTGCCGGGATTGTTTGGAGCCTCTTATATCGGCGCGATGGCATTGCTATATTCCGGCGGGCTGACCGAAAAAGATGTCACGCTTGATTCCATCGGGTTCAACCAGGTGGAAACGCTGCTGGCAAACCGGGAAGACGCAGTGGTGGTTTATGTAGCCAATGAACCCGCGCAGCTGGAACGATTGGGCGAAAGCATCAACCTGCTGAAGGTTTCTGATGCGCTGCAAATGGTTGGCAACGGATTGGTGACCAACGAAAAGACACTCAACGAAAATCCCGCACTGGTTCAGGCGATGACCCGGGCGACTCTTAAATCAATCCAATACACTATCGACCACCCGGATGAGGCATATGAGATCAGTAAGAATTATGTCACCAACCTCACTTCAGCTGACCAGGTTGTGCAAAAACAGGTATTGTTAAATTCGATCGCGCTTTGGAAAACCGATCAACCCGGTTTTTCGCCGCCGATGGCCTGGGAAAACATGCAGGCAACCCTGTTGAAAATGGGATTGCTGACCTCACCCATAGACCTCTCGAAAGTTTATACCAACGAGTTTGTAACGCAATGACCGTGCCCGAATTATTTCTCGAAATAAATCATGTTAACCTGTCTTTTACCAGTGATGAGGGGCGGTTGGAAGTGCTGCGTGACATCCATCTGCAGTTGGGACGGGAGGAATTCCTCTGCGTGCTTGGACCTTCCGGCAGCGGCAAGACGAGCCTGCTGCGGCTCATCACCGGTCTCATCCATCCTAAAAGCGGCGAGATCCTTTTCCATCGCCCGGAGCCCAGGTTAAGCCTGATGTTCCAGCAGGCTAACCTGATGCCCTGGCGTACCGTGTATGAAAACATTGCGCTTCCTTTGGAGCTTCAGAACCCTAAAGCGGACGCCATCCAGGAGCAGGTGGTTGAGATGATCAAACTGGTCGGGCTCGAAGGTTTTGAAAAATCGTGGCCAGCAGAGCTTTCAGGTGGAATGGCGCAGCGGGTGGCGTTGGCGCGGGCATTCATTTCTGATCCCGACCTGCTCCTGCTCGACGAGCCTTTTGGATCGCTGGATGCACTCACGCGTGAACGCATGGCGGAAGAACTGCTGCTATTATGGCAGGCGCGGCCACGCCCAGTGATCCTGGTGACCCATTCCATTTCTGAAGCGCTGCTGCTATCAGACAGGGTGGTGGTTTTCAGCCCTCGCCCGGGCAGCATCGTACTGGATCAAGCCGTTCACTTTTCGCGTCCGCGCACGACTGAATTGCGTTACTCACCTGAATTTCAAAAACTGGAAAAGAAACTCCGCAATGCCATCAATTAATTTCGCTGGTCTTACTCGGCCGCAGGAAATTGCAGAAAAAGATTATCCATTAATAACCGGGCATTTGCATTGATCTCGACCAGCTCAAGTGCCCGCATTAATTCTTCGATCAATGCCAGTACTTGCTGCTGGTTGTATTTTTGAGCATACGAAGAGATCTCCTGCGCGTGATCGGAATTGACCACCTTGTTTTCATTCCCCTGTTGAAATAACAGGATATCACGCGCGTAAGACGTCCAGACCTGCAGGATCTCGGAAAGCGGCTCGTTATTCTTTTCTTTTACCATTGTCTCTGACACCTTCATTTTTTGACGGATGGAGGATGCCAGCAATTCATGAAAGGTGTCTATCCAATGAGCGCGATTATTGTCCGACTTGGGATCGTTTGCCAGGCGAAGGGCAATCCCCGGCCGCCCATTGGCGATATGGGCGTACAATGCGACTTTTTCTTTAGGGAGGGCGGCGCGTTCTTCAAGCGCTTTGGAGAGTGTCTCAATGGATGTGGGGCGTAATCGAAGGATTTCGCAGCGGGAAGAAATGGTTGGCAGCAGGCTTTCGGCTGAATTGGCGGTGAGCAGCAGGATCACCTTGCGCGGCGCTTCTTCAAGTGTTTTCAACAGGGCATTTTGCGCGTTCGCATTGGCGCGGTGAAAATTGAGCAATAACGCAATGCGGTAACTGGCTTCATAGGGGGTCAACACCAGGCTGCGCTGCAGGTCGCGAATCTGGTCGACCTTGATCATGCCGCCCTGTGGTTCCGGGCTGACCACATGCAGATCGGCCTGCTGCTGAAAAGCGATATGCCGGCAGATACTGCAGAGCCCGCAGGCTTCGCCCGGAGCGGGTGGATTGACACAATTGATCGCCTGGGCGAACTCCAGTGCCAGGCTGCGCCTTCCCACACCCGGAGCTCCGGTGAACAGGTAGGCATGATGAACATCACCGGTTTTCAGGTGCTGCTGGAGGATCTTTTCTGCCCAGGCATGTCCAATGAGGTTCCAACTCATAGGGCGATTGTAGTCGAAAGCAGGGGGATATGCAAATTTCGGTTTTCCCGGCTCATTCGATGGGCAGGGGTTCGCTTTCGGGGATGGGAACCCAGGCGAGTACACTGGTGCCCTGTCCCGGCTCGGTGGTGATATCCAGTTCACCGCCGGCGTTGGCAACGCGGGTTTCCATGTTCGATAAGCCGTGACCAATGGATTTTTTTATCTTTTCAAGGTCAAATCCGCGCCCATCATCCTTTACTTCGATCAATGCGCGATTGACCGTCTTCCATACCACCACATTCACGCGATGAGCTTTGGCATGCTTGGCAATATTCGCCAGGGCTTCCTGGCAGATATGGAACAAAGCCACCGCTTGCGGATTTGGCAGGTCCTGGAAATCCTCTTCAGACCCTTTAAGAATGACATCAACGAGCGTATTCACTTTGAACTCAGTGACCAGGCGCTGTAACCCCTGGATCAGGTTCTCGTCTTTCAACTGGCGCGGCCGCAGGTCGAGAATATACGCGCGGATATCCCGAATGGTGTGGTTGAGATCCTTGATCGCCTGTTCGATGCGCCCCGTGGATTGTTCGGGGTTTTCGTTGATGAGAAGACGCGCGTGCTCAAGTGTGAGCCCTACCCCATAGATGGATTGGATAATGCCGTCGTGCAAGTCCATGCCGATGCGGTCGCGTTCTTCCAGAATTGCCAGGCGTTTCCCCTGTTCGTTGAGGTAAACATTCTCCACCGCGGTAGCCACCCATGAAGCAATGGCTTGCAGGAATTGGACTTCCAATTCGTCCAACGGCTGTGGATGGCTGGTGGCAACACAGAGAACCCCCACCACACCCAGGCGTCCATTCATCGGCAGTACTGCGATCTGATGGATGCCCCTGGATTGGTCGAGGGGATTGAGATCAGCGTATTCGTTTTCAGTAATATTCAATACCACCGGGTTACCGCTTTGAGCACTGCGGCCGATCGTGCCTTCCCCGATTTTATATTGAGCCTGCTTCCACAGGCTCTCCACCGCATCACCGCGGTGAACTTTCAGGACCAGGCTGTGACTGTCAACCGGGCGCAGGTACACCTCAGCTACTTCGAGGCGCAGGTAATCCATCAATTGGTTCAAACCGTTCTCGAGGATGGTCTCCAGATCAGTGCTCGTAGACAGTGTAGATGCTAATTGGTCCAACAATGCCAGGTTTTCGTTCCGGCGCGTAAGTACCCGGTCGCGCTGGATGAGTGAACGGTATAAACGGGCATTAGATATTGCCACTGCGGCATAGGCAGCCAGCATTTCAATCAGGTGTTGGTCCTCAGCAGTAAATTCATTACCGCCTTCTTTATCCGTCAAGTAGATTTGCCCGAGCGGACGGCTGCCGTGGCGAATGGGGACGCCCAGGAAGGTTTTCATCCTTGGATGGAAGGCAGGATAGCCCGCGCTGCGGGGATCGCTGGCAATGTCCTCGATACGGATACTTACCGGCGAATTCATCAACAGTCCGATCAACCCCTTTCCAGAAGGCGGGTGTGCCATCTGGTCTATTTCAAGACGGGTCATCCCGATGGGGATGAATTTTTCAAGAGTACCGTTTTCGTCCAGCGTACCTACGGCTGCAAAGGCAGCGCCGGTTTGTTCCATGGCGATAATGGCCAGTTTTTCAAGCAGGTTATCCAGCGAGAATTCCTGCACCAGGTCAATACTGGCCTTGTAAAGAGCCAGAAAACGCTCGTCCTGCAGCGAGTTGTTCTGTGAAAGGGTTGTCATCGTTCACACCTCATTTCAATTTTACCCGATGGACGGCGGTGCAGTCATATTGGTGTTAAAAATATATCCGGTATAATTCTCATTGAGGTGACCGATGGACTCATTCTTTAGGCGTAAATCTGAGGAAGACGAATTTAAAAAAGAAGGACGCTTACCCCCCGGGCAAGCCCTGACGAAAAAATTCCCGGTATTGCATTATGGACCTGTACCGAGCTTTAACCCGCTCACCTGGGACTTCAAAGTATGGGGCGAGGTGGAAACCCCGCTGCAGCTCACCTGGCAACAATTCAGTGAGTTACCGCGCACCAAACTGCTTATGGATATCCACTGCGTGACTCGCTGGAGCAAGTTTGACACCGAGTGGGAAGGGGTGGCAGTAAAAACGCTGATCGATTTGGGATTGATCCGGTTAAAACCCGCCGCGGCATTCGTGGTGGAGCACGCAGAATACGGATTCACCACCAATATTCCATTGGAAGTTGCCCTGGCGGAGAATTTCCTGATGGCGACCCATTTCCAGGGAGAACCCATCACCCCAGACCACGGTGCACCTTTGCGCGGTGTAGTGGGGGCAATTGCGGGGCGGGAAGATCTGAAGACCCCTTATTTCTGGAAAGGCGCCAAGTGGCTGCGGGGATTGGAATTTGTTAAAGAAGACAAACCCGGCTTTTGGGAACAGGCGGGCTATCACAACGATGCCGATGTGTGGAAGGAAGAACGATTTGGATAAAAAAACCAGCCGTAAGGCTGGTTTTTACTTCAAGCACCTTTTCGTAAAAAGAAACGGACGTAAAGCCCAAGCCCGATCGCGACCAGGATGAAAAGTCCGCCTACCACTGCCAGCAATACAGATCCGCTGCCCTGTCCACCGTTACCCGCGTTCAGGCTGGAACCTACCTGGGCGCTGAAGTTGACAGTGGAGGTATCTCCGCGCTTCAACTGGATGGTGTGATTCTGAGCGGAGGTAGCATTGTATCCGTCGGGGATGGCAATGCTGATGTTGTATTCCCCTTCGGGAGCGTCCGTAAAACAGACAGGCTCTCCGGTGCCAATGGTGGTGCCGGTTTTGCTGTAATCACCAGCCACACTGGCAACACTGATGGCACCGCCGGCTAGACCGGTGTCGGTGACTTCACCTGGCTCAGCCATGGCGTTGCCGTTGACATCGTTATACAGAAATACGCAAATGGTTCCGAATCCTTTCACCGGTTCCGGTGTGGGCAGCATGGAAGTGGGGGTTGGCGACGGACCGATGGTGATGATTGGGGTGGGCACGGTGGTTAGCAGAAGCTTTTGCCCGATCTGAAGAAAACGGCATTTGTCCAGGTCAAGCTGGTTCAGACTGCGCAGTGTTTCAAGCGGTACATTGTTCAAAAGGGAAATGGTATCGCAGGTGTCGCCGGATTTTACAATGTAGTACACGTTGCCGCTGGCTTCGGCGGTGGGGGTGTAGTAATACACCTGGGCGCTGGCTGTCGAAAGGAACAGCGGGGTAATGGAGAGGAGCGCTAATACGAGGAACAGGATCAGGGGTATAACCAGGGCGTGTTTAAGTTTCATAGGATCACCAATTTTGATTATAACATCATGCAATTTCTCCAAAAACCTGGTCAGTAGCAACGTTAAAACAATATTTAATGTACAATATTAAGTGCGATTGTTACATTCACTTTTGTTCCAGGAGGAAAACATGTATCAGAAATTGGTAATCATTGGCAGACTTGGACGTGATCCTGAAATGCGCTTCACCCCTACGGGGCAGGCGGTCACCAGTTTTTCGGTGGCTACTGACCGCAGTTATACCGATCAATCCGGTAAACCTGTAAAGGAAACCGTCTGGTTCAAGGTTTCTGCCTGGGGAAAGCTGGCGGAAACCTGCAACACTTACCTGCAAAAAGGGAAACTGGTGCTGGTTGAAGGACGCCTGACCGCGGATAAATCCGGCGGTCCCCGGGTTTGGACCGGGCAGGATGGTACCCCGCGCGCAACTTTTGAAATCAATGCCAACACGGTTAAATTCCTCTCCACTAAATCCGAAGGCAGCAGCGGGGCAGCCGTAGAAGAAGATATGGAACAGGCGCCCGCGGAAGATATTCCCTTTTAGGAAACGATGCAATGACCCAACAACCTGTAAACCCGGTCTCCGGCATGCCGCCATTGGAGATGCCGGATGATTTGGAGCCGTTGTATTCCAACCTGGCGCGCATCAGCCATACCCCGTCGGAGATCATCATTGATTTCAGCCGCATGCTGCCAGCCCAGCCCAAATTCGAGGTGCTGGCGCGCATCCTGATGTCGCCAATGGGTGCCAAGCTGCTGCTGCGTGCACTGGCGGAAAATCTGTCGCGCTACGAAGCAACTTTCGGCGAAGTGCATCTCCCCGGCGAAACCGGGCTGGCGGGAGACCTGTTCAAACAGGTGCATCCGCCCAAACCCCCTGAAGGAAGTTGACCATGCAGGAATTTGAAACCCTGATCGAAAAAGCCAAGAAGATACTGGATGAACGCACTGCTGTCCGCGACCAGGCACTAACGCAGGCACGCCAGCTCACCCGTCTTTCGGCGCACACCATCCGCGCCATCCACCGCGATGAGAGCATCCAGGCGCATGAGCTGCTTATGGAAGCGCATGTGCTCACGCTCAACATCCAACGCGACCTGGCGGCTTATCCAGACTTGTATTTTGCCGGCTACACCCAGGATGCCATCAAGGAATTCGCTGAAGCCAGCCTGACAGTGGCTCTAATCGAAAACACCCCCCTGCCGACGCCGGAAGAACTGGGCATCGAGTATGCCACCTACCTCAATGGGCTGGCAGAAACGATCGGAGAACTACGGCGCAAATGCCTGGATATCCTGCGCATGGGTTACTCGGAAGACGCCGAGCGCCTGCTGAACGCCATGGATGACATCTACAACGTGTTGGTGACCATGGATTACCCCGACGCCATCACCAACGGGCTGCGCCGGCAGACGGACCTGGTACGCGGTATCATCGAGCGCACCCGCGCCGACCTGACGCTGAGCCTGCGCGAGCAGCACCTGCAGGAAGCCTTGCAGAAGTTCGCGGATAAATTCCCGGGGATGACTGGCTAGCGAGCGAAGTAGTAAAAGACTAAACTGCCCCGGTAACACGGGGCGGTGTCTACTTCAAATGATACTTAGGCCCAAATTACGTCCAGTTACTGATTCTGACCTTCCCACCTTCTACCTGCACCAGGCGGATGAGGAAGCCGCGCGCATGGCGGACTTCCCCATCCGCACCGAAGAGGCATTCTACGTCCACTGGCATAAGATCATATCGGACCCAGCTAACATCCTGCGCACGATCCTCTATGAGGGGAAGGTGGCGGGCAACGTGGTCAGTTTCATCATGGAGGGGCGGCGTGAAGTGGGCTACTGGCTGGGGCGTGAGTTTTGGGGCAAAGGGATTGCTACCGGCGCGCTAAAATTATTCCTCACAGAAGTGACCGAACGACCGCTGTACGCTTTTGCCGCGCACTCTAACCCCGCCTCCGCAAAGGTGCTGCTGAAATGCGGCTTTAAACTGCTCGAAACTACCACTGAGGGATTGGGCTACCGCCTGGAATAATCACGCTCCTGAAAAATCGTTATAATAAAGGCACTATGCCTAAAAAACCGCAAGTCATCAAGAAAATTGCCCTGGTATATCATCCGCGCAACAGCGGTGCCCAGGCTGAGGCGGCGCAGGTGACCGCGCTGCTCGCAAAGCTGGAAGCCGATGTATTCACGGCACGTACCGACTCGCAGGAGCTTGCGGCAAAACTGACAGCCCGTGAGTTTGACCTGGTCATCGCACTGGGCGGGGACGGCACCATGCTGCGCGCAGGTCACCTGGTGGCGCCGCTGGGCATCCCGGTGCTGGGTATTAACCTGGGCAGGTTCGGCTTCCTCATGCAGCTCACCCGCGAGGATTGGAAGGAAACCCTGCCGCGCTTATTCACCGGAGACTACAAGATCGAAAACCGCATGATGCTGCAGGCGGAACACAGGCGCGAGCAAAAACTGCTTGGCGCTTACCACGTGATCAACGATGTGGTGGTTTGCCGCAGCAATGTGGTCAGACCCATCCGCCTGCATGCCAAAGTGGATGGTTACAGCCTGGCATCCTACGTGGCAGACGGTTTGATCGCTGCCACCCCCACCGGATCAACTGCCTATGCCCTGGCGGTGGGCGGGCCGGTGCTGCCGCCGGAACTGCGTAATTTCCTCATCGTGCCGGTAGCCCCGCACCTTTCGATGAACCAGGCGGTGGTGCTGCCGGAAGGCGCAAGCGTGGAGATCAACACCACCAGCGATCACTCTGCTGTAATGAGCGTGGACGGGCATGCCCCCGTCAGTTTGAAGAATGACGATGTCGTCTTAGTTAAAAGAAGCGAGTTCAGCCTGAAATTCATTGTTTTCCAGGATGAAGGCTATTTCTATCGCAACCTTAGTAATTACATGGAACAAAATCCATCTATTGGTGCCGAATAATGAGCGAATCCCCCGTCGAAAAAATGTACTGCTACAACCATCCGCAGCGTGAAACTGTGCTGCGCTGCAACCGCTGCGAACGCCCCATGTGCACTTCCTGCGCCGTGCTCACACCCACTGGCTACCGCTGCAAAGAGTGCGTGCGCGGGCAGCAAAAGGTTTTTGAAACCGCGCGCTGGTGGGATTATCCGCTGGCGGTGCTGGTGGCAGGTGCCCTTGGGGTGGTGGGCAGCCTGGTCTCCAACATGCTTGGATTTTTCATCCTGTTCCTGGCGCCGGTTGCCGGCATGATCATCGCGGAAGCTGTGCGCCTGGTCACCCGCAAGCGGCGCGGCCGGTGGCTGCCGCTGGCAGCAGCCGGGGCTGCTCTGGTGGGCAGCCTGTTCTCGCCGGTGTACCTGGCGATTTTCACATTTTTAGCCAGTTTTACGACCGGGCTGGCAAGCCTGGTCGGGGTTCTCTGGCCAGCCTTGTTCGGCATTTTGTGCGCAAGCACCGTTTTTTACCGCCTGAAGGGAATCCGCCTGTAGCAGGCAGCCCATGCTTGAGGAACTGCGTATCGCCAATTTTGCCATTATCCACAACCTGGAGATCCGATTCCAGGATGGGCTGATGATCTTTACCGGTGAAACCGGCGCTGGTAAATCCATCATCCTGGACGCCATCAATGTACTGGTGGGCGGCAAAGTGGATGCCACCATGGTGCGTGACGGGTCTGACCGGGCTACGCTTGAAGCCTCTTTTATCATCCCGGAATTAGCTAAACATGAAATCGAGGACATCCTCAAGCGTGAAGACCTTTTTGAGGACTCAGGTTCACTGACCCTGGCAAGAGAGATACGCACAGAGGGGAGAGCGGTTGCGCGCGTCAACGGACACAGCGTCAATGTTGGTTTATTAAAGGAAATTGGTACCTACCTGGTGGATATTCACGGGCAGTCGGAGCATTTATCACTGCTGGATGTGCATTCACATCTGGGGCTGCTGGATCGTTATGCGGCAGCGGAAGGCGAACTTGCAGACTATAAAAACGCATACCAGCAATTAATCGCAACCCGGCGGGAGTTAAAAGAGCTGCGTGAACTTGAGCAGGAATCGGCACACCGCATCGAATTAATGACCTTCCAGGCGCAGGAAATCGAAGCGGCGCAGTTGAAAACCGGCGAAGACGGGGAGTTGGAACATGAACGCAGCCGGCTGGCGAACGCCGAATCGCTTTCGGCTTCAGCGCAGCAGGCGATCATGCTGCTTGACGAAAGCGGTCCGGACACCTCTTCAGCGGGCGACCTGCTGGGGCAGGCGCAGCAATTGCTGAACTCGCTTGCGCGTACCGATACGAGCCAACAGCCACTGGCTGAGCAACTGACACTGCTTAACGAACAATTGGCTGACCTGAGCGCGGCACTTCGGGATTACCTGGAAACCATTGAATATAACCCGCGCCGGCTTGAACAGGTTGAAGAGCGGCTGGAGATGATCCATCAACTCAAACGTAAATACGGTGGCAGCATTGAGGCAGTCCTCCAATACAGTGTTAACGCCCGCAAGCAGCTCGAGACCATTGCCACTGCAAGCGATCGTATTACGGAATTAAGTACAGTGGAAAAGGAATTAAGCAGCACGGCTTTGGAAAAAGCCCGGGCACTTTCAGCCAGGCGGAAATCTGCCGCGATTGACTTGAGCCATGCGGTAGAAGGAGAATTGACGGACTTAAATATGAAGGGAGCCAGGTTCTCTGTCTCATTCGGGGATGAGAACGCGGTAGCGCTCACTGCCACTGGCATGGACTCGGTGGAATTTTTGATCTCACCGAACCCCGGCGAGGGATTGAAACCATTGGTAAAGATCGCGTCTGGCGGTGAGACTTCTCGATTAATGCTGGCGTTGAAGAACGTGCTGGCGAAAGCTGACTATGTGCCCACGCTGATCTTCGATGAAATTGATCAGGGGATTGGCGGAAGGGTCGGTTTTGTGGTCGGTGAAAAGTTATGGCACCTGGGACGCAATCACCAGGTGATGTGCGTGACCCACCTGCCGCAACTGGCTGCGTTTGGCGACCAGCACTTCAAGGTAGGTAAACAGGTATCCGATGGGCGAACGATCACAGAGGTCGAAATCCTCGAAGACACCGGGCGTATTGTGGAACTGGCGCAGATGAACGGCAGCATGAGTGAAGCCAACCTCAAGGCTGCGCAGGAAGCCTTAACTCAGGCCAGGGAAATCCAAAAGAAATAACCAGACAAATAATGGAATCTCCGCGATTACGCATTCTCATATTAGGATCACCAGTAGTCACCTGGGATGGGGTGCCGGTGAGAATTGCGCGTCAGCAGATCCGCCTTCTGTTGTTCTATCTGGCTGCTCAATGGAAACCTGTTCACCGAAATACAATTTGCCAGGTTTTCTGGGCGGACAAAGAGGATAGCAATGCGCGTAAACTACTTCGTGAGGCGTTAAGTAAATTGCGTGCAGCCCTGCCTGACCCGACAGTCATTGTTATAAATTCGGGTGAGGTTTTCCTGGATCCAAAAAAGGTTTATGTGGACGGCCTGGAATTTAAAAAACTAACTGACCCGCTGATTGAGAGCGCAGATTTTAAACGGGATGTGGTTTTGCCAGGCTGGATGTACTCAGAGATGAGGAAAGCGCTTGACCTTTGCCGCGGTAACCTGACATTGGAAAGTGTGAATGTGGGGGTTTCCGCCGGGCTCGAGAATTTCCTCAGCCTTGCCGGACAGGCTTATGATTACATTCGTTTACGAATTGAAGAGAGGTTGGCCAGTCATTGTATCGCGATTGGCGATCTTGAAGAAGCGATCATGTGGTTGAGCAGGGCGCGTGAGATTGATCCAATCAATGATGATAATAACTTCCTATTGATAAATTGTCTCATGGATCATGGCAGAGCGAAGGATGCCCTGGAGTTCATCAACTACCTTGAAAACTTGTACTCAAATACCACCGGACAGAAATTGCCCAACACGATCCTTGCTCAGCGCACCAGGATCCATGAATCCAATCAAACCATCGAGAAAGACGTCCCGGAGTGGCCGGGCTTCGAGGAGCATCCGGTCCCCTTTGTGGGTCGGGCTGACCTGCTTGAGAAACTTCGCAACGCTTACATTCGTAAAGGGATCATTTCGATCAGAGGACCTTCGGGAATCGGAAAAAATCGCCTTTTGCAGGAATTTTATTTGAATTTGCCCCGAAAACCCAGGTTAATTTTTTGTACCGGAAAACCGATGGTACGCTGTTCCCCGTTTGAGCCACTCATTGAGGGTTTTCGGGCAGCAGTAAAACCCGAAGAATGGTTGAGATTGCCTGTTGAATACCAGGAATCTTTACGAGTGTTATTCCCGGAGCTCCGATCTGAAGTACAGCCGAATATCAATAGTGGGGAGCAAGTAGAAGCAACCCAGGATTTTTTGCGTATTTGCGAATCACTGCACCAGTTACTGATTTTAATGGCCGAAAAAAAACCAATCCTCTTAATAATGGATATTGTTGTTTGGGCAGATGAAGCTTCTGTCGAATTCTTATCCTATTTGAGCGACCGGAATTTTTATAAACAATATGGTCTGCTGGTGCTTCTTTCCCGAAAGGAAGAGTCAAGTCCTGCGTTTGAGATCTTTGTTGACAGAAATTTAATGCTCGGTACACTTGAAAAAATCAATATCCTTCCTTTATCAAAAGATGAAACAGCCCTAATGGTCAGAAAAATGTTAGGGCGAGAACCAATCCCTCATTTTCTTGAACGTTTTTATCAACAAACAGGAGGCAACCCTTACATTATGGTGGAAGGGCTGACCTCTCTGTTGTCGCTAAATTTTGATTTTAATGATTATGATGCTACCAGTCTCTATCCTATCCCCGACACGATAAAAGCGCTGGTTGACGAGAAGATCAGGCTGCTGCCGGAATCCGCGGTAAACGTATTGCGTGCAAGTTCAGTACTGGGTCAGTATTTCCAGGCTGAAGTTGTTGAAGGAATGTTGGATATTCCATCCTCCGAGATGATCTCGTCCCTTGAAATACTGGAAATGTTATCGATCGTTTCAATTCGAAGGGGAGCAGACGGATCTGTTGGTTACTTTTTTGATCACGATCAGATCCGCGAGGTGGTTCTTCAAACAATGTCGCCCCTGCGAAAGCGGCATTTACACTTGGCGGCCGTAAGTTCTTTAACAAAGGTGTTCGGACACAAGCCCGAACTTGAGTCTATCTACGCCTGTCATTACGAGGAAGCTGGAGAGCCTGCCAAGGCATTCACAGCGTGGCTAATGGCCGCCGAGTTTGCGCGCACACGGTTTTCAAAATCGGACAGGTACTTTGCTTATGAAAGGGCGTTTAAATTGGTAAACAGGCTGCCCCAGGACCAATTGGTTAATAATGTTGACGCACTGGTTACCTATTGGGGCAATTATGCCTTTGATTTAACTGATACAGCCACTTGTTTAAAGATCTACAACATGTGCCTTGAGATCGGTGAGCAAACCCAGGACCCCATTCTTTTAACCGATGCCTGGAATGGGTTTTCGCGTGTTCATGAAATCAATCTCGATTTTGACGCAGGGATTGAAGCAGCGACCAGGGCTCAATTCTACTGCGACCGTATTAATCATCCTGCCCTGAAATTGGAAACACTGGCGAGGTTTGCCATTCTTTACTGTGGGACGAATGAGATCCAAAGATCCATTGAGTACTGCGAAAAGGCGATGGACTTTGAATCCCAGGTAAAGACACAACGCGAGATGGATGCCATGGTGACCATCATGGTTCATTTGGGGCTGATGTATCTCATTTCGGGATGGCCAAAAAAGACTGTAGACATCGGTGAAAAAGCTCTAAACCTGAGCCTTTTGGTAAAACGCCGCTCGGCGAAAGTCCAGGCAGCGGCGGTATTGGGGGCAGGACAGTATTATGTTGGTGATTACCAGAAATCCCTGCACAATGCGTTGGCAGTTCGAGATCTTGCCGAGCGGTTGAATTTTCGCTGGTGGCTTTCCTTCTTGGAAGTTTTAATTGGGCGCAACCACCTTGGGTTGGGTGAAATGGACAAGAGTTGGAGTTACTGTCAGGCTGCAATGGAAAGGGAGCTGCCTTATAAAAATAATGGAGTCTATGCTTTGACTTTGTCCCTTGCAGGCGAGATTTATCATTTATTTGGGGATACTAATCACGCAGAGCGCATGTTTGAAAAAGGAATGTCGTTAGAAGTAAAAAGTTACCAAACTTTGGATAATTTCGTCCAATATGCGCGAGTAAAAGGCACCAATGATCCAAAATTGGGAAACAGTCTTTTTGATGAGATTGTTGTTCAAGCGGAGAAATATGGATTGGGGCTGATTACCTTGCGGGCCAGGTTGGGTGGTTGCCTGTGTTCAGTTCTTGAACACGGTTACCAAAAGAGTATCGAATCCGAAATTGACGGAATTGAAAATGAACTCAAAGAGCGTGGTTTTAGTATCGGCTGGTTGGGAGAGTATATAAAAGCTCAGGGAGAAAAAAAATCCGGGAATCGGGAGAGGGCTTCTATACACTTCAAGCGGTTATTGGATGGAAACATTACAAACAATGCCTGGGTTCATTTGCATGGGCTGTATGGATTGTACAATCTTGCTGAATCTGAAGTTGAAAAGGAAAAGATGAAGAAAGAGTTAAAGGCGATTCTCACTAGACTAGAAGAAAATGCAACGTTGCCGCCTCTCCGCCGATGGTTCTATATTTTTCGTAAAAAGATGTTATCTGGCACTTAATTTGTCAATATTTTGTCAACGTTACTGATGTATAAATTGTGCATCGGTAACGCGATTGAAGCATGAGCGAAAGGGACCTCATGCACTAAGGTCGGAAGAATCCAGGGGAAAGATTCTGCCGACCTTTTGATTTAATCGGATGCAATATGAGCGATGGTGACGCCTTCGCCGCCTTCTTTATCTCCACCCTCTTCGTAGCTTATCACCAGCTCAGATTCCTTAAGCAGCTCCCGGATGACCTGGCGCAGGCGGCCGGTGCCTTTTCCGTGGATGATGCGCACAAACGGCATGCCGGCGGAATAGGCTTTGGTCAAATAAACATCAAGTGCGTCCAGGGCATCCTCAGCGCGCTGTCCGCGCAGGTCAATTTCCATACCGGGAGAGGTTTTGAAAATAGCGGGTCGAGTTTTAGGTGTGGGTTCATGCAAGGATGTTTTTTCAATAATGGGCTCGGTGGTTTCATCAAGTTCCTCATTAATCGGTCGAAGGTCATTGGTCGTAACGTGTACTCGCAGGTTCCCCACCTGCACTTCGACATCACCGTCGTCGATGGCGGTGATTACTCCTTCGGACTGCATCGAGCCGATCTTCACCTTTGTGCCGATCTTTGGAATCACCTTGCGGGAAGTAGTACGCGAGAGTGCTTTTTCGACAGGGGTTTTGGCAGTTTCTTCAATTTTTTCAACCCGTTCTTCAATCACTTTAAACGCGTCCAAAGGCTGGCGGGCGAGTGTTAATTCCTTACGAATGGCATCCATTTCACTGCGCAGGTCAGCGATTTCTTTTTGCGCTTCCTGACGGGTCTTCTCTATGGCTTGCCTGCGTTCCTCGTCGATTTTCTCGAGGCGGGTGGTGAGCTCCTGTTTCAGATTAATGGCCGTCGAGCGGTCGCGGTCGGCAGCCGAACGGGCTTTGCGGGCGATCTCGCGCTGGTGATGGATCTCGTTCAGCAATTCCTCAGATTTTAATTCCGCCGGGTCGATCATCGTCCGGGCGGATTCGAGGATCTCATCGGGTAGGTTCAGGCGTTTGGCAATTGCAAGCGCATTGGAACGTCCGGGGATCCCCAGCGTCAGGTGATAAGTCGGCCGCAGGGTCTTCAGGTCAAACTCCATGCTGGCATTCACCACGCCGGGGGTGGTGTGCGCCAGGGCTTTCAATTCAGGGTAGTGAGTGGCGATCAGGCAGGGAATGCGCCGGTTGACCAGGTATAACATGATCGCGCGCGCCAGCGCGGAACCCTCCTGGGGGTCGGTGCCAGCACCAAGTTCATCTAAAAGAACGAGAGTTTTGGTCTTGGCGCGGGCCAGGATGCGCACAATATTGGTGATGTGCCCTGAAAATGTGGAAAGGGATTGTTCGATGGATTGTTCATCCCCGATATCTGCAAAGATATTATCAAAAAAGCTCAACTCCGAACCGGATTGCGCCGGAATATGTAAACCGCACTGCGCCATGATGACCATCAAACCTACTGTCTTGAGGGTTACCGTCTTCCCGCCAGTGTTAGGTCCGGTGATGACCACAGCAAAGGTTTGAGCATCAAGATCCACATCAATGGGAACAACGGTTGACGGATCAAGCAGCGGGTGGCGGGCGTGGAATAGCTTGATGCATGTGCCGGGATGATGTATTTTGGCAGGCGGGCTTACCGGCTTTAGGAGCGGCTCGCTGGCTTTCAAGGCTTGTGCATACTTGGCGCACATTAATGCGAAATCGAACTGCGCCAGCGCGGTGACAATACCATTGATGGCAGGGGCTTCTTCGCCAACCCTGGCGGAAAGTTCAGTAAGGATGCGGCGGACTTCATCGCGCTCCTGCAGCTGCATTTCGTGCCATTGGTTATTTAATTCCACCACTGCCAGCGGCTCAACGAACAGGGTGGCACCTGACGAAGACTGGTCGTGAATGATGGATTTTAACTTGCTCTTAAATTCCGCCCGCAGCGGGATAACATAGCGTCCGTTACGCTGAGTGATGATGGATTCCTGCAGCATCGGAGCGGTGTGCGGATCTCCCAGCATCCTCTCCAACTTTGAAAGCAGCCTGGAATGAGATACTTTTATTTCGGCGCGGATGGAGGCTAATTTTTGCGAAGCACTGTCCAGTACCTCGGCACGATCGGAGATGCAGCGGGAAATGGCTTCAATAATTCCGGGTGGTGGCGGGAAGAGACGCACGATCTCTGCCAAATAGGGGAAATCACGGGTGTTCTTTTCGAAGTTCCGCGCCAGGCTGCGTGAACTGATCAAGGTACCGCTTATCGCCAACAGGTCGGATTCAGTGAGTACACCGCTGCGGCTCGCCAGGGTGACCAGGGGACGGATGTCATGAGCCCCGCCGACACTTACATCTGCTTTGATACTGAGCAGTTTCGTGGCTTCGCTAGTGCGAGCCTGGCGCGCAAGCGCATCTTCAAGCGTTGTGGCGGGCACAAGGCTGCGGGCAAGATCTGCCGAAGCGCTGAAGGCGGCAAATTCCGCCAGTTTTTCGACCACCCGGGGAAACTCGAGCGTCTTTAAAGTCTTCTCATCCATATAATCGGAGTTTACCACATCCTTGTTTTTCCAAATCGCCTGCTTGAATTGTTCCCTGCGCGGAGGCTATAATTAAATTTGGAGGAAGCCATGCAACTGGAAAAACAACTTGACCGGATGAGCATGCCCAGTGCCCTTTTTGAAAAAGAGAAAGATAACACGATCCGCTGCCTGGCGTGCGCTCACCGCTGCAATTTGAGCGATGGACGGCACGGAATCTGCGGGGTGCGATTTAACGAAGGTGGTGTTTTGAAGACGCCGGGGGGCTACGTAGCAGGTGTGCAGGTCGATCCTATCGAGAAAAAGCCATTTTCCCATTTTCTTCCCGGCAGCCAGGTGCTCACATTTGGCATGCTCGGGTGCAACTTCCGTTGTTCTTTCTGTCAGAACTGGGAAACCTCGCAGGTACTGCGGGACCATGAGATCAACGCTGATTGGGTGGGGGTGCGCGAGATTGACGCGCAAAAAATGGTGCATATCGCTTTGCAGAACGGGGCTGCCAGTATTGCCTCCTCGTACAATGAGCCGTTTATTTCGATCGAATGGGCGGTTGAAATATTCAAATTGGCGAAACAGGCTGGTTTAAAGACAGCTTTTGTTTCCAACGGTTTTGCCACCTCGGAATCCCTGGCATACCTGCATCTGTGGCTGGATGGATTGAAAGTGGATCTGAAATCAATGAGCGATGAGCGCTACCGCCAGATGGGAGGCAGGCTCCAGCCGGTACTGGATACGATTGCCAGTGCGCGTGAGGCTGGTTTGTGGGTTGAAGTGGTCACACTGGTTATCCCGGGTTTCAACGATTCAAATGAAGAGTTATGGGAAGCAAGCCGTTTCCTCAGCGGTATCTCACCGGATATCCCCTGGCATGTGACGGCATACCATCCGGATTACAAGATGCTTGATGCTCCGGCGACGCCTTCCAGTACGCTGCAGAGGGCAGCGGAGATCGGGCAGGAAGCCGGGTTGCATTATGTATATGCCGGCAACCTGCCGGGTAAGGTGGGCTCACTTGAAGATACACACTGCCCAAAATGCATGCAGCCGCTCATCAAGCGCAGGGGGTATTGGATCTTGGAAAACATGGTCAGCAGCGCTGGAACCTGCCCTCATTGCGGAGCAAAAATTGCAGGAATCTGGAATTAATTAAGTTGATTAGGGTCCAACTGTAGACGTCATGGTTTGGGTTTGAGTGGGGGTTTGTGTTAGCGTGGCGGTTTCTGTCGGCGAAGGGCTGGGCGTGACGCTGGGGGTCATGGTGAGGGTTGGCGTCTGGGTGATCGTGGCAGTTCGGGTTGGTGTGACAGTGCGGGTTTTTGTCACAGTAGCAGTAGGTTTGATGGGGGTTCTGGTTGCGGTTGGCAGCGGGGTTGAGAATGCGATATTGCCTTCGGTATCCCCCAGGCTGATTTTTACCACGTAATCCACTGCCGGACGGCAGGCTTCGGCCAGGTTGGCGGCAACATTTATCCAGTTCAGGTCATCATTGGCTTTATATGTTCGGTTGATGGCTTCAAAAAGACAACCAGGACCAACCGTGTAATTGACCAGGGTAAACCGCCAGAGATCAGAATAACTTGACACCGCGCCGGTTTCCTTGTGAGTTACATTGTAAAGGAGCCGGTTCACCTGGCTGCAATTGCCGATCAGAGTTTGGGCAAAAACCGGAATGCTGAAGCGGGCTTGTGTAAGGTCAATTCCGGTTGGGCAATCCTTGCAGGCTGCATTCACACTTTGCACTAATGCGCCCCTCAGCAGGGTTTGCTGTTCATCGGTCAACATCCCAAAACCTTTTGTGCATGTGCTTGTGGATAATACCAGCGGGCAGAACTGGTCGTAAAAACTGTGATTCCACAGCAAGGCTGCATCTGCGCCATTCTCAGTCAGGTGTCCAAACCCAGCTTCGCGAACGTTGCTGTAAACACCCGGCCAAAGCTGGCTTTCCTGGGCAAACATGTTCTTAAGCAATTGGCCGGGAATACCGGTATCGACTGACGATTGATGGATCTGTTCATCAAACTGGTTTTGCCAGGCAGTCACTTCGGGTTGAGCGGTTTCCAACCCGCACTGGTTGGCAGCCAGGTTGGATTCCAGCCCTCCGTTCGGGCAGGAACTGGCATCTACAATGCCGTTGCTTATGAGCATGGCAGCCAGGTAGTAATAAGGAATGGAAGTTTGCAGTCCCGCGGCATCCCGGGGAGTATCCAGCCAGGCGGGCGGCTTGCCAATATCGGGGAAAACCTGCCAGGCTTCGGCACAACTGGCAGCAGCGCCGGTCATCCACTGCGGACTGAGGATATCGACATAGTACGCTGAAGGGATATTCTCGATGGTGCTTCCCTCCACTGGTACTGCGCGCACCAGACCCTCGTATAGGATGGTGGAGTCGCCATAACTGGAATCGCCCCAGAAACTGAAAGGGACTCCCTTTTCACTCGTAGCAGGTAGGGCTACCGTGCATTCACTTGAATCGCAGGTGTACTCCTGGGAATTTAGCTTGATATGGAGAACAGTGATCGTTTCATTTGGAAGGCTTTCCTCCCCTTTAAAAAGGAGCGCGGGGGATCCGGGGCAGATCCCGGTATCCGGGTCATATTCGCAGCCAGAGATTTCCACCCATACCACTGCGGGGGCAAGGTCAATTTCAACATCCCTGGTAACAGCCTTCTTGCCCGTATTGTGAAGGTACATCCCTTTGCATGCCTGCAGGTCGGCACCGCTTTCATCCCCGGAACAGGCGGGTGTGTTCTGCCATTTGTTAAAAATGGTGGATCCGCAGTCGTCGAGAACATCGTTACTGGTAGGCTTTCCTTCATGGTCAATGGTGAGTGTACACACCACTGAATTATCCGACCAGTACACCAGCCACCAGTAATAATCCATCGCGTCAACCTGGATGGTTGTTTTTCGATCGGGTCCCGGAGTAGGTTCCGTTTCGGCGCGTGCCGATAGATAATTTGAAGTTCCGGCCAGAACTTTGGTCAGTCCAATAAGTAATCCAACAACCACCAGCAAACGAATTAGAGTTTTACCCATCAGTCAAACACTATACTGTGCAGATTAAAAAAGGATGATTTTTAGTTTAGCATGAACGGCAATACTTTTTACAACCAATTCCGTTCGTACCTGTTCATTTAAAGCCAATGGAAAAATGTTGTCACAATAGCGAAAGCAGGCGTTCGATATGAAAATAATGATCGCGCATGTGCCAGATGGCGCGCCTTAACACTTTCCGGGGAGACCATGTCTCGCCATCTATTTCGATCTTTAACGACTTGTTCACAAAAGTTGGAAGTACCCGGCGTAATTCAACCTGAACCTGCCCCATCCGTTCAATGGGATTGTTGCTGGTTTTTGACAGGTCAATGCTGGCCAGACCCAGCCTGTCCAGGTACCACCAGTTGGCATTGGCGACATGACGGACAACACCTTCTATGTTCCAGCGCTCGCCGGTGAATTTCTGCTGCATTTGTTCACGAGACAGGGGTGCCAGCAGTGATTCGAGATCTGCCTGGCTCCAATCCAACATTGCCAACCCGCGCTCAACTTCAACCGAAGAAAGAGTACGAATATCATCGTTGAACCAGGCATTTACTTCGTAATCATCCTTCTCATTCTTTATTGTGTAGCATTCGAAAATTTCAGTAAGGGCGATATCAAAATCTCCCAGATCTTCCAGCCAGGAACTCTCTGTGTGCTCACCTACCCATTCGCGGAATGCAAGCAGGGCTTGCGGGGTCCGCAGGATGGCTTCGGTGCCATCCTTGCCGTAGGCAAAGCAGCCCGGGAAATCAAGCACCCATGCCAGCGATCTGCCTTCGATCTCATTTTCCAACCCTATTCTTATCTGCACGGTTCCTCCGTTCATGCAAAATTATAGCATCTGCAATTTCAAAAATCCTCAAAATGGAACTTATAATAGGAAAGCAGCGTCTTGAGATAGTAACCATCCTGATGGAGAGGTGTGTATGAATTCGGATGTCGATGCGGTTGTCACAGATAAAAAATCGAAAGCCCATTTCGACTGGCTGTACAAGCTGATTTTCAAACCCCGTTTCACCCTGAATGCCATCAACCAGCAGCAGCGTAATATCTGGCTGCTTCCCCTGCTGGTGCTTTCACTGCTCGCCGCCATTCAGGTATTGGTGGCAGCCCCCATCCGGCGCAACATGATCCAAATGGGATTGACCACCCCGCCTGATTTTCAATACTATTCTGCTGAGCAGCAGTCGCAGTTCTTAAACGCCCAGGCGACCCAAACCTCTCCTTTATTCCTGTACGTCTTTCCAATCCTGTTTGCCCTGGTGTCGATCTGGCTCTCGTGGTTCCTTCTCAGCAGCATCCTGCACCTGGTGCTCACCCTTTCCGGCAGCCATGCTCCCAGCCTTAAATCCTATAATGCAGTGAGCTGGTCAATGTTGCCATTGGGATTGCGATCGCTGGTACAAGTGGTTGCCATGCTCGTGACCCACTCGACCATCAACGCTGCGGGGCTCTCCGGATTACTCGCTTCTGATGTGACAGGCTTTGCTGCTTACGTCGCAGGGTTTTTGGGTATCATCGACCTCTTTTTCCTGTGGGTTTGCGTGTTATTGGGGATGGGCGTGAGAGATTTTTCCGGTCTGAGCAAAAACAAGGTGTTTTTTGCCACGACAGGTTCCATATTGGTCTACATGCTGCTTTTTGCCCTGCCCGGGTTCCTCAAGGCGATCCTGAGCAACCTTTCATTCGGACAATACTATTTCTTCTAGAAAAAATTAACGAATGACTTCCTCTACCTTTATCCGCATCAGGGAACTGCAAAAGGTCTTTGTGATGGGCGAGACCCGTGTGCAGGCGTTAAAGGATGTAAATCTTAACATTACCCAGGGAAGCTTTACTGTCGTGATGGGTCCGTCGGGATCAGGCAAAAGTACCCTGTTGTACCTGTTGGGTGGCCTGGACTGGTCAACTTCCGGTAGTATCGTTGTGGATGGAGAAGAGATCGAAAAGATGGACGAAAACGCGCTGGCGATCTACCGGCGCTCCAAGGTAGGGTTTGTTTTTCAATCCTTTAATCTCATCTCCTCTATGCCATCTATTGAGAATATTGCCTTCCCGCTGCGCTTCGCGCGAGTTACAAGCCGCGAGCGGATTGAGCGGTCAAAAGTGCTCCTTGAAAGCCTGGGATTGAGCGACCGCAGCCACCACAAGCCTTCGGAACTTTCAGGCGGGCAGCAGCAGCGGGTGGCAATTGCTCGTGCCCTCATCAATGACCCTCCTTTAATACTGGCTGATGAGCCAACCGGTAACCTGGATAGCGGTACGGGGCTGTCGATCATGCAATTACTTTCGGAATTAAACCATGCGGGCAAAACCATCATTGTAGTAACGCATGACCCGCGTATGCGGCAATTTGCAACCAACATGGTCTACCTGCTGGATGGCAAAGTTGTAACCGAGCAGGAATATCACCGGGCTGCGGAAATGCAGACGAACTAAACTTGGAAGGTGTTTAATGAAAAATCAAACAATGAAAAAAATACTGATGCTTACTGTGCTGGTTCTCCTGCTGGTTGGTTCAGCATCGCCAAAACACGTCTATGCCAAACCCATTGCTGCCGGGATCAACACCAGTGTGGACTCCCAGGCGAAATCCGGCATACCAGGTTCAACAGTGTTGTACACGTTAACATTGACGAATAACACAGCCAACGAGATGACGCTTAACCTTGAGAGTTCCACCGCCGGTGACTGGCCCGACCCCAGTATTGCGTCTTCTCCGGTCTACCTGAAACCGAAAGATGAGATCGATTCCAGTAAATCGGTGATCGTTATTGTACCGGTTCCATCCACTGCCACTGTGGGACAGAATGATGTGGCGAGCATTGTCATCAAGGATGCTGGCACTTTGGCGGTTGTTGATACCGTGTTACTAACCACCACAGCCCAGGCACCGGCAGTCAGCGGACGGCCAATTGTCGCCATCAGCTCCTATTCCTCCAGTCCCAACCCGATCAAACCCTACCAGGAGTTCACCTTATCAGTTGTGTTTGAAAACCGCGGGCAGTCGACTGCTTATAATGTCATCGTAAATTTCGAAGGCACTGACCTTTATCCCCGCAATACCGGCGGAGTAAGCACGGTAGCCAACCTGGATGCCGGCGGCAAGGTCACCTTCACCCAGACCTTTTTGGCCGGGGGAAACCTCACCTGGGAAGAGGTCGCTTCCATCAAAGCCACCGCTGTCTATTCCGACGGCAGCGGGCAATCTTATACCGAACCCTTTAACCTGACGCTGGGTATTACGGCTCCGGTGTACTATGCCGCCACAGCAACGCCAAAGGCGCAGATCAAACCGCAGCTTGTTATCACCGGCATAGAAACAGATGTCGATCCCATCCAGCCGGGCTCCATCTTTACCCTTAAGTTAACCGTGACGAATCTGGGCAAGGTGGATGCGAAAAACGTGACGATGGTACTGGGGGGAGGGGTGACTTCTCCCGAGCAATCCGGTACGCAGCAGCCGGGCGGGGTGTCCGGTTCCGGCGGCGACCTAACCAATTTTGCGCCTTTAGGGAGTTCAAACCTTGTATATCTGGGCGATATTTTACAGGGAGCGACCATCTCTACCACCCAGAAACTGGTCACCAATGTATCTACGCAGCCGGGTGCATACACCCTCAAAGTATCTTATGTTTACGAAGACGGCAAGGGAAACCGGTTGGTGGATGACCAGGTGATTACGCTGCTGGTGTATTCGCTGCCACAGGTGGAGATCAGCTTTTACCGTGACCCGGGTGGTTTCACTGTGGGAATGCCAAATACGCTTCCCATTCAAGTGACGAACCTGGGGAAGAAAACGAATGTATTGGGTAACATGAAGGTGACTGCTGAAAATGCTGACCTGACCAACAATATTTCGCTCGTAGGCGCGCTGGATCCCGGTGGCTATTACACGCTGGATACCGAGATCATTCCGCAGCAGGAAGGTCCGTTGGATGTGGTCGTTACTATTAACTACACAGATGATTTTAACCAGCCGCGCTTTATCACGAATACACTCAGTATTGATGTTCTTCCGGCACCTGAGATCACCGAAGGGCTGGAGGGACAAAACGGGAATGGGTTGCCAACTGATATTCCAGTAGAACAAGCTCCTGAAACCTTCTGGAGCAAACTGGGTCGATTCTTTAAAGGGCTGTTCGGCCTGGGAAGCGGCAAGGATCAAAATACAGTACCTGGCGGTGAGACTGTCCCTACCGAACAATTCATTCCCGCAAAACCGGGTAAGGGATAGTTTTTAAGGGAATAATGCGATTTATTGATCTGGTTCAGTTGGTGGGCTACAACCTCGGCCGGCGCAAGGGGCGGGTGCTGCTGACGGCCATTGGCGTGGTGATTGGCACCGCAGCTGTGGTGGTGCTCGTGTCACTGGCTGTTGGGCT
This sequence comes from uncultured Anaerolinea sp., assembly GCA_964483135.1. GTDB lineage: Bacteria > Chloroflexota > Anaerolineae > Anaerolineales > Anaerolineaceae > UBA6107. Next base: position 2,468 of record CAZAAJ010000022.1, on the reverse strand, counting down.
GCAGAAGAACGCCACCCAGCAATTATGGGGTATTAATGACCTCACCAGCATCGAGGTGTACCCGGGGTACGCCATGGAAGGCACCGCGTCCGGCATCAAAGTGATGGGCGGAGGCGGAGGGGGTGGCGGTGGGAGCAGCGACGGAATGGTGTATCTCACCCCGGATGCCGTCAGCCAGATCCAGGCATTACCCGGTGTAAGGTTGGTGGTAAAAGAAGATTACCTGAATGCTCAAATGGAAATGGTATTCGGGAAGTTACACGGGTATACCGGCGTTACCGGTGTGGATGTGAATGACCTCGCTGACATGGGATTAACTGCCAGTCAGGGGACCACCGAGTTGGTCAAGGGAACAGCGATTGTGGGATCCTCAATAAGCCAAAATTTTTATGATCCCAATATGCGACCGAATGACCCTCCGCCGACACCGCCGCAGTTAATGGGAGAGACAGTTCGATTTGTTTTAATTAAATACACAAATGACGGTGTGGAAGTCCGTAAGACCTACAATATCAAGATCACTGGAGTATTGGCAGAAACGCGCGGCAGTGCCGATTATTCCGTCTATATGCGCCTCGATGACGTTACCGGGTGGAATGAGTGGGCACGCGGTACCCGTATCAACCGCAATAAAGAGGGATATGGAATGTTGATCGTCAAAGCCGAGACACCAGATGTGGTGATCGACGTAGCCGATCAGATCACCGCCATGGGATTCATGGCCAATACCCCGCAATCGGTACTGCAAGGCATTAATTCGTTCTTCACTGTCCTGCAAGTTGTTTTTGGTGGTGTCGGCGCCATTGCCCTGCTGGTGGCAGCCATTGGCATTGCCAACACCATGACCATGTCCATCCTGGAGCGAACACGCGAGATCGGTCTGATGAAAGCCGTAGGCGCCACCAACCGCGACGTGATGAGCGTCTTCCTGGGTGAAGCCGCCGGCATCGGCTTCATCGGCGGGCTGGGCGGTGTATTGCTTGGATGGGGTATTAGCGCGGTTCTCAACCTGGTGGGTCTCTCTTATTTTGCCGGTCAGGTCTCGCAAAATGGCGGGCTGCCGCCGACCATGATCACTACCACGCCGCTGTGGCTGCCAATATTTGGATTGTTCTTTGCCGCGCTGGTGGGGTTGATCTCCGGTTTGTACCCCGCATTACGTGCTGCCACAATGGTGCCGGTAACTGCATTAAAATATGAATAATGAAATTTCACGCGCCGAATAAAGTATTCAGCCGCACCTTCTGAAGATTCTTGCACCGACCAATGGGAGCATGGGTGTTGCTTTTGACTACGACTGGCCGCAAGACCGGAAAACTGCACACGATCGGGCTGCAGTATGAACGGATTGACGGCAAGTATTATCTTGGCGCTGCTGATGGAACACGAGCTGATTGGTACCGGAATACCCTGAAAAACGATGAGGTGTTTGTTCAGGCTGGACCGGATAAATTTAACGCCAGCGCGTCGGTAATTAACGACCATGACAAGATCACTGACTTTCTGGAGTACCGTATGAACAAGCGTCCAATGATGATCCGCCTGATCCTCAGGATAGATGGCATCAAAGGGAAGATTGATCGGGCAGCCCTGGAGAGATACGCAAGCAGAATCAGATTGGTAGTGCTAAATCCGTTACTTCAAAGCGAAGCCTGATTTTTCGAACTATTTTTCAGCGTATAATAATCGAGGTTACCCACTTCAATTCCCGGAGGATATATGACCGGTCCCAGAACCATTCGCGCCCCCAGGGGCAATCAGCTCACCTGTGCCAACTGGCAGATCGAGGCGGCATACCGTATGCTGCAGAATAACCTCGATCCCGAGGTGGCGGAGCGTCCGCAGGAACTGGTGGTCTACGGCGGCCGCGGGCAGGCTGCCCGCAGCTGGGAAGCACTCGATGCAATTCTGGAGTCTTTGAAGAATCTTAAACCGGATGAAACTCTCCTTGTCCAATCCGGCAAACCTGTTGCCATTTTTAAAAGCCATACCGATGCCCCGCGGGTATTGATCGCCAATTCCAACCTGGTACCGCACTGGGCGACCCAGGAGCATTTTGATGCGCTGGCCGCCAAAGGGTTGATCATGTACGGTCAAATGACCGCGGGATCATGGATTTACATCGGCACACAGGGTATTTTGCAGGGAACCTATGAAACCCTGGCTTCTCTGGCGGTGCAAAAAAGGTGGGGAACATTAAAAGGAAAATTTACTCTCACTGCAGGGCTTGGGGGGATGGGCGGAGCCCAACCGCTGGCGATCACTATGAACGGAGGCGTGGGGCTGATCGTTGAGGTTGACCCTGAACGCGCCAGGCGCCGCCAGGCAATTGGATACGTGGATATGGTGGTGGACACCCTCGAAGAAGCCATGACCCTGGTTGAGGAAGCCAAAGAGAAGGGCATTCCTCGCTCGATCGGACTGGTGGGGAATGCGGCAGAGATCTACCCCGAACTCGTACTGCGCGG
>CAZAAJ010000021.1:0-33947 GCA_964483135.1 uncultured Anaerolinea sp. | reverse complement strand
CCCCCAATCGCTTTGAGGCAAAAGCAGCATAATTCATACCGCCGCCGTCAATATAAGAAGTTCCATCGGGAGTGATAATGGTGTCTTTGGTGTAATTGCCGCAGAAAATGACGTCGTATTTTTTCATAGTTATTCCGCTTTCGTTGATTTTAGAATAATGCGATCAGATGGGGGATTCCTGTTGAGATTAACCAGTAAATTCCTGCCGCCAGTAATCCCGTGGATGGGATGGTGAATAGCCAGGCGGATGCGATCTCGCCGGCCACACCCCAGCGAACCTTGCTCATGCGTTCAGCAGCTCCAACGCCCATGATGGCTGTACTGACCACCTGCGTGGTGCTCACAGGACCACCGAAGAGGGAGGCAGTGAGGATGACCGCTGCTGAAGTAATCTGCGTTGCGAACCCGTGCACCGGACGGATCTTGTAAAACTTAGAACCCAGCGTGCGGATCAACTGCCAGCCGCCAACGGAGGTACCTATGGCAATCGCTGCAGCACAGATGACTACGACCCAGAAGGGGACGGAAAACTCCTTCAAAACACCACTGATGACCAGTCCAAGGGTGATGATACCCATGGTCTTTTGAGAATCATTGGCTCCGTGACTGAGCGCAAGACCGATGGAGGTAAAAACCTGGAGTTTTTTAAAAACCCCATTAATTCGCGGCGTTGCCTTCCAGGAAAGGGCATAAATGATATTGGCTATGATCATGCCGGCAAAAAACCCGATCACCGGAGACACAAAGAGCGAGATCAATACCTTGATGATGCCTGCTATTTCAATCTCTTTGAATCCTACGCTGATAGCCACTGCACCGACAATGCCGCCGATAAGCGCGTGCGAAGAACTGCTGGGGAAACCCAGGATCCAGGTAATAATGTTCCAAACGATGGCACTGGAGAGGGCAGCGATGATCACCAGCATGTTCAAATGCTCGGATGAAACGATCTCGTTGCCAATAGTGTTGGCAACAGCCACACCAAAAATGAACGGTCCACAGAATTCGGCGATAGCGGTGATTGTCAAAGCCATGCGCGGACGGATGGCGCGCGAGGAGATCATGGTGGCGACAATATTCGATGAATCGTGCACACCATTGAGGAAATCAAATCCGACAGCAAGAACTACTAGAACAATTAATAATGGTGACATGGCTTTCCTGTTAAGTGGTTTTCACTACGATGTCTGCCAGTACATTGGCGGCTTCATCCCCGCGGTCGGCAGCATTGCTCAAATGGCGGTACACCTCACGGAGTTTCATCATGCGTACCAGGGCGCGGGTATCATCGGTGTCGGTGAACATATCAGCCAATGCTTCGCGGTAAATATCTTCCACTTTGTTTTCAAGCGCCTTGGCGCGTTGGGCATGCTCTGAAGCTACCCCCGGATGATCTTGCAGGCGCTCCACACCCTTTAATAACTCAAAGGTGGCATCGCGAAGGAGCGAACAGATACGCACCATGAAATCTGTGGGGGCTACCTTGAAGATGACGATTTCGTTCATCGTGCTGTATGCGTAATCCAGAACATCATCGATGGCACGCGAAAGAGCAAAAATATCCTCGCGGTCGAAGGGGGTGATAAAGGTTTTGTTGAGCTCGAAAATAAGGATGCGGCGGGCTTCATCCGCCTCCTTCTCCTTAGCAGTCAATTGGTCAGCCAGGTTTTGATTGGGCATGACCAGGTACTGTTTGAGGAGTTCCATACCCTCAAGTGTGAGTGACGCCTGTTGGTGGATCAGGTTAATAAATACATCCCTTCTTTTCTTAAATATCTTTAGCATTGGTTCCTCCTGATAATTGAGTGATACAGCCAGTTCTTGCAAGTAGGTTTAATCCTGCGGTCAAATTTTCGATACTCACCGATTTATCTACCTCAACAGTTCTATAGCAGTAGGGTGGAAGGGCTGCGGCGATCTTTTCAAAATCCAATTCACCGGTGCCGGGCGCCTGGTGGTCGGTAATGCCGCGCACATCGTGCAGGTGAACACCCGTGATGCGTGCCCCAAAATTCTCGAGCCAGGGGTCGAATTCCGTCAAGCCCAGTTGGGTCAACGTCTGAAGGTGTCCCAGGTCAAAATGCCAGCCTACCCACGGCTGCTGAAATTCGTTCAACAGGATTTCCAGTTCGTCATAAATTGGCAACTCGTAGTAGTGATATCTGTTCTCAAACCCGAGGGTTAGCCCTTTGCCTTCTGAAAACGGGATGATTTCCCGCAGGCTTTTGACCAATGCCTCAAGATGTGGACCTCGGCGTATCGCCCGGTCAGTTATTACCCGCTGTCGCTGGCTTTCGAACTGATCCGTCCCTTTCAGACCGTTACGGTACATCACGCGCAGCTCATCATCCAGGGAGTGATCGCCAAAGATCCTTCCGGGATGGATGATTACGTGCCGCGCACCTAGGTCATAGGCAGCAGTGATGGTATTCTTCACGCCTTCTACTGCCAGCTCACGCAAAGATTCATCCAGGGAGGTGATTACCTGGTCGGTTTTTTCAAGTGTTTTTGCAGGGATGACCGCCGGGCAGGGATCATGCAGGGAACCGATATGGTATTGTCCCAGGTTGAATTGAGCCAGGGCTTCAGGGGGAACCTGGTGATTTAACTCAAACCTCACGAATCCCATTTCACGCCCCCCGGCACAGAATTCATCTGCGCTCATTTGCGGACGATTCCACCACATAGTGGAAAGGGCAACGTCGTAAAGGATTGGTTCTTCCAATGGTATCGAATTTGACATCGCTGCGATTTCAAGCGGTGGGAACAGGTCAAGAAGGTCGGAGAAATGTTCCACCACCGCATCCGGCCACATGGGGCAGGGTTCTACCTCGGGGAGTACATCCGAAAGGGAAAGTTGTATGGCCATGCCAAAACCCGCTTCCCGCGCGCCGATCACGTCCCGCGACGGGCGGTCGCCGACATAAGCACACTCTACGGGCAGCACACCGCTTCGGCGGGCGGCTTCAAGAAACAGGGCGGGGTGAGGTTTTCGTATGCCAAATTCTGAAGCGAGAATAATGGTTTTAAACAGATGCAGCACGCCGGCGGGAGCCAGGTGTTTAGGGGACGTGTGGCTTATTGTGCCCAAATAGTATCCCCGTTTATCCAGTTCTTTCAGTGTTTTTGCGGTCTTCTCAGGCACTTTCTTCTCGCCGCGTGATTCACTCCATAGCATTTGCAGAGAGGAGGCATGCTTCCGTACCAGTTCATCCGGCAAATCTGCCAGCATGAAGCGTGTCCAGCGTTCCTCGGGAGACAACTCGATCAAAGTGCGTGATCGCCAGTTTTTGTACTCAAGGTCACCAATGAGGATGCGGTTTTGCAGTTCAAGCGGGGTACACTTCTCACCTAGCAAATCCACCATTTGCGCGATGACCGTTAGGTCGCGCTGAGGAAAATTTGCTTTCGTTACCAGCGTACCGCCAATATCAAAAAAGAGCGCTTTAATTCTTTGTGCCAACTCTGATTACCTCTAATTCTTCAGTTTATTGATTATTCCAGCGTTTTGCAATACTTCAAGACCTGTTGCTATTTGAATCAAGGTCGCTGCGGGACCAATTTCCAGGGTTTTGATGCAATTTTCAGGCAAATATTGGGCAAGAGCTTTGAAATCTACATGACCCAACCCCGGCGCCTGGTGATCGGTCAGCCCATCCACATCATGAATATGTACCCCGATGATGCGGCTGCCAAAGCGTTCCAGCCATTCTGAGTGATCTACCAATCCCAACGCATCCAGGGCAACCGCATGACCGATATCATATTGGAAGCCAAAAGCATTTCCGCCCATGATGGCGAGCATACGCTCCAATTCATTCGGCAGGGGCAGATCATAATAACGGTAACGGTTTTCGAGCGCAAGGGCAGGGCCTTTGAGCTGACCATTGTATTCCGCAATTTCGATCAGGCTTTTCATCACCTGTGCCAGGTGGTTTTCCACCAGGCTGGAGCGGTGGGAGATCATTTTGGATTTTATCTCATTGTACTCTTTGGTGTTTTTCGTCCCTTGTGTGTAGAGTTTTCGCAGCTGGTTATCCAACCCGCGGTCACAAACGATCGAGCCGGGGTGAATGACCACGCTCCTGGAACCAAGTTGACGGGCAACGTCAATAGACCTGCAGGCAATCTCTACTCCCTGTTTCCTGTTATCTTCAACAAGAGAGGATATGAGGAGATCTTGCTTCTTTTGTTCATCATGCGAAAATACAGCCCGGCACGGGTCGTGAACACTGCCTGCATAGTGCTTATTAAAGTCATACTGGGTAAAAACCTGATCGGTTACCCCGTGATTCAGTTCAAAACGGTTGATGCCCATGCTGCGGACAGCCTCGAAGGTATCCTCGAATGGCATCGGCTGGTCCACGGCCCACATGGTCGACATCGAGACATCGTAAAGATACTCGGGTTGACTAGAAGTGTCATTAAGGTTTTCTCCGCTGACATCCGGAAAGATATCAAGGAGCTGTGAGAGTGTGCTGATTTTGTAGTCAGGTAACACGATCAATTCAGCGTCTTTTTCGGGCTCAAAATCATCCTGGTCAAACTCATCCAGCACGTAGCCATCTGTATGGATGATCACGGTACAGGCATAACCCGATTGAAGTGCACCAAGCAGGTCGCGGGAAGGCCGGTCACCCACGTAGGCACACTGTGAAGGGTGGATCCCTGCCTGGCGGGCTGCTTCAAGGAAGATCGAGGGATGAGGTTTACGTCTGCCAAATTCTGCAGATAGTACAACCGCGGAAAATAGATCGCGTATCCCGTTGTCTTCCAACAGTTGGTACCCCTCAATGGTAGAGGTGGTATTGCTGATCAATCCCAGTTTGTAACCCCGGGCAGCCAGAGTGTGCATCGTAGCTGCCAAATCCGGCAGGATGTACTTGTGCCTGGATTCCCGCCATAACTGGTTGAGGGTGACCGCGTTGGCGTGCACAAAATCAGCCGGGTAATCCTGCAGCAGGAACCGGGAGAGAAGTTCGGTTTCGTTCAACTCGACGAAATCAGGTTTACACCATTTGCGGTAGCGTTTTTCACCTGCTCGGATGTATTTTGTAAAAGATTCAATAGTTCCTTTCGCGCCCAACAAGTGCATCATCTGGCGGATCATACCCGCATCACGAGGTTCCCCTTGCCGGGTAACCCGTAGTGTGCCGCCAATATCAAAGAAAACTGCTTTTACAGTTGACTGCATTAATGAATTCCTCATTATTTCAAGACTTTTCAGTTAACAATGGAATGTCCAACAGATCACCAAAATTTTCAATATAAGCATCGGCAATGGAATCCTTATCAAAATTAAAGGCGATGGTTTTCATCCCGACTGCCTTGGCGCCGGCCAGCTCATAGTTTCTGTGCCCCACAAAGGCTGCCTCACTGGGATCTAGCCTCGTTTGTCGAAGAGCTTCCTCATATAAAACCGGCGCAGGTTTACGTACGCCCATCTCCTTTGAGCTGATGACTACGTCCCACAAACCACCAAAACCATAATCTTCAAACCACTTTAATTTTGTGCTGATCGGCAAGGCTGTGTCAGTGATTATCCCCAGCAGGTATCCCTGTTGTTTGAGTTGATTAATCGTTTCAGGGACGCCGTCGTAAATTGCCACGGTGTCGTCGTCCATTGACTGGGCTGTCACACCTTCCTCAATAAGTACAGGGTCTGTGATGCCATACAATCCTATGACGTTACGATAATACTCTTTGCGGTCTAATTTTCCCGAAAACGCCAGGTCACGCAAGCGCTTTTTTTCAACTTCAAGCTGCGGGTGAGGGTTCAACTCCTTATCAGCCAGGAATTCCTTTAACCCCTTTTCTTTTATCGGGCGGTAATACAGGATATCGCCGGCATCAAAGAAGAGCGCTTTTATAGGGTTGCCATTCAATTTTGAGACCTTCGTGTAATCCTTTTCGAGCTCTTTTTCAACCAGTGGGATCAATTCCAGCATGTTGTGAATTAAAACATCAGGTTCGGGTCCCAGGTCAGGGTCGCCGTCGTCATAAGGGTGCTTGATCTGTACCGCCAACCGGTAACCGGCACGCCTGGCACCCAGGATGTCGCGGGTAAGCTTGTCGCCAACGTAGATGATACTGCTTGTCGGTAGGTGAGCCATGCGGGCAGCGTGGTAAAAAATGGACGGATCAGGCTTGCGGATTCCAAAGTCACAGGAAAGTACGATCGGGTCGAAATACTGGTAAATGTTATTTCTTTTCATCATTTCAGGTACCTGGGTTTTGCTCTGGGTGTTGCTGATGCAGCCAATGCCCAACCCTAAAGCCTTAAGTTTTTCAAGCACCTGCGGAATTTCGGGACGGAGAGGGCGTTCATAGAATTTTGTTTCATAAAGATAGGTTAATTCTTCTGCGATCGGTTCGATCTGTTTGCGGTTGATGCCAAATTCTTTGAGGGTAAACTGGCTCCACACTTCGGGTGGGGTCAATTCGATCAGTGATTCGCGATTCCATTGGTGATAAGTGGCAACGCCGTGAGAAATGGCGTCAGCCAGTTTCTCATCGGTAAGTTCAAAGGTGATGCCTGCTTTTGCCAGGCAATCGCGAAGAAAGTGCACATTGTTGATCCTCGACTCGCGGGTGAAAAAATAGGTGTCGATAGTCCCGCCCATATCGAAGAAGACTGCTTTAAGGCTCATTCATTGCTCCAACATTCAGAATTCGTAAATGCTTAAAAAACAGATTTATTTCCTGGTTCCCCAGGCATGGCTTTACAAAACCATGCCTGGGATAAAACAAATCAACGTAAAACGATGTTATTTGCCAAGGTTGAGCAGATAGAAGTCACGTGCTTCGATCATGTGATCGTAAGCATATTGCTCATCGATGAACCAGGTCATGGAGAAGATCTCATCCAATGTCTTCTGGCCTTCAGGTACCACGTAGGTGGTATCCGGGAAGAATGTTCCGAATTTTGCCCATGGTTCGCGGCCTTCTTCACTAGCCTGCCACAAGATCCATAGCTTGGCGGCATTGGGGTGAGGAGCCTGGTTGATTATTCCCAGGTAGCTCTGGCTTTGAATACCAACTACAGGGGTTAATCCCCAGCAGGGTTCGAAGACCAGGTTGCCTTCGAGCACGTCGGGATAGTTGGAATATGAACCCAGAGCCAAAAAGCTGTCTGTCATTCCAGGAGTCGCGAAAGCTGAATCAACTTCATCGCCACCAGGTTGGGGAATGGGACCGTTCTGGGCGAAGCGTTTGAGCCACAGCCAGCCGGCATCGGGGGTGTCGGCATCCAAAACAGGTTCGGATCCGTAAAGCTCGACGTAAGCAGCTTTCATTTCATCTGCTTTGGAGGCAAAGGTGATCAGCTTGCTGAGGGTGGAAGCATCGTTGAGCGGATCTTCAATAAAGAACTTGCCTTTCCATTCAGGTTGGGTGAGTTCCCAGATGTTCTTGATAGGGCAGCCGTCTTTATTCAATTCGGAGTTATAAGCAAAAACTGAAGTACCCAAGCGGCTCATTAATAACGGTTGGGTGTACTGTTCTGGGGTAACTGCGGCGATTGCATCGGGAACAAAGCGCCAGACATAATTGTTTGGCATTACATTGCCAATCAATTCGGCACCACCACTGCTCGCCCATACATCTCCGGTGAACGCGCCGGCTTTTTGCTCTTCAACAGTCTTCATCAGCACATCATCTCCGCCAAGGTCAAATGCCTGGACTTTGATTCCGGGATATTTTTCCATGAAGGCTTCGGCGGCCTTTTCGATTTTTGAGGTGTTGGCATAAACCAGCACTTCACCTTCTGCAATAGCTGCGGCTTCAATAGCTGCCCAATCTTGTGGGCCAGTGTATTCGCCCAGTTGATTGGTTTTCAGCCATTCCTGCTGCGGGGTGAGAGGGGCTTCGGTGGGGGCTTCTGTCGCAACAGGTGCTTCAACTGCAACCGGGGCTTCAGTTGGGGCAGCGGTCGGCTTGGCACAGGCAGCCAGGGAGCTGATGACCAGTACAAGTGTTGCTATTCTTAAAATCGCTTTCATTGACCTTCCTCCTTGTTTGAATATGAAACTTCAATTTTTATTTCTGATCCTAATTACTGAAGTATATGAGTTTCCTTATTCCTCCTTTGTTCTACAGTAGATAGTTGATCTAAGGTGTAAAAACCCCGTGATTAACGAGTAACCAGATTACCACTTGCTTGGTCATAAAGATTAATAGCGTCTTCGTCAAAGGTCAACCAAATTTTTTGATCCATCTTGATCTTGCTCACGCCCATTTCCCTGACGGTCAGTTCTGTATCACCCTTACGTGCGATAATGGTTGTTTCTGCACCTGAAGGAAGGACAGAATATGCTTGGAATTCGACACCATTTGGAATAGCCGAAGTGGTCACGGCGATATCTTCTGGGCGAATCCCCACCACCACATCGCCTGTTTGAGAATAAGTTTTGACGGGAATATTGAATTTTCCGATATCCACAAGGTTTTTACCAGAAACCCGGCCGTTCATGAGGTTTAACTTTGGGTTGCCAATAAAATCTGCGACAAAAAGATTTGCCGGGAAATGATAGACATTATCAGGTGTGTCCATCTGTTGGATGACGCCAAGTTTCATTACGGCAATATTTGAAGACATGGTCATCGCTTCCACTTGGTCGTGAGTCACATAAACCGTGGTCGCATCAGACACATGATGCAGTCGCTTAAGTTCAGTACGCATGTCCATACGTAATCGAGCGTCAAGGTTTGAGAGCGGCTCATCCATTAGGAATACCTTTGGGCGATATGCCAGCATACGAGCCAGGGCAATACGCTGCTGCTGACCGCCGCTCATCTCGCGCGGGTAACGACCTTCATATCCGTCCATTTGAACCTCTGCAAGAGATTCCTTCACTCGCTTGTCCATTTCCTCTTTTGAGAGTTTTTGCATCTCAAGCGCAAAAGTCATATTCTTGTAAACGGTCATGTGCGGCCACAGGGCATAGTTCTGAAAGACGAGACCCAAATCACGTTTTCCGGGGTCGATGGAAATTCCCTTTTTGTGGGAAAAAACTAGTTTGTCACCAATGTATATCTCCCCCTCATCTGGATCCTCCAAGCCCGAAATGCATCGCAATAGCGTTGTTTTGCCGCAACCCGATGGTCCAAGAAGTGTGAGGAATGAGTGCGGCTCGATAGTTAAGCTTACGTCGTTTACAGCAATAACATTTCCAAATTTTTTTGTGAGATTGCTAATTGTGATTGTAGTTTCCATGAATTCCTCTCTTTACATTCCCAAGCCCTTTTTCAGGCTGCCGCCTTTGAAGCGACTGATACCGAAATTTCCAATTAAAACCAGGAAAATGAGAAACAATATGACTGCATTGGCTTGTTGATCATTCCCGTTTTCAATATAACGCATGGTTTGGCTCGCCAACACCGCAGTGGTAGGTGTTACTAGCAGGATAATCAAGGATAATTCGCGCATGGTTGTGATAAATGTGAGCAAAAAGCCAGAAACGAAACCTGTGCTGGTGAGGGGGAAGATGATGCGCTTGAATCGCTGCCAGGGACTTGCCCCTGCAATGGATGCTGCTTCTTCTAGTTCTTTGCCCACCTGTAGCATGGCCGATACCCCGCTGCGTGAGGAGTAAGGGATGTGCTTGGCAACTGATACAACTACCAGCAGAGCAAAAGTACCGTAAAGCGCGGGGATTGGTCCGACAGGTTTGGTGAACATTGAAATATAGACAGCCCCAAATGCAATCCCTGGGATCACATAAGGGATGAAAGCTAATTGCTCAACAAGCTTGGACAAGCGTGTCCCTCTACCTTTGACGATTGAGTATCCTAAAATCACACCAAAAAACGCAGTAAAAAGGGCGGTGAGAAATGATAATCGGATTGAGTTCCACGCCCCACGCCAGATTCTTGGGTTGAGTAGAATACCCGGTTCGCCATTGTTGATTGAAAGATCACTCTTTCCAAACCAATGTGCCAGCGTTAAATTACTCATTGAATAGTTGCCCTCTTTTAAGGACAATGAACTCCAGATTAAAAGAACAAGGGGAAGTATGGCAATTATGAATTGGAAGATAACGACAATAATCGTAAACAAAACCTTATAATTTCTCAGTTTTGTTTTTTGCGCCATAAATCCACGCCCGCCGATTGTCTCGTAACTTTTTCGCGTTCCAACTAATTTCTGATTGATCATTACAGTGGTCATCGAGAACAAAATCAAAACAATTGCTAGTACAAATCCATCGCCATAGTTACCGATGCCGGTATTGGATCGAAGCATGGTGGATAGCGTATAGTACTGCACCGGTACCCCAAGGACGTTTGGTCCGCCAAAGGTTCCCATTGTTTTCGAAAAAGTCATAATGAACCCAGAAGCGATCGCTGGAATGACAAGCGGGAAGGTGATCTTTCGCATGATGCGCCAGCGTCCTGCACCCGCCAACTGCCCGGCTTCTTCAAGGGACGAATCTATGGAAAGCAGTGCGGCTGAGACAAAAAGGAAGAAAAATGTGTAATAGTGTAACGCACTACTCATAATGATCGGGAAAGGTCCATATGCCAGCCAATCTGGAGTGGGATTTCCGGTAATAAACTCTAAAACACCCGGTGTTCCCCCCGATTTCTGATTCTTGAACAGGACTGTCCAAGCCATTGCGATCGTCCAGGATGGCATAATATACGGAATTGTTGCCAATGTATTTATGATCCCTTTACCAGGGACGTCAGTTCTAACCACAAGCCAAGCCATCAAGCCACCAATCGCCAAGGCAATGACGGTTGCTCCAAGTGAAATAGTTAATGAGTGGAGAAGCGGCTTAAATGTCATGAGCATTGCGATTTTGCTGGTCAGCATCCTCAACCAGTGATACCAGGTGAATTCCCCGACATTAGCGTCTTTGATTACTCTTAAATCACTTTCAGAGACTGTAACAGTGGTAGCAATCATCCGGTATAAAGGAATGATAACCATGTAAAAAATCACTACCAGCATGATCAACGAAAGGAATACATGGGGTCTCGAGATCCATCTGGCAAACCGCCGCAATAGGGCAAGCAATTTTTTTGCATTTGTCTGTTGGTCTACTATATTTACAGCCATTGCTTATCTCCTTAAAATATTTGATCAAGACTATCTGTTAATAAAATGCAATTTTCCTGATAAAAATGTTTACTCCTCCCGGGCATTAAACCCTTTAAGTTTATCTCTGAGCATATCCAAACGATCAAGACTGGGCAGGATTTTTTCCTTTTCTTGATTGGCTACAGAAAGGAGCAGCGCGTTGATGATTGTCATTGGCACCACCAGCGAGTGGAATTCTGAAACCGGGCCGCGTTTGGCAGCCAGCACGACATCTGCTTTGTCGCCAACGATGGTATCCAGTGTGTCAGTGATCATCACAACGGGACAGTGGACTTCATTGGCATATTCCAGTATCAGGCGCAGGCTAGGGTTGATCGAAAAGAAACAGATTACAATGAGCAGGTCGTTTGGACCGAGCGAAAGCAGCGGTTCGAGCATTTCGCGCCCTGAGCTGCGCAGGGCAAAAACGTCTTTTCCAAATCGTTTTAATCGTATTTCGAGAAGGTCGACCAGCGAGAGGGAAGGTCCGGTGCCAAAAACGTAGATTCGCTGGCGCTCGCACAAAAAACCAACTGCCCGTTCCAACTGTTCACGATTGACTGTTTCCAATGCCTGTCCGAGATAATCAATTTCGGAGGCAGCTAACCTCTCAAAGATATCGGATGAAGAACGCAGGTCATCAATTCGTGATTTGATGCGTGATGAATGAGTTACACGTTGTCTCAGGGAAACCTGGATGCTGGAACGCAACGCCGGGAAGGACTCGAATCCCAGGCTGCGGGCAAATCGGACAACGGTGGCTTCGCTGATATCCAGATAGTCGGCAATTTCGCTGGCAGCCAGAAATGCAGCCTCGTTGAGGTTTTTGCGCAGGAAATTGGCAATGCGTTTTTCACTCTTGGTGAGTTGATTAAAATGATCCGTTATGAGTTGGCTGAAATCTACATTGGTTTTGCCGTTGTCGTTGGTCATTTTTCCTCTTCTCCTGGCTTGTTCACGCGCCGTACTTGGCAATTCGATGAGCATGGGCCAGGGCAATGGGCATTACATTTTTAGCTGGCAGGATTCCCAGGCTGCCATGCAGGCAGGCGCGTTCACCAAATTCGTTAATACCATCCGGGCGGGCGTGAGGGGAATACAGCAGGGTCGGCACCGGGTGCCAGGAATGATACTTGAGTACCGCAGGTGAAGAATGATCACCGCTGATGATCAGCACGTCCGGGTTAAGAGACAGGATGCGCGGCAATAAAGCATCAACCTCTTCAATAACCCAGACTTTTCGGTCGAAATCGCCATCTTCACCGGCAGTATCGGTCTGCTTGATATGGATGTAGAAAAAGTCGTAATCATTCCAATAATGCTCGAGTGTGGCGAATTCATCGGCAATTGAGGTGCCGATCATCGGCAGGATCTGCATGCCAGCCAGGCGCGCAACCCCTTTGTACATTCCATTAATTGCAATTGCTGCCGGGTTTAGTTTGAATATTTCTTGGTACTTGGGGAGAACAGGCAGTTTATCGAAACCCCGCAACAGGATCCCGTTGGCTGGTGATTCTTCAGACAGGGAGGCATGAGCTTTCTTTACAAACTCATTCACCAGGGCAGCAGTTTTTTGGGAGGAGGAGTCTCTGCCTTCCGCCAGCATCGGACTCACACCTGTTTTGAGTGGATCGGTCTCGGTCACATTGGAACCCAGCCCTTCGCCACGCAGGATAAGGGCAAAGCGGTGTTCTTTTACAGGCTCGACGAAAACTTGCACACCTTCAACTGGGATGGAATTAAGTATTTTTGCCACTTTCAATGCAATTGGTGTTGGCAGTCTGCCGGCGCGGCGGTCGCTGATGGTGCCATCAGGGCTCAAGGTGCAGAAGTTACCGCGCGCGGCAATATCATCCGGGCGGAGATCGAAATCAATGCCCAGCGCTTCAAGCGCCCCGCGTCCAATTTCATGTTCGACAGGGTCATACCCAAATATTCCAAGGTGACCGGGGCCGCTGCCTGGGGTAATGCCAGGGGCTACTGGAATGGTGAGACCAAGTGACGACTTCTTTGCCAGAGCGTTCATATTTGGGCGCTTGGCAGATTCCAGTTCGGTCAACCCATCCGGTGTACGCGGCAGCCCGCCAAGCCCATCCAAAATGAGCATCACAATTTTGGTGGTATTTGGTTCAGTCATCCGCTGCAGGAATTCGAACTCGCTCATTTTATAAATCCACCCGGCTTAATCTACCGGTACCATCTACAAATGCGCTATAAGCTTTTTCTGTCTTGTGATAATTACCGTCACGATCAAGAGCAATGCCGCGCCCGATACCGGTTACGACCTGACCAATACCGATCTCGTTTACCTTTTCGTCCAGCATTTCAAGCAGCATGGGGGCGCTGCCGGGTTCGGTACTGCGGCCATCAAAGATCATGTGCAGGTTCACGTCCCGCAGACCGGCTTCCTTTGCCATTTTGAGGATTGCCAACGGGTAATCAATCGATCCGTGTGAACTTTTGAGTGTTAGCAGACCGATCAGATGCAGGGCTGATTGGTTTTCGCGGGCATGCTGGATGGCTTTCAGGATGACCGGGTTGGTGAAGAAGGATCCATCTTTCATCGCCAAATCCAGGCGCACATCATCCTGCAGCACCACGCGCCCGGCGCCAATATTCATGTGACCGGCTTCTGAGTTGCCAGCCTTGCCGGATTTCAAGCCGACAGCGTCACCGCTCGCCTGCAATGTGCAAACCGCTTCATTTGCGAGCAAGTTATCCCAGATCGGAGTAGGTGCAAGGAATATGGGATTCGAGTCATCGTTTTTTCCAATACCCCAGCCATCCAGGATGACCAACAGCACCTTGCGGCCAGAACCGAAATCGTGGTCTGGCGCAAGATTTTTGCCGGACATCAGAGAGGAGGAAGAAAGTGACAGGATCTGCAGGATGGTCGGGGCTATATCGCCCAGTTTACCGTCCTGTAGTTGGATAGGTTTTTGGTTCAACGGATCGATCACGATGCAATTCACGGGGTTGGTAGTGTGCGCCACATGCGGTTTGCCATCTTCGCTGAACAATACTTCGAGGTTGCCATGATCGGCGGTGATGATCGTCACATACCCTGCAGAGCGGACAGCCTGCACCACTTTGCCTAAATGGGCGTCGACCACTTCAGCGCATTTGATCTTGGCTTCGCGGTTGGAGGTATGCCCGATGACGTCCCCGTTGGCGAAATTGGTAACCACAAGGTCATAGCCCAATTGAATGGCATTAATTACCTTATCCGCCACTTCTGGTAGTTTCAGCTCAGGTACCTGGTCAAACGGGATTCCCCTTGGTGAAGGAATGCGGACACCTTCTTCGCCTGCATAAGCCGCGTTTCCACCGTTGAAAAAGAAAGTGACGTGGGCGAATTTTTCCGATTCAGAAATGCGAACCTGTTTGAACCCGGCCTTACTGACGATCTCGCCGAGGGTCTCTTCTACCCGTGCGGGGGCAAAAGCCACCGGCAGGTCTTTGAATTTATCATGGTACAGGGTGAGGATAACGAAAGGCAGGTTTTTGAAAGGTTTTTGCGGGAACTGGTTGAGAGCGGGATCGGTAAAGGCTTCGGTTAGCTGGATCTCACGTTCTCCGCGCCGGCAGCAAAACACCACTGCGTCGCTGTCCTTGATGCGCCCGATGGGATTTCCACCTCCGTCAGCAAGGATCACCGGTTCAAAGGAATAATCCGTCTGCCCTTCGGCAAGCATTTCGCGCACCGTCTGGGCCAGGATCTTTCCGCTGTGATTCACTTTACTCGCACACATACCACTCCAATTATTTCGCCGCATGTTTCTTCGGCGGGAAGATGTTCAATAATTCAGGAAGTGATTGGATGATGATGTCCGGGGTTCGCTCGGGTGAAGGCACCAGGTCTTTGTCCTCCGGGTCAGGCATGATTATGATCATGCCAAAACCGCTGTTGCGGGTGCCTTCCACATCGCGGGCAAAATTATCGCCCACGTAAGCGCAGCGTTCCACTGGCACCTCTGCGCGTTTGGCCGCTTCCAGGTATACTGCCGGGTCAGGTTTGCGTTTTCCAAACACAGACGAGAGTACAACAGACTTGAAGTACTTTGTGATTCCCTCTGCTTCCATCCATTCCGGGATTTCGCGTTCGGTGATGACATTGCTGATCAGTCCCATCACGTAACCGCGATCATAGAGGGCGATCACGGTTTCAATGCCGCCTTCAGCCACCACGCGCCGGCCCATGGACTGCCTGAACTGGTAGGTGAGGGGGGCAGAGAGTGCCGCAATTTGTTCAGTTGGGAAATCAGGGAGCAGCCACTTGGTCCAAAGCTCTTTTTCCGAGGCTTCTACCATTTGTTCGAATGCCCATTTGCGGTATGTCTTGTAGCGCTTGTCCAGCTCAGCTACGAATACCTCGGGAGCCTGGTCGCTGCCAACTAATTTGGTAATCTCCCTGCGTGCCGCGGAACGATGAGGTTCTTCCTTTAAAAGGATGCGAAGTGTGTTGCCCACATCCAGGAAGATTGCGTCGATCTCGGCGGGATTGGGCATCTCAATTCCTCGGCGGGAAGATATCCAGCAGCTCGCTGCAGGTTCGCACTGTGTGATCGGGTTTGACAATCACGCCAGCCGCAGGTTCCTTGGCGATGGTAGCCGGTTCTTCGAAAAGGATCATCATGCCATATCCGGCTGCCCGTGTACCTTCCACGTCGCGGATCGGGTTATCGCCCAGGTAGGCGCATTTGCCCGGTTCCACGCCCATCAAGCGCGATGCCAGCCAGTAAATTTCTGGGTTGGGCTTACGCAGCCCAACCTTAGAGGAGAGTACTACTACCCGGAAGTACTCTTTGACGCCATCAGATTCCATCCAGTCGGGGATCTCGGTTTCGGTGATTGTATTTGCAATGATTCCCAGCTTATAACCTCGGCGGTCTAGTTCAATCACAGTAGCCTTGGCATCGTCACGGGGGACGCGCCGGCCATCATGGTCGCGCCACAGGCGGGTAAGTTTGCCTGCCAGCGGACCGATTTTTTCGGACGGATAATGCGGCAATAACCATTTTGTCCATAGTTCTTTTTCAGAGGCTTCGACCAGGGTTTCTTTGGATTGTTTACGGTAAGCTTTCCAGTTCTTTTCCAATGCGGCAAAGAACTCTTCGGGGGATTCTTTCGTCTCCACCAGGGTCATCAGGTCTTTTTTTGCCTGAGCCATGAACTCCGGGTCTTCAACTACGATTCTCAGGGTGTTGCCTACATCGAGGAAAATGGCTTCAATATCAGGGTTCATGACATGGTTCCTTTGCAGAAGTGTAGGGTGACGAGGGCTGCCAAAAAGCGGGATGCTGATTGGGTGGGACAGTTTCAGTTGTTTTGGTTTTGAAATTGGTCTTACGATTGTAAATAATACAACATTTTAAAACAAAATGCAAGTTAACTTGCAAAATTAGATTGACTTTGCGCCAGCATGTTGCTATAATAATCATGCACACGTGTGCAAAGGAAACCATGGCAGTCACCATCAAGGATATTGCAAAAAAAGCAGGAGTATCTCACGCCACCGTTTCAAGGGCGCTCAATGGGAATTCGGCGATCCCGGAATCCACAGCAGTCGGGATTCGTGAGCTGGCGAAATCCATGGGATATTCTCCCAGCGCGGCAGCGCGCGGGCTCAAAACCAACCATTCGCGCGTGATCGGTGTCATTGTCAGCCACATCGATAACCCTTATTTTGGCGAGATCGTACAGGGGATTGAAGATTCCCTGCAGGGAACCGGTTTCAGCCTGTTCATTGCCTCCTCCCATTTGAACCCGGAAAACGAAAAGAACATTGTCCGGGTATTTGCCGAACATCGCGTGGAGGGGGTGATTATCTGTTCAGTCACGGTCGGCTGGCAGCAGGCGGATGCGCTGCGCCAGAATGGCATGCCCATCGTGGTCATCAACAACCAGTCACCCCAGCAATTCAATTGCTCCATTGCTCACGATGATCTTGACGGCGCGCGCCAGGTGACGCGCCACCTGCTATCTCTTGGTCATCGGCGTATCGCCTACCTGGGCAACGAAAACGCGGAGCGGATCAATAATGAGCGTATGGCTGGTTTCCGAATTGAACTCAAAGATGAAGGTATTGGCCTGGATCCCCATTTGATTGTCAACTGCGGCGGTAGCGAGATTGATAGTGGAATAAAAGGTATGCAAAAGCTTCTGAAGATTCGTCCATTGCCAACCGCGGTATTTTGTTTTAATGACCTGATGGCGATTGGTGCATTGCGTGCGATGTCAGATGCTGGAATTTCTGTTCCCAGGCAGGTTTCACTGGCGGGATTCGATAACATTGAATATTCAAACTATACCCAGCCGGCGCTTACCACCTTTGATCAGCCCAAGCGAGCCATCGGCGCGGAAGCCGCAAGTCTGTTATTGGAACGTATCCACCAGGCAAGAAATAATGAAAAACCGGAGCCGATCACCCGCCAGATGCGCGGAAAATTACTGGTACGAAATTCAACGGCACCGCTTTCTAGCAAGGAGGAACGATGAAACGATCACTGCTGGTGTCTCCTAACCCGGAGAAAACCGAATACCTGCACGTCACACCTGCCACAGCGCGCTGGGACCATTTGCATTTCACCGCTGTCCGACTGGAAACAGGGCAGGAGTGGGAGTTTGACACAGCTGATAATGAGCTGGCGATAACAATTTTGGGCGGCACCTGCGACGTCACTTCTAATGCCGGAACCTGGCGCGCACTGGGCTCAAGAGCCGATGTGTTCTCAGGACTGCCCACCACGCTTTACCTGTCCCGTTATGCACGGTTAACCGTCACCCCAGGAAGAAACGGTGTGGATTTTGCAGCAGGGTGGGCGGCCGCCACGCAGGATTTTCCTCCCCGGCTGGTGCTCCCGGAAGATGTAGGAGTGGAACTGCGCGGCGGAGAAAATGCCTCTCGTCAGATCAATAGTATGCTCCCTCCGGGCTTTCCCTGCCAGCGCCTGGTAGTGGTTGAAGTTTATACCCCCGGCGGCAACTGGTCATCCTACCCGCCGCATAAACATGATCACCGGAAAGTAGACCCGGACGGTACCCTTCTTGAAGCTGACCTTGAGGAGATCTACTTTTACAAGATCGCAAAACCGGAAACAGGCTTCGCTTACCAGCGCATTTACAACGATACCCGCACGATAGACCAACTGATGCTGGTGAGAAGTAACCAGCTTGTGCTCTCCCCTGAAGGCTACCACCCGGTGGTAGCTGCACCCGGATTTGACTGTTATTACCTGAACATCCTGGCTGGCTCCGATCAATCCCTGGCCAGCACGGATGACCCGCGTTACTCCTGGGTCAAATCTACCTGGAAGAAACTTGATCCGCGTGTCCCCTTGGTCACGCTTGAAATGAATCAAAAGTTTAAAACGAGGAGCCAGAAATGACAGCATTCAAAAGCAAGCTTCACCAGACCGTTATCACCACCAAAACCGATTACTGGAACGATTCCTGTTCGATCGAGGAACTGACCTATGCCATTGACAATGGGGCGGTCGGTGCCACCACCAACCCCACCATCGTGGTTAATGTGCTCAAAAAAGAGATGCCCCTTTGGATCGATCGCATTCACCAGTTGATCGATGAGAATCCCACGTGGGCGGAAGAGGATGTCACCTGGAAGCTGATCGAAGAAATGGCTGTCCGGGGCGCCGGCTTGCTCAAGCCGGTCTTTGATCACACCAGGGGGAAAAAGGGCCGACTTTCCATCCAGACCAACCCCACCTTTTACCGCAACGCGAAAGCAATCGCTGATCACGCGATTCACTTCAACACACTTGCGCCAAACATGCAGGTGAAAGCGCCGGTCACCCGCGCCGGAATTGCCGCCATAGAAGAAGCTACTTTCAACGGAGTTTCCATCAACGCAACCGTGAGTTTCACCGTACCGCAGGCGCTCGCGGTGGGTGATGCGATCGAACGCGGATTGAAGCGCCGCGAAGCCGCCGGGTTGCCGGTGGAGACAATGTCGCCGGTATGCACCATCATGGTGGGTCGCACGGATGACTGGATGAAAGCAGTCTGCAAACGAGATGAAATCGCGGTTGAGTCCGCGGTGCTGGACTGGGCGGGCATTGCTTGCGTGAAACGTGCCTACCCCATCTACCAGGAACGCGGGTACCGCACCCGCCTGCTGGCAGCTGCCTACCGCCACCTGGGGCATTGGTCCGAGTTCATTGGCGGCGATATCATCCTCACCATCCCCTACGAGTGGCAGCTCAAGATCAACGCCAGCGACATTGAGGTTGTGGAGCGCATTCAAAACCCGGTTGACCCTGCCATCCTCAAGGAGATGCTGACAAAGATCCCCGACTTCCGCAAAGCCTACGAACCCAATGGCATGACCATTGAAGAATTTGATACCTACGGTGCTACCGTCCGCACCCTGCGCGGATTTGTCGGCTCTTACCACGAAGTGCAGGGCGTGATCCGCGAGATCATGCTGCCCAACCCCGATGTGAAATAACTGGAGGACCTGATGATGACCATCCGATTGACCACGGCGCAAGCCCTCATCCGCTTTTTGAAAGCCCAGTACATCGAAGAGGACGAAAAAAAGGTTCAATTCTTTGCCGGCGTGCTGGGGATATTCGGTCACGGCAACGTGGCTGGCATTGGCCAGGCGCTGCAGGAGAACCCTGATTTCCGTTACATCATGGTGCGCAACGAGCAGGCAGCAGTTCACATTGCCAGTGGCTACACCAAAGCCATGAACCGAAGGCGCGCGTTTGCTTGTACCTCTTCCATCGGACCCGGAGCCACCAACATGGTCACCGGCGCTGCCCTCGCCACCATCAACCGGCTGCCGGTGCTCCTGCTCCCTGGGGATATTTTCGCCCGGCGCAACGTCGCCCCCGTTTTGCAGCAGCTGGAATCGCCCAACACGCAGGATATCAGCGTCAACGATTGTTTCAAACCCGTCTCGCGATACTGGGACCGCATCAATCGTCCGGACCAGCTCCTGCTCTCACTCCCCGAAGCTTTGCGCGTGCTCACCTCCCCGGTGGATACCGGCGCGGTCACGCTTTCACTGCCGCAGGATGTGCAGGCGGAAGCCTTTGATTACCCGGAGGAATTCTTTAAAACGCGCGTATGGAAGATCGCCCGACCACTGGCCGACCGCGAGCGTCTGCAGGAAGCCGTGGAGATCATCCATTCCGCCAAAAAGCCAATGATCGTCGCCGGCGGCGGTGTCTTGTTCAGCGCTGCCACCACCGCCCTTGATAAATTCTGCCGGCAAACCGGGATTCCCGTGGGCGAGACCCAGGCTGGCAAAGGCTCGCTCACCTATGACCATCCTTGCAACCTTGGCGCCATCGGCGCCACCGGTACGCTGGCAGCCAACCGCATTGCCTGCGGCGCGGACGTGGTGATCGGCATCGGCACTCGCTATTCCGATTTCACCACGGCCTCAAAAACCGCATTTCAAAACCCTGAAGTGCGCTTTGTCAATATCAACCTGTTCGAGATGGACGCCTTCAAGCATTACGGCGTTCCTCTCACCGCCGATGCACGTGAGACCATTCTGGAACTCACCAAAGCCCTCAAGGGGTACCGGGTCGCTGCGGAATACACGCAGCGGGTTTCCGAACTTAAAGCCCAATGGGAAACCGAGACTGACCGTCTCTTCAACCTCAACCATCAGCCTGTGCCTGCCCAAAGCGAGGTCATTGGCGCCATCTGGCAGGCGGCAAAGCCTACAGATGTACTCCTTTCAGCGGCAGGCAGCCAGCCCGGCGACCTGCACAAACTCTGGCGCACCCACACTCCCGGCTCCTATCACATGGAGTATGGCTATTCCTGTATGGCATATGAGATTCCCGCTGCCATCGGTGTGAAGATGGCTCACCCCGAACGCGAGGTGGTGGTCTGGGTGGGCGATGGCACTTACCTCATGAACCCAACCGAAATTGCCACCGCGGTTGCTGAAGGCATCAAGCTGGTGATCGTATTGGTGGATAACCGCGGTTTTGGCTCCATTGGCGGATTATCCAATTCACTTGGAAGCAGCGGTTTCGGCACCCGCTTTAACCACCGAAATAAGCAAACGGGGCAGCTGGATGGCGAGCGTCTGGTAATTGATTTTGCCGCCAACGCTGCCAGCCTGGGGGCGGAGGTTTTTACCCCTCACAGCATCCCCGAATTAAAAGATGCTCTTATAAAGGCAAAGAAACTCGACCATACCTCCGTGATCGTCATCGAGACCGACCGCGAGGAGCGAGTTCCAGGGTATGACTCGTGGTGGGATGTGGCGGTCGCTGAAACCTCCACCATGCCGGCTGTAAAGAAAGCACGCAAAGAGTACGAGCAGCACCGTAAAGATGAAAAATACTTCCTCTGATCTTAAATCATTTATTCAAGGAGAAAAAAGATGAGCATACGTATTGGATTGATCGGCGCAGGCAGGATGGGCAAGGTGTTTGCCAATACCCTGGCATTCACGGTTTCTGAGGTTGACCTGGTGGCTGTGGCAGAACCGGATGAAAAGACGCTTGCCGAGGTCAAGGAACGTTATCACGTTCCGCAGGCATTCAAGGATTACCGCGCCCTGCTGGATTCAAAGGATG
This sequence comes from uncultured Anaerolinea sp., assembly GCA_964483135.1. Classification (GTDB taxonomy): domain Bacteria; phylum Chloroflexota; class Anaerolineae; order Anaerolineales; family Anaerolineaceae; genus UBA6107. Next base: position 12,296 of record CAZAAJ010000021.1, on the reverse strand, counting down.
TCGATGCCGTGGTGGTCACCAGCCCCACGGGAACTCACGCTGAGGTCATCATGGCTGCAGCCGCGGCTGGCAAGAATATTTTCAGTGAAAAACCGCTTTCGCAATCCCTGGCTGCCTGTGACCAGGCGATTGCCGCCGTCAAAAAAGCCGGCGTCAAGCTTCAGATGGGTTTCATGCGCCGTTTCGACCCCCCGTATGTTGCTGCCAAACAAAAGATCCTGCAAGGCGTGATCGGCAAGCCTGTCATGTTCAAAGCCACCAGCCGCGATCCCTGGCGCACCAGCCTGGAATTCGCCAAACGCGAGAACAGCGGTGGGTTGATCGTGGATATGGGCGTGCATGATTTTGACCTGGCGCGCTGGTTGATGGGCAGCGAGGTCCAGCGGGTCTATAGTGAAGGCGCCGCCTTGGCTTTCCCCGAGCTCAAAGGCGTGGGCGATATTGACAACACGGTCATTAACCTGCGCTTTGCCAACGAAGCCGTTGGCAATATTGATATGAGCCGCAATGCGGTGTATGGCTACGACATCCGCACCGAGGTGCTGGGCACCGAAGGCAGCCTGTGGATTGGCTACCTGCAGCAGACCGCCACCCTTGTGCTCAATAAAGCCGGAGTCACCCATGATACCGTCCCCTATTTCATGGAGCGCTTTGCCTTTGCCTACGCCGAGGAGATCCGCGTGTTCGTGCGCCATATCCTTGAGAACACTACCCCCACGGTCACCGCGGAAGATGCCCGCGCCGCCACCGCTATCGGGATTGCCGCCACTCTATCACTGGATGAACAGCGTCCTGTGTTGATCAGCGAAATTGATAAATAAAATACTGGGAGAATAAAAGATGATCAAGATTGCCAATGCACCTTGCTCCTGGGGAGCGCTTGAATTTGACCTGCAGGGAAAGCCCGCCACATTTGACATTGTGCTGGATGAAATGCAGAAGACCGGTTACGCCGGCACCGAACTGGGTGACTGGGGTTTCATGCCCACTGAACCCGCGGCATTGAAGAAAGAATTGGCAAAGCGCTCCTTGAAGTTGCTGGGTGCTTTTGTGCCAGTTGCCTTGAAAGATGAGAGCACTCACAAAGCTGGTGAGGAAGCGGCGTTGAAGGTTGCCCGCCTGCTTTCCGGTGTTGAGGGGTCCTCCCCCTTCATCGTCCTGGCGGATAACAACGGCAGCATCCCCGAGCGTACCAGGAATGCCGGTCGGGTGACCCCCGCCATGGGCTTATCCGACGCCGAATGGCAGACCTTTGCCAAAGGCGTGGAGCGCATTGCCCGCGTGGTGAAGAAAGAGACAGGCATGCACCTGGTCTTCCATCACCACTGTGGCGGCTACGTGGAAACTCCTGCCGAGATTGATAAACTGCTGGCGCTCACGGATCCCTCTCTGGTCGGGTTGTGCCTGGATACCGGTCACTATCAGTTCGCGGGCGGTGACCCCCTCAAGTTCCTCAAGGCACAGGGCAAGCGCGTCTGGCACATGCACTTCAAGGATTGCCATCCCGGCGTTGCTGAACAATCCCGCAAAGAGGGCTGGGACTACTTCAAATCAGTCGAAAAAGGTGTTTTCTGCGAGTTAGGTAAGGGCGCAGTCGACTTTCCGGGGATCAAGAAGGAACTGGAAGCCCAGGGCTTTGCCGGCTGGATCGTGGTTGAACAGGATGTTCTGCCAGGTATGGGCAAACCCTTTGATTCTGCCCTGCGCAACCGCGAATATTTGAAATCGATCGGGCTGTAGCCCGAGGAAAAACAGGAGAATAACATGAGCACACCGAAAATCATCCGGATTGGCGTTTTGGGAGCCGGACGCATCGGCAAGATCCACGCCGGGAATATCGCCACCCGCATCCCCGGGGCAGTGGTGGAAGCCATCGCTGATCCCAATTTTGCCTTCGCCAAAGAATTGGCGGAAAAACTGCATGTGACCAAAGTCTACGAAGATTACAAAAAGGTGATGGAAGACCCCGCCATTGATGCGGTCGCCATCTGCTCCTCCACCGCCACTCATGCCCAGTTCATGATCGAGGCTGCGCAGGCGGGCAAGCACATATTCTGCGAAAAGCCGGTCGACCATACCCTCGAAAAGATTGATGCTGCCATTGCCGCGGTGAACAAAGCCGGCGTCAAGTGCCAGATCGGCTTCAACCGCCGCTTTGACCCCAATTTCAAACGCATCCGTGAGTATGTCTCTTCCGGCAAGATCGGTGACCTGCACATCCTGCGCATCACCAGCCGCGACCCGGCGCCCCCGCCCGCTGAATATGTCAAAGGTTCCGGCGGTATGTTCCTGGACATGACCATCCATGATTTTGACATGGCGCGCTACCTTTCTGGCAGCGAGGTGGTGGAAGTTTACGCCGCCGGCGGTGTGTTGGTGGACCCTGCCATCGGTAAAGCTGGCGATATCGATACCGCCATCATCACCCTCAAGTTCGCCAACGGCGCCATCGGCACCATCGATAACAGCCGTAAGGCTGTATACGGCTACGACCAGCGCGCCGAGGTCTTCGGCTCCGGCGGCATGGCTGCTTCTGCCAATAACATGCCCAACGCTGCGGTCTACAGCGGCGCTGAGGGTGTTGTCTCAGAAAAACCGCTCTACTTCTTCCTCGAGCGCTACATGGATTCCTTCATCGCTGAGATGCATGACTTCATCGAAGCGGTGCGCGAAGATAAACCCACCCCTGTCACCGCCCTTGACGGGCGTAAGCCGGTGGTCATCGCCATGGCGGCGCGTAAATCCATGCTGGAAAATCGCCCGGTGAAATGTTCTGAGATAGAATAAGGCAATACATTTTTGAAGGAGCAAGACATGGTTGAGCTGATTATGGAACTGGTGGCAAAAGCCCGCGCGGCGCAGGAGATCGTGGAATTCTGGCCGCAGGAAAAAGTGGATGAAATGGTTGCCGCTGCCGGCTGGGAAGCCTACGAGCGTTCCCACGCCGAAGCCTGCGCCCGCTCTGCGGTCGATGAAACCCAGATGGGCGTCTATGAAGACAAGCTGGCCAAGCACATGAAGAAAACTTTGGGCACTCTGCGTGACCTGCACGGGCTCAAGACCGTCGGCGTCATCGAGGAAAACAAGGAAAAGGGACTGCTCAAGGTTGCCAAACCTGTTGGTGTCATCGGCGCGTTAACTCCAATGACCAACGCCTCCTCCACCATCACCTGCAACGGGCTTCCGATGCTCAAGACGCGCAACGCGGTCATCTTTGCCCCGCACCCGCGCGCCAAAGCGACCTGCGGCATCACCGTGGCTTACCTGCGCGCCGGGCTCAAGAAAGTGGGCGCACCGGAAGACCTCGTCCAGTACCTGCCCAACCCCAGTGTGGAGCTGACGCAGGAATTGATGAAGCATGTCGATCTCATCGTCGCCACCGGCGGCTCTGCCATGGTCAAGGTAGCCTATTCTAGCGGCACGCCCGCCTACGGCGTGGGCGCCGGCAACTCCGTCACCGTGGTGGATGAGACCGCCGACCTGGAAGACGCTGCCAAAAAGATATTCTTGGGCAAGACCTTCGATAATGCCACCTCCTGCTCCTCTGAGAATTCCTGCGTGATGCAGGCTGGGGTGTTCGACAAAATGGTCGCCCTGTTCAAGGGGCACGGCGGTTACTTGTGCAGCTCGGAGGAGAAAGCCCGCCTGAAGACAGCCATGTGGCCCGATGGTGCGCATCTGAGCAAGGATGTCGTCGGGCAGCACGCCTCGAAGATTGCCAAACTCGCCGGTATCGCTGGCTGGGAGCAGGTGAAATTCCTCATGGTCATCGGTGAAGCGGTGGGCAAGGAGGACCTGTTCTCCGGCGAGAAGCTCTCGCCTGTGCTGACGCTGTGGAAGTACAACGCCTTCGATGAAGCCATTGCCCTGGTGCGCGATATCACCCGCTACAGCGGTTACGGTCACTCCTGCGGACTCCACACCACCAATGATGAGCACATGCTGCGGCTGGCAACGCAGGCGCGCGTGAGCCGCATGATGGTGCGCCAGACCCAGCCTTACGGCAACAGCGGCAATTACGACAACGGTATGCCCTTCGCGCTCACGCTGGGCTGCGGTACCTGGGGCGGCAACATCACCAGCGAGAACGTGCACTGGAAGCACTTCATCAACACCACCTGGGTCTCCATGCCTATCCCGCTGGTCGTGCCCGATGAGAACGTCATCTTCGGCGCGCACTGGAAGAAGTACGGGAAGTAAAGATAATTTGGTAAAACTGTTAACAAAACAGCCCTGCCGAAAGGTGGGGCTGTGGTTTGAAGTGATCCACCAGGGACTTGAACCCTGAACCCATTGATTAAGAGTCAATTGCTCTGCCAATTGAGCTAGTGGACCAAACTTCGCGCTTATTATAATCTAAATAAGACTCCTGTCAACGCAATCCGCTCACGGCGTGCAGGTGACGGGGATGGTCAGCGTGCTTGTGAACAATTGGTGATTGGGATCATCGATGTACACCTGGATCACCAGGCTGCCGCTGGCGGTGACGTTGGTGTTGTAGGCGGTGGTGGTGTTCGTTCCGGCAGTTGTGAAGGTTGCCGTGAGGGTGGGGCTGTTGCTGCCGTTGATGACATAATAATAGGTCACCGTGCCGGCGGCGTCACTGGTGATGGCGGCGGTGAGGGGCAGCGTGCCCGGGCAGGCGCCGCTCCACGAGGCCGGCCCGTTGGGGACGGCGTTGGTCACCGCGAAGATCTTCTTCACCACGATCTGCACCCAGAAGGGCTGGTCGGCGTTGACGCCCAATCCGAAGCGTGTACCAGTGTCCGTTTCCAGCATCCAGTTGCCGCGCTGGGTATCCAGCAGGGTGGGTGCGGTCAGCGACAGCGAAATATCAATGACTTCACCGGGGGCGACGGTTTTGCCGAGTGTCTGCGAGGCCGGTCCGCCCATAGCGTTGCCGCTGACGAACACGATCTTGAAGTTAGCCCCCCACGCGGCAGTGCCACTGTTCTCCACCCGCCAGGTTTTGATAAAGGTGGCGCCGGGCTGCATGAGCGTGTTGTCGATGATGGTCACGTCTGTCACCGGGCCGGCTTTATAGCGCGGACCTTCGGTGACGACCGGTACCGCGGTCGGGATGATGGTGGGGGCTGCCGGGACTGTGGCTGTCGGGCTGGGGGTGGCAGTGGATTGGATTTCGGCTGTCGGCTGGACTGCCAATTGCGTTTGCAGCACCACCACCGTTTGGGCAATGGCGGTCTGGTCAACGCCGGAAGTGTCTGGAGCATTTTTCTGAAACAAAGAGCAGGCGCTCAGCACAAGTGCGAGCGAAATTAAAACAGATATTCCCGGTAATCCCTTGATCTTCATGGAACGCTCCTTCAGGCGCGGGAATTATAGTCCGTTTTTACAATCATAACACGGGGGATTTATACGGGTTGGGGAGTCTTTTTGAACCAGCGTTTGAATGGCAGCCGCGCAGCGAGGAGAACGATGAGGATGCCGCCGGCGATGAGGGGTTTCACCGTGTTGCCATTCGCCAGTCCCGTCCCGCCTTTCATCACCAGCAGGTAGTGGATCACCACCAGCACTCCCGCCAGATAGACGAAGCGGTGGATCGGCTTCCATTTTTTACCCAGCTTGACCTTCAATTTTTTCAGAGAGGTGACTGCCAGCACCAGCAGGATCAGGAACGCCGGAACCGATGCCCACAAATACCACAAATGCAGGAAGGAATCCCACAAAAGCTTGAGATTAAGGCGGTAATCAATCACGGTGTAGACGAAGACATGCACCAGCGCGTAATAGAACGAAAGCAACCCGAGCGTCTTTTTATATTTTCCTAATTTATTGTATCGGGTCACATTTTTGATCGGGGTGAGAGAAAGCGTCATCAGCAGCAGGATCAGGGCGGTATCACCCAATAATTGCTGTGACCGCTGGATCGGGTTGGCTCCCAGGCCGCCGCGCAGCCAGGCAACCAGTATCCATACCATTGGGATGAACCCGAGTACATTCAAAATTATTTTTGGCCAGTTAAATTTGATCTTGATCATTAATAATTTGACCTTAAATCCATTCCCTCATATAAGTACGCTACTTCATCCTCATAGCCGTTGAACATCAGGGTGGGGCGGCGCTTGTTTTCTCCAATCCTGCGCTCGGTATCCTGCGACCAGCGCGGATGCGGCACATTCGGATTGACGTTGGAATAGAATCCATATTCCCTCGGAGCTGCCGCCGTCCAGAAGGATATCGGTTGCTCTTCAACCAGTTCTATCTTCACAATGGCTTTAATGCTCTTGAACCCGTATTTCCAGGGCACCACCAGCCGGAGCGGTGCGCCGTTTTGCGCCAGCATGGGCTTGCCGTATACCCCGCTCGCCAGGAGCGTCAGGTCATGCCGGGCTTCGTCGAGCCGCAGTCCTTCCACGTATGGCCAGTAGAAGTCGGAAGCCTGCCCGGGCATCTTCTCTGGCGCGTAAAGGGTGGTGAACTTCACATACTTTGCGCCCGGTTGAACACCGATATCACTCAGCAGCAGGTTGAGAGGAAAGCCGTTCCAGGGGATGACCATCGACCAGCCCTCAACACAGCGCATACGGTAGACGCGCTCTTCTACCGGATACCTGGCGATGATCTCGCTTGCGTCGATTGTCTGTGGTTTGTCGACCAGTCCCCCGATCTCAATTGGCCATGGGCTTGTGCTGAACCCGGCCACCTGTTTGGCTACCTCGTTCTTGTCAAACGAGAACTCGTAATAATTATTGTAGTTCGTGATCGCCTCGTACGAAGTCGGGGAATCCAACAGGGGGCCGCTGGTGGCGGTGGGGGCAAGGGTGGGTACCGGCGTGGAGGTTGCGGTTTCACCGGGGGTGGCAGTCACACCACAGGCGGCCAGTGCGTAAGCCGTTCCGAACATGGCTGCCAGGCGCATGAACTTGCGGCGCGACAGAAATAACGCTTCGGGTGTGATCTCTTCACGTGGGACGGAATTCTTTTTTTCCATTTGTACCTGCCTGTATTTTCAACCAATAAGAGTAATTCGACATATATTATCTATAATAATAAACTCAATTTATCAGAAATACGCATGAATTTCGTGGAGAAATAATCGGATTCTTTCTAAAATGCTGTTTTGTTATTGAGCGTAACAGCCATCAGGCAGCGAGATCGAAACCAGCTGGTTGATATCGGTCAGGTCGAGCTGCACTTCCAGGTTGCCCGTTTTGGCTTCCGAACTGCCGTCAGCGGCGGTCTGGATTTCCAGCGTCAGGTTGTACTTGACAATATAGTCACCATCAACTGCCAGCCAGTACTCGCCATTATTTACATTAGCAATCGCGCCTGAGCTATCACCTATCCCTTCCACCTTAAAGGTGAAGTGGTTGGTATCGATGCCATTAATGGTTTCTTCGCTGACAAAAACCGGGTTGTTGATCAAAGGCAGGAAATCGACCATGCCGGTGAAGATGTCGCGTAATTCTTTCTCATCATCCGCGATCTTTTTATACTCCCAGGCGTCGTCGTCACTGGTGCAGGTTTCAGTCCCTACAGTATAGGTTTCAGTGGTGTCCGTGCTCACTTCATCGTCATTTTCGGGGTCAAAACTGGTGATGGTCGTTACCTGGTGAGAATTCCCATCCACAACCGATCTTTCGATATAGGATTCAACCTTGTTGATCGTACCGGTAGAGTCGTACATATTTACAAAAATCCTGAAGCGGTAGCTGTCCAGCGACCCGAGCCCATCCTGGATGCCAACGGGTTTGGAATTGACTTCTTTTTTGGTGTCAGTGGGGACACTGTCAAAATTTAAAATGGAATCCGATTTCTTGGTCGGTTCTTCAGTAACCTCGTCAGAGGTATCCTTTGAACGTAAGAAAGGAAGGTTGCACGCGGTGACGATGAACGCGGCGATAAGGACCAAGATTAAAATGGTTGCCCGGCGATTTTTCATTTTGCCTCCTGCTGATAAATCATTATATAGGAAACAAACTTTAATTTCTACCCAGAAGATCAGGGATGCGCTGGCGTAGGATACTGACCAGGGGGATGAACACTCCAATGCCCAACAGCAGTATCGTTACACCGGCCAAAGATAATATCGTTCCCAATTTGATGGCCGCGTTAAACCCAAAACCGAATGCCGAAAAATTGTTCAGTCGGCTGAATAACAGCGTGACGGCAAACACGGTCCCCCCGATTATCCCGGTCAAAATGATTGCGGCGCACTGGGTGAAGAAATAGACGAACAGCTTCGAAAAGCCGAATCCCAGCGCGCGCAGCACGCCAAATTCATGCCGGCGCAGGTATGCCAGGCGCCATAACAGGTTGGCAAGGGTAAGCGCAGTGGCGATCCCTACCAGTGTGCCCACCACTCCGATAAAATCAAAGAAGGAGAGCAGTGATTTTCCGATCACGCCTGAGGTTTCGCCGCGGATGGAAACAGAGATCCCGTCGGCAACGACCCCGCCCCCTTTGTAGATGCCGGTATCGGGGATGAGATAAAGGGAAACGTCATCACCGTAATTCAACAGGGCTTGCGCGTCTGCCAGGCTGATCCAGGCTTCATTGTCCTGGATGCCTCCGGTGCGGAAGATGCCGATGACGCTGAATTTCCGTCCGCGCAGTAAAAAGTCATCGCCGATCTTCGTTTTACGGCTGCGCGCCAGGCTTTCGCCGATCATCACCAGCCTGGGTTCATCCCCCGGGACGAATGCCCTTCCCGAAAGAACGATGAACGGGTTCATGCGGCGGTACTCTTCCAGGTTGACTCCACGCATTAACGTGCCGTTCACCAGGTTGGTTCCCACGATCTGGTGAATTTCAGGGATGGGATCGGTGTATCCCTTTTGGATGAGCAGGTCTCTTATTTCTGGTTTGATGCGGCTGCCGTGAAGTTCAGCCAGCCCGTCGCTGTTCCCGACAATCAACCAGTTGGTCTCCAGCTGCGAATACATGCCCAGAGCGCTCTTCTGGTAGGTGAAGAGGGTTAAGAATGACGCGAACGTCACCCCGAACAGGCATGCCAGTACCAGCGCCAGGGACCAGCGCTTTTTCAGATCCTTAAGGGCAAGCAATAGGATCGTTTTCATTCCTTACGGTTCCACTGTTTCGCGGATGCTGGCTTGCCTGAGTTTCAGCGTTGGGATCTTCACCCCGATGCCGCCGAAGATCAGCGATAAGAACAGTCCAATACCAAAGATACCCGCATCGATGCGCACATCCAGGGGGATGGCATGCACCGTCAGTGGGTTTTGTCTTTGTAAGGCTGCCAGGATCAACGCCGAAGTGCCCGCGGCGAGCAGATAAGCTGAGATGAGTTGGATAAAAGTGCGGAGAAGCAGGAGGCTGCGCACCGCCCGCGATCCGAATCCCACCGCGCGTAAAATGGTGATATCCCGGTTGCGTTCTGCCAGAGTAAGGAAAGTGGTGCCGTAAGTGCCGAACATCACCACTGCCAGGGATAGAATGACCAGCAGTGTCCCCAGCGTGGACAAGTCCTCGAGACCCTGTGAATATTGCGCGTAAAGATAATCCACAAAGTAAACATCAAACGAGTGATTGATGCGCGCATCCGCGTTCAGGAGTTCCATCACCTCGCGGGAATCAACACCCGGAGCCACCTGCACCCACGCGAACTGGTAGAGATCATGCGTGCCAAAAAGGTCTTCAGCGGCTGGCAGACTCATCCAAATAGAGGAGGCTTTGGTGCCGGGAGAAGACACGATGCCTGAAATGGTAAAATCGCGCCCGAAGATGCGGATGACCTGCCCGATCTTCCAGCGGGTTTGAAGCGCGGTATTCTCTCCGACCACAACTTCTGCCGGGTTTGCCGGAAACCGCCCATCCAATAGACCGAGTCCGAATATCGGTTCAAAATCGGCCAGCGGCGCAGCGCGTACCTGGATGAGGTAATCTCCGATCTTCATCAGGCGGAAGATCAGTGGGGAAACGTAAGCTACTTTTTGAGGCTGGAGTTCAAGAATCGGGGCAAATTGCTCCAGGGTGATCTGGCTGTCGCTGGGGTCAAACACGTTTTTTGAGATGACCATCAGGCTATTTTTATTGTCACCCTGTTTTCCAAACTCGCGTGCAGCCCGCGCCAGCGCAGCCAGGCAAAAGAAACAACAAAGGAAAATGAATAGATTGGCAACTGTGATCAAGGTGCGCCAGCGGTCTCTGATGAGGTCGCGGAGGATCAGGCGGGTGGTGTCAGTGAATCGTACCATTGGGCTTTTCATGGATAGTGCCGTCTTTCATCTCAAAATTACGGTCGGCTCTTTCGCACAAAGCCAGGTTGTGGGTGGCAACCAGGAAGGTGATTCCTTTCTCCTTGTTCAAACGGTGTATCAGGTGGATGATTTCCTCTGCGGTCGCGGAGTCAAGGTCGCCGGTGGGCTCATCCGCAATGATCAAGGCGGGTTCGCCTATGATGGCACGTGCAATGGCTACCCGCTGCTGTTCTCCGCCGGATAACTGCGACGGGAGGTGGTTTAGCCGGTGACCTAATTCCAACTGTTCCAGCACCTCAGCGGCTTTCTTTTTTGCGCTGGCAGAAGACTCACCTCGCGCGATGAGCGGGAGCATGGCATTCTCCACTGCATTCAATGAAGTTAACAGGTTGTAGAATTGGAAGACAAACCCGACCTTCCGCGCGCGGAACTGAGTGAGTTGCTCTTCAGCGGCAGAATCCAGTGCGAAATCATCAAAATGGATCGAGCCGCTGGTGGGTCTGTCCATACCGCCAACGAGGTTGAGCAACGTCGATTTTCCCCCGCCGCTGGGACCGATGAGCACAATGAATTCACCGGGATTGATGATTAGGTTAACATTGCGGACCGCTTCAATGACTTCGGTTCCCTGGAGATAGTTTTTTTGCAGGTTTTGGATGACGATTGCCATGCAACCTCGCTTAAACCAAGGATTAAGCCAATTGGCGAATATTTGGCCGCATCAGGAAAACGATAAATGTGATGATTAAAAGAATTATCGCGTTGATCAAAACAGTTGTTGGTTCTCCAATTTTTTCTGCCATTGCGCCAGCCAGCAGGGCTCCGATGGGCGCACTGCCCATGAAGATAAGCACATGCACACTCATCACACGCCCACGTAGTTCATCTGGCACCCACGATTGGATCATGGCATTCGTGTTGTTAACGACTGCCATGAATGCCCATCCCAGGATCACAAGCATCAAGAGTGATACGGGTAAAGTTTTAAAGATTCCGAAAAAGATTAACGTTATCGGCATTACCAGGCTGCCGATGGACCAAATTTTGCCGCGGACGTTCCTGGAACTGAGGTAGGCGATCATCAACCCACCGGCAAGAGAGCCAATTCCACGCGCTGATAGCAGCCAGCCATTGGTTTGTACATCTCCCTTAAGCACTGAAGATGCCCAGGCAGGTATCAGGGTCATCATGCTCAGCCCAAATATGCCAATTGCAGACACGACGATCTCCAGGGTTCGGATATTTGCATTACCAAAAACAAACTTGATCCCAGCCAGAAGGTCTTCTTTATGTACTTTTCGGGGCAGAATGGGCTTGTCAAAGGGTGCCAGCCGCATGAATGCAAGCGCGCTGATGACAGCAATAAAGGAAATCCCGTTTATTGTGAAGCACCAGCCGGGACCTACCCAGGCGTAGATCAAACCGCTAATGGCAGGTCCGATGACCGTACCAATATTGAAAACTATGCTATTGAGTGCAATGGCGTTGGTAAGTTGATCTTTCCCGACCATTTCCACAACGAAAGACTGTCGGGCGGGGGCATCAAATGCGTTGGCAATCCCCAGCAGGAATGCCAGGACAATCACATGCCAGGGTTGCACCAGGTTGGTAAAAACGAGCGCCGCAAGGATGAAAGCCAGCACCATCATTGCTGTTTGCGTGATAATGAGCAATTTTCGGCGCGGCAACCGGTCAGCGATAACCCCGCCGTAGAGAGTGAACAACCAGGTGGGCAGCCCGGAGGCAAAACCAACGATGCCCAGGAAAGCGGCGGATTGGGTCAGCTGATATATAAGGAATCCCTGCGCCGTGGATTGCATCCATGTTCCAATGATAGAGGTAACCTGACCTCCAAACCAGAGGCGGTAATTGGGATATTTGAGGGCGGCAAAGGTTTGACTGAGTCTTTGGTTCATGAAGTTTACTGAACTATAGCATGAAATTAAAATTGATTCGAGTGAATTATCCTGTTATTGGCAATTTCCTTCTTGATTTTACCCCATGGTGAATTCAGGTGTAAGGAGTTTACTTGTTAAGATGAAGGCAAAGTCCACAAAGGCAAAGTTACTGTATCAAAAGTCCATAGATCTGGAAAAGAGAGAGGGGCGACCATGA
>CAZAAJ010000020.1:0-34431 GCA_964483135.1 uncultured Anaerolinea sp. | reverse complement strand
AGTTTTTATTTTTGTTTTTTTTTCTTTATTTTTCGACCTTTTAGGACGACCCCTTTTTATTTTCCCGTTCGCCTGTAAAAACTAACTCTCTTCGATGACTACCGTCTTTAGGATCACGCCCGGATATTCCGGGGCAGTAGGATTTCTCGCCGGGATTGAAAGAAGCACATCCAGTCCTTTGGTCACCTGCCCAAATACTGTATGCCGGTTATCCAGCCAGGGGGTTGCTAGATGAGTGATAAAGAACTGGGATCCATTGGTGTTGGGTCCGGCATTCGCCATTGATAGTACACCCGGTCCGTTATGCCGCAATGAGGAGTTGAACTCATCATTGAATTTATATCCTGGTCCGCCCATACCGGTTCCGGTTGGATCGCCACCCTGAACCATGAAATCAGTGATCACGCGGTGAAAAATCGTATTATCGTAGAATCCTTCGCGCGCCAAAAACACAAAGTTGTTAACGGTCTTGGGCACTTTGGCGGCGTATAAAGCGCACACGATATCCCCTTTATCTGTTTTAAAAGTTGCTGTATAGGTTTTTTGCGTATCAATGCCCATTAGAGGGGGAGTTTTCCATTGTTTCGTAATCTTATCCATTGAATTCCTTTCGGGTACCAGTATTTTGAATAATTATAAAACACTTTGTTTGCGCCTCAGGGATTTAGCAAACCAGGTCACAGCAAAAACCAACGTACAGGTTAATACAATGGCAGCGCCTGAAGCTATGCTGAGGTAATAGGACAGGAACAATCCCACCAGACCTGATAACCCCGCGATCAGGCTGGCGATCACCATCATCTTGGGGAGGCGATGGGTAAGCAGTGAAGCGGTCGCAGCTGGTGTTACCAGCATGGCAACCATCAAGGCAACTCCCACCGTTTGCAGGGAGACTGCCACTGTGACCGCCACCAGGATAAGTAGCATGGTATTGATCACCTTCACCGGCATACGTAAAGTAGTAGCGAGGATGGGGTCAAAGGATACCGTCAGGAATTCCTTGTAGAACGCAAGGATCGCCAGAAGAACAAAAGCAACAAAAATACCAATCGTCCACAAGTTATTGCTGGTTACCCCCAACACGTCACCGAAGAGGAAGTGACTGAGATCCACCGCGTAACTCCTGACTGTCGAGATTAACGCGATGCCCAGCGCGAACATACCAGCAAAAACAATCCCGATAGCCGTATCCTCTTTAATCCTGGCATTCCTGCTGATCGCGCTAATCCCAAGTGAAGCGACTACTGAAGTTCCCAGCGCCCACCAGAACAGTGTTTCACGTGCTCCGCCACTTACAAGGTAGCCCACCGCCACCCCGGGCAGGATGGTATGTGCCAGCGCGTCGCCAAAAAAAGCCATTCCACGCAGCACAATGAAGGTGCCTACTACTGCGCAAACAATCCCCACCAGGATGGCGGCGATCAAGCCCCGTTGCATGAAAGCATAACTGAACGGCTGTACAAAGAATGAAATAATAGCATTCATTAGTCATCGCCTCCCTGGCAGCAGTTATCATCCATCGTAACGATATCCCCGTCTGCGTCAACAATTTTCATACGACCGCCAAAAGCTTTCAGTAACCTTTCCGTGGTTAACACTTCTCTGGCCGATCCAAAACCGATGATGCTATGGTTGAGCAACAGGATACGGTCAAAGTAAGTGGAAGCCTGCCCCAGGTCATGCGTGGCTACCATCACGGTCACCCCTTGTTGATGCAGGGTTTCAAGAAGCGCCAGTACGCTGTCCTGTGATGGGGTATCCAATCCGGATAGCGGTTCATCCATAAGGATCAATTCCGCTTCCTGCGCCAGCGCCCGGGCAATGAACATACGCTGCTGTTGTCCTCCGGAAAGCTCGCTGATCTGTCGTTCAGCCAGGTTTAGCAGTTCAACGGTGGCGAGCGCATGATTGACCGCCTGGTGGTCAGCACGCGAAGGCCAGCCGAAAGGTTTCATTTTGGCGGCGCGACCCATCATCACCACATCTGAAACATTGACGGGAAAATTCCAGTCTACCTGGGTTCGCTGAGGAATGTAAGCAATGCATAAATGTTTCCCGGGGTTATTGCCATAAACCTGCACCTCTCCGCTGGATGGCATGAGAACTCCCGCCACTACCTTAAAGAGGGTGCTTTTTCCAGCTCCGTTGGGACCAACCACCGCCACCCGCTCACCGGGATGAAGGTGAAAAGTAAGCTGGTCCAGCACCGGAAGTGTGCCGTAGAGCACAGATAACTTACGCACATCCAGGATAGGTTGATCAGTACGATGTTCAATATGCGGATACATATCTATTTGACTCCATTAACAATTGTATTTACGTTAAACCTCATGAAATCGAGGTAAGTACCTGCCCCGCTGTCTGCGGTGCCCAAAGAGCCGGTATAAATCCTTGCATACCGAATTCCTGTATCGCTGGCAATTTGGGCAGCGACTGCCTCATTTGAACCCATCTCGACAAAAATTGTCTTTATTGCAAAATCCTTGATCTCTTTTTCCACCTGCGCCACGTCTGCCGCGGAGGTTGAGGCGTTGGTGCTCAGTGAAGGCAGGATCAACCCTGCCAGTTCCATTCCATACTGTTTGGCAAAATATCCAAGGGATTGGTGATCGGTGACCAATTTTCGATCCACGGCTGGAATCTGGTCAATTTCATCCCGAATCCAGTTGTCGAGGGTAGATAATTGCTCCTGGTAGGCTGCAGCGTTTGCCTTGTAGGTCTGCGTTCCGGGAGGATCCAATTGAGTCAATACCTTTTCAATATTGGTCACCCAAATCTTTACATTATTCGGATCCATCCACACATGAGGATCGCCTGCAGAATGTGTCTCGTCCCCGGGTGTGGCAGAAAATGGCAGAACTTCGATGCCGTCAGACACCACGACAACCTTGCCGGTGGCATTCGCGGTGATGATCGGCTCCAAAGAGTGTTCCAATTCCAACCCATTGAGGAAAACGACATCTGCATCATGGATCGCTGCCACATCCTGTGGACGAGGTTCGTAAGTATGCGGGTCAGCCCCAACCGGCAGTAATACCACCAGGTTAATGTGGTTTCCCCCAACCTGTTGGACCACATCACCAATGATGGTAGTGGTTGCCACAACATTCAACCCGGATTTGGTTTGCTGCGTACAGCCCGTAAATAAAATTCCTGAAATCAGGGTCAATCCAACCAAAAGTAACCATCTTTTTTTCATTTTTTATTTCCTGCTTCCTGCTGACAATCTTCGCATAACCCCTGCAATTGCAGCCAGTGACTTTGGATTTTATAGCCACTTTCGCGGCTAATGGACTCGAACCAATCGGAGAGATCCTCTCCCGGAAAGTATTCAGCTCTGCCGCAGCTGGTGCATAACACCACATGCTCATGCCCCCTGGCAGCCCTCAATACCATGTGGCAGCCATCCGAAAGGTGAACCCGTTCGACTAATTGCAGCCGTGTGAGCAAGTCAATCGTCCGGTAAACGGTTACCAGCCCGATACGTGGATTCTGCCTGTGTAATTGATCATAGATTTCGATCGGGTCCATGGCACAACGGGCTTCAACCAAAAGGGCAACAATGGCTTTTCTGGGCGACGTAAGCCTGCACCCGCTTTTTTCCACCAAACTCAACCAGCGTTCAAGTTCTGTCATCTTAGTCCTTATTGAAAATGATTTTCATTATCATTATAACAGAAGGACCCTCCTTGTGGAAGGGGTTATCCTTTCCTAAAAAAATACCCCGGCAACGGTGGTTGTCGGGGTGTAATGGATTTATAAAGGTTATTTGTGGATATCGATACTGCCCGAGCCCTGGCTCAGGATCTTGAGATAAATTTTTGTTTTCGCGCTATTAAATCCAGCGGTTTGCCACACGCCCAATGAATTACCGGAACCAGCGACAGAGACTCTCGCCAAACCGGAAGGCAGATGCAGGCCGCCTGACCCTTCGTCAAAAACTTCGACCTGCAGGGCGGAGCCGGCTGGTATCGTCACATTGACTGAACCGCTGCCGCTGCTCAAACTGAAGGTAAGTGAAGCGTCTTTGGGAATCAATACATGAACTGAACCGGACCCACTATCCACTTCTACCTCGTAGGGATCTTTCAATGCCGGCAGAATGAAATCAGAAGAACCAGATCCCATATCTGCACGCAGTGAAGTCAACTCAATATCGCCCAGGTTGATATCGATACTGCCTGAACCGCCATTGAGGATCATTTCGGTAGGAATATTTTGAGCCAGTGAGACATCCCAGTTGGTGCGTTCAGTGGTGAAATTCCAGCTCAACCAGGAGCTTGAATCTGTGGTTTCAGAAAGACGTACTGTCTTTTTATCGGTTCCACTCACATCAAAATTGAAAATGGAGCGATGGGTGATCACGGCGTGAACCAGTTCATCACCTGACTTGATGGCTTCCACAGCAATTGGCGCTGACGATCCCTCAAGGTAAACTTTGGCGGAAGTCGCTGTTCCTATCGGTTCGCTAAAGGTTTCTGTTGTCAATTCTGGCGCGGCCTGGATACCCAAACTGGGGCTCATCACCATAAAGGCGATGATCCCTGCTACAGCCAGCAGGCCGATCACTGTTCCGGACCAGGGGTAACGCCGGCCGAAAATGATATCAATGCCCATCACGATGAGCAAAATGGGCCAAAGTTTAAGCAACTGTCCAAGGTTGAACGCCGGGATATACCCCAGGTTTACCATAAGCCAGGTAATGCCAACTCCCACCAGAAGGATTGGCCAAAAAAGTGAATGCCGTTTATGATTTTCCATAGTTAACCTTTCTTGAATTCATAAACTACATACGCAGAAAGTTCACTTTGGTTGCAGTATTATCCCTGGCTGATACCTGGTTGCAATTCGATAACAAACCGAAAGCGGCAATCCTCCTCAAACCACATCGGGAAGTTTGTCCCCCACAGATTGTCCAGCAGGCAGAAATGCATTCCTTTTGTAAGGTCCGGCTGGGAATTATTGAAGTCCAACAGGGATGGAGCCCCCGGCGCTACCAGGGTTGAATCCAGCGGGGTTATTGTGAACTCCTTCCCCGCAAAAACTCCCTTTACACCTTTACCGACGGCATGCAGGTGGCGGTTGCCGTTTTCCACAACACTTAATGGCGAGATCCATTGACCAAGCTTTTCAAGTTTCCAGTCCAGCCCCTTGCTGTCGACAGATGTGAATCCAAGCCAAAAGGCTTCAGGCATACGGCAGGGAGATTTTCGGAACCATTGCAGGTCAATATCCACCTTTGGTTTTTCTTCATTCAAGTTGTATCGCAGCCAGGTATCTCGGGGAGCTCCATATCGCTCGATTGCTTCGTTTTCAAAAACCAGGTGAAAAAGCAAGCTTGCGGCTTTTTTATCGAGGGATCGGAAAACATCCGTCACCACTGGCATCCACATCCTGCTCACCGGATTGGCTTTTTCCAGTCCCGGCTTGCCAAAATCCTCGAGTGCCCATCCACTTGTCTGCATCGATGGCAGGATGTATTGGCTGATGAAGCGCTTATAATCGGCGGATGAAAAAGTCTGGTAGGCGTAACTCCCCATCCGCTGCGCCGGGCTGCACCACTCTTTCCCAACCGATAAATCAACGATTGAAATGATCTCTGCTGTGTCGGGATCAAAAGTCATGCTCAGTTTTCCGTTGTCAAGGAGTAAAGGCGAATCTTCACACTTGTGCCATAGGCGCAGGTCAGGTTCCTGAGGACGGATCAATTCCAAGGCAGCTCGTGCTTCGTCAGCCAGGGGTGAATTTTCAAGAGCATTCAGAGCGTTGGAAATATAGGCGCGCTTCTCCACCCATGAGGATTCAAATTTCTTGAAATTCGGTTTCCCCCGGGCTTTCTTGAAACTCACCGCATCGTAAGCCTCATGGTCATCGAGGTGTGTTTTCTCGTCCATCCCCCAGGTGTGCTCCGGTACCAACATCAGTTTGCGGTTGAAGTTGAAAAATCGTTCATCCTCATAGGATGCCTTCTTCTCGCGCATCCATGCCAATCGCAAACGCAGCAATTCGCGGTAACGGCTGACCTTGATGGGATCGCTGCCCACACCGTGGATCCAGGTGTCGCCGATCTCCGCGTTCACCACTGACAGTGTTGCTCGCACAGCTTCCAATTTCCGGGCAAAGGCGTCCAGCGTGGAAGCAAACACCTGCGCGCCGGGGAACAAACTTCTCTTGTCGCGGTAAACTTCGAGTACCTCATCAACAGATTGCGGACCCATGTTGTCACTGGTGTGCCCGAAAGCCAGCGCATCCTCCATGCCGGGGATATTAAAAGCACTGCCATAGCCGCTTTCATACATCACCATCAGCTCAGCGCCTGAATCGTCCTGCCATCGGAATAATGGCGGCACGCTCGGCACCGTTGATCCGGGGTTAACCCCTATGTGAAGGAATTTGATTCCAGCTTCGGCTAACAAAGGCACAATTCCGCGTGTATGCCCCGGCACATCCGTCAACTTGGCGGCAATCGTTTGCCTTCCAAATCGTTCGTCCAGTCGTTTTGCCAGCCTCAACCCGAACCGGAAGAGTTCTGCGTCTTCCAACTCGGTATGAGTGGTGAAAGGCAGGGCATGCCAGGCAATATCCCCACGCACAATGGCCTCTTCCATTTCTTTTCGAGCCGCGGGCTGGGCTTGTTCCAGGTATTCATAGATCAACCAGGAACCGGTCGTCCATAGAAAACGCTCGGGCTGCCCGCGCTCTCGCATCTCCCTGGCCATACGCAGTGAAGCAGGGATATATTTCGAGAAATAATTATTGACCACCACAGACGCGTAATCGGTAAAGCCCACATCCAGGTGGGTCTTGAAGATCAGATGAATATTCTTGGGCATATCAGGAAACGCTTTCCGCTGTTGGTTTGGTGATGCGCGGCAGGAGAAGAACGGATAACAGGAATAATCCGCCGTAGAGTGCAAAGATCACCGGGTATCCCAGCCCCGGTTGGATGCTGTTGAAATAATCCGCCAGCGGTCCGCCAATGCTGGAACCAACGATGCCCGCCCCGGCGCCTGCCAGGTTGGAAATGCCCAGGTAACGTCCGGCGTCTTTGGCAGGCACCAATTCTGTCCCAAGTGCCCAGTTGGTAGCCATAAAGGTGCCAGTTCCTAATCCAAGGAACGCGCCGGCAAGCAGCACCATGGGGATGTTGCGCGCAAAAATGAGGATCACTGTTCCAATCACAGCCAGGATTCCGGCGATCACCAGCAGGCGTTTCCGCCCCATCTTATCCGAGAGGTAGCCTCCCAACAAAGACGTGATGAGCAGGAAAACAAAGATGACAGCGGTCACCTGGGTGGACACGGACGCCGGGTTGGGAACCTGCAATACATCCTTGATAAAGAACATGGTGAAGTTGCGCACGGAGCCAATGGCAGCCAGGAACATGAGGCGTGTGACCACCCACCACACAAAGGATTTTTGCTGTTTAGCCTCCTTGCCGATGCCCACCTGTGCCCCAAAATAAACGCCGATGATGATGGAACCGGCCATTCCCAGCAGTCCTGCCAGACCAACCACAAACACACGAACTGGTAATGAGGTGGTCGCCTCTGGCAGCCATCCGCTGACAGACTTCACCAGCCACAACGCTAACTGGGTAATTCCCACGAAGATCACCGTCAGGAAGAACATACGGAGGATCGGTCGGCCTTCAGGACGCGGCGGCTTTTCGGTGATCGGCGTCTCTTTTGTGAATATCACGGTCACCAGCATTGTCACCAGGTAAACTGCCATCAGGATAAGTAAAACTAACCAGAATTTCTGTTTATCGATGAGCGGGCTAATCGCCAGCACCACGGCTGCCGGGATCATTTCCATCAGTGATTTCACCCCTGAAGCACGGCCGCGCTGGTTCGCCGGGACGACGTCGGGGATCAACCCCTGCTGACCCGCCTGGCTGATGTTCGATGAAAATTGCAGCACGATAATCCCTAATAAAAGAACTGTCAGTGTAGCGGGAATGGTGATCGCCGATTCAAAAGCAGCATTCAACGGAGACCCTATGAAAAAGAGTGAGGCACCCACAACCCCCAGGAATGCTATGTTCAGCAGCGCTCCCCAGAAGATGAAGGGGCGGCGGCGCCCATATTTTGAAGTGCAGCGGTCGCTCCACATGCCCATCACGGGTTGAATGAACATAGCCACCGCCAGCCCGGTTACATATACGAGTGCGGTATATGTGTTTTTCAACTCCGGCGGCATGAAGAGCAGTACCATCGCTGGCAGCAGGAGCGGACTGATCACCCCTGAAGCCATGCTCAGTCCCAATTGATATCCATTCAAGGTCAGGTAGTCGTACCATTTCTTCTCGGTTTGCATGTAACACCATCCTTTTGAAATTAATTGTTTCTTGAAATAATTAACGCAAAAAGAGCCGATTCGCTACTCACCATTGTATAATAATTTCCATTCGAAAGGTACTATGCTCGGAATCCTACTCGCATTGGCAGCAGCATTATTCTGGGGAAGCGGTGATTTTAGCGGGGGTTTTGCCACCCGGCACATCAGCCCATTCCAGGTGCTGGCGCTTTCCGCAATCGCCGGGATAGTTGTACTCTCCACAGTAGCGTTAATCAACGGGGAGCAACTTCCTCCAATTACTGGAATCCTGTGGTCGCTGCTGGCGGGTCTTTCAGGCGCCATTGGAATTTCCGCGCTCTATTCCGCCCTCTCACGCGGCAACGCTGCCGCGGTTGCACCCATTTCGGCAGTGATCGGGGCTGCCCTGCCAGTTGGTTTTACTTTCCTCACCCGCGGGACTCCTGCGTCCCTTCAATTAGTCGGGTTCACAATGGCATTCATCGGCATCTGGCTTGTGTCCATGTCCACCACTGAAAACACGAACAAAAAGAACGCCGGGACAGGGCTGGCATTCCTGGCCGGTGCTGGTTTTGGCGGCTATTTCATCTTTATCGGACAGGTCGAATCCAGCGGGGTGTTCTTCCCGCTGTTATTTGCCCGTGCGTTAATGCTTGTGGTTGCCATGGTTCTATTGTTAATCAAGCGGCTGCCTTTTCCATCCTTCCGTAAAAATTCAGTAGCGCTGCTCGCCGGGCTGCTGGATTCAGCCGGGAATATCTTTTTCCTGCTGGCTAAAAACCTGTCGCGCCTGGATTATGCGGTGATCGTTTCCAGCCTTTACCCGGCAGTGACGGTTATCCTTACCGCCGCGGTACTCAAAGAGAAGGTGGGCAACTGGCAAAAAGCCGGCGTGCTGTTGTGCGTGGCAGCAATCATACTGATCTCATTGTAAAAACTCTAATCAATTTCTTATAAAAACCACTTGTAATCCTACACTAATAAGAGTATTATTATCTTAATTATGATATTAATTCAACCTGGAAGGGATATTCGATGAACAAGCTTTTTGAACTGCCTGCATTAAAATTCTCATTCGACGCGCTGGAACCAGCAATCGACGCGCGCACGATGGAGATCCATCACGACAAGCATCACAGCGCTTATGTCAATAATTTGAATAAAGCACTTGAATCTGCGCCTGAGTTCTTTGGTCAACCCATCGAGCAGGTACTGCGCGAAATAAACAAAGTGCCTGAAACCATTCGCACAGCAGTCCGCAACAACGGCGGGGGTCACGCCAACCATTCACTTTTTTGGGAAGTGTTAGTACCTGGCGGGAAAAAGTCTCCCTCTGGCGCCCTGCTTGATGATGTGGAAAAGACGTTTGGTTCTGTCGATGCATTCATGGAAAAATTCACCGCTGCAGCCACCACCCGGTTCGGCTCTGGCTGGGCATGGCTGGTGGTAGACAGCCAGAAGAAACTGCAGGTATATTCAACTGCGAACCAGGACAGCCCCTTCATGGATGGGCATGCTCCGATATTGGGATTGGATGTTTGGGAACACGCTTATTACCTCAATTACCAGAACCGGCGCCCCGATTACATTAAGGCATTCTGGTCACTGGTTAACTGGGGATTCGTTGAACAGGAGTATGCAAAATACAGGTAAGATATTGAGTCACCTTACCCGATCGGCCCGGCAGCCCTTCGCTCCCAACCCGGTCTCGCCTTAAAAGTGGGAAATCGGCAGACCAAAAGAAACACAATCAGCGAAACTCAACGACCGGTCATAAGGAAACCCAATTGTTTCCTCCCCCGCCCACGCGGGGGATTTTGGTTAATTTAAAACCGTTAGCAGATCTGCTAACGGTTTTTGATCATAATTCTGGGGGCTTACTCTGTAACGATAATAGTTGCAGTCATACTGGGGTGCATAGTGCAGTGGTAGGCGAAAGTACCCGCCTGTGTAAATGTGAACGAAAAGGTATCTCCGGCAGCAAGATCACCTGAATCAAACAGACCGGTATCGCTTGTAACCGTATGGGCTACAGAATCCTGGTTGGTCCATTTCACTGTGGTTCCGACTTTGATCGTCAGGGTGCCAGGGGAAAAAGCGAACCCTTTGATTTCCACCTCTGGAGTTGCAGGGATATTTTCGGCGCTTGAAGGTGCCAGTGTCGAGGACGTTGGCGCGTAACTTTGCATGGTAGCAGTTTTTCCTGAACACGCCGCTAAGAGGACCACAATGGCAATAAACGCAAACGAACGAATGACAATTTTAGATTGTTTCATTTATTCTCCTTTTTATATCTAATTTAATTATGCATAATAAGATATGAATTGTATTGATATTTTGTCAGTTTTTTATCCCAATTGTCATCTAGAAAAATAAGGTTTAGTGTATTAAAATAGAAGGACTTATTCCTCCTAACAGGAGAATTGCGCATGCTTCTTTCATATCTCCCTTTGTTTATTCTGCTGGTTCTTGCCGTGGTTGTCGCCGGGGTAGTGCTCATCTTCGGGCGTTTCTTCGGTCCAAGGCACCCCAATGCCAAAAAGAGTCAATCCTACGAATCCGGCATGATCCCCTATGGACCCGGCACACGCCAGATGTCAGTCAAGTATTACCTGGTAGCGGTTCTTTTCATCCTTTTCGATGTTGAGGTTATCTTCTTCCTGCCGTGGGCGGTAGCCTTTAAATCAATGGGCTTGTTCACCCTGTTTGAAATGCTGATCTTTGTCGGCATCTTACTGGTTGCATTCATATACATTTGGAAGAAGGGAGCTTTGGAATGGGAGTAGACCAAAAAACCGGCGAATTAGGTGTCGTCACCACCAGCCTTGAAAAAATGGTCAACTGGTCACGCACCAATTCGATGTGGCCAATGCTTTTTGGCCTGGCATGCTGCGCCATTGAAATGATGGGCGCCCAGGCTTCCAGTTACGATATGAGCCGTTTCGGTATGGAACTCATGCGCGCCAGTCCGCGTCAATCTGACCTGATGATCGTTGCCGGGCGTGTGTCTCAAAAAATGGCGCCTGTATTGCGCAACCTGTACGATATGATGCCCGAACCTAAGTGGGTCATTGCCCTGGGTGATTGCGCTGCCTGCGGCGGAGTGTTCAACAACTATGCCGTTTTGCAGGGGGTTGATGAGATCGTGCCGGTGGATATCTATGTGTCCGGCTGCCCACCTCGCCCTGAAGGATTGATCAATGGAATAGTCCTGCTGCATAAAAAAATCTCCGGCGAGAAGTTCGCCAAATGGAAATAAGGTGAGCCTATGAATGATCTCTTATCTCCTGCTGTAAAAGCCCTGCAAAAACAATTCAATGCCCAGGTCTCCGAGTTCCGTGATGAGGTGACACTTACTTTCTCTCCCGATCAGATCGTGCCAGCCGCGACGATCCTCCGCGACCAGTTCAGCTTTGATATCCTCAGCGCTGAAACCGCGGTGGATTATTTCCCCAAGACCGAACCGCGCTTTCACATGGTGTACATTTTTTATTCCACCACCACCCACCAATACATCAATTTCCGTGCCGGATTGAGCGGGGATGAACCAGTCATTGCCACTCTCGAGACTGTTTACCCCAACGCTAACTGGCGCGAACGCGAGATTTGGGACCTGATGGGCATTAGATTCGAAGGACACTCCGACCTGCGCCGCCTCCTCATGCCGCCCAACTGGCAGGGGCACCCGCTGCGCAAGGATTACCCATTAGGATACGAAGAAGTGCAGTACACCTTCAATTTTGACGACATCGATCTGCGCAAACCGAAGGGAGTCCGCCAGCCATGAGAGAGATCCAGGAATTTTCCCTCGATGACCTGCGGCACCTGTTGAGTCCGCGCGCCATCTCCGGTGAGACGATGGTGCTCAACATGGGTCCGCAGCACCCCAGTACCCATGGTGTTTTACGCCTCATCGTTGAACTTGACGGCGAGATCGTGGTCAATGTCATCCCGGATATCGGCTTCCTGCATACCGGTATCGAAAAGAACATGGAATCGAAGACCTACCAAAAAGCCGAGGTGATGACCGACCGTATGGATTACATGTACACCATGGGCAATAACCTGGTGTACTGCATGGCGGTAGAAAAGTTGACCGGTCTCAAATCCCCGCCGCGCGCAGATGCGATCCGCGTGATCCTGGCGGAACTTTCGCGTCTGCAATCACACCTGTTGTGGATCGGAACTTCCGCCCTCGACCTGGCAGCCATGTCCGTCTTCCTATATGCCATGCGCGAACGTGAACAGGTGCTGGATATCTTTGAACTTTGCTCCGGGCAACGGATGATGACCACTTACATCCGCCCGGGAGGTTTGTGGCGTGATGTTCCAGCAGAATTCGAGAGTGCGGTACGTGCCCTCGTTACTATCATGCCAAAACGTATCGATGAATACGAATCGCTACTCACCAAGAACCCGCTCTTCCTTGACCGTACCCGCGGCATCGGTAAGATCGACACCAAAACCTGCCTGGAATGGGGCGTCACCGGTCCCACCCTGCGTGCCACCGGCATGCCCTTTGATTACCGTAAAGCAAATCCCTACTGTGGTTTCGAGCAGTATGATTTTGACATCCCCACCCAAACTAGCGGTGACATCTATGGGCGTTACCTCGTCCGTGTCGAAGAGATGCGCCAGTGCGTACGCATCATCGAACAGGCACTCAACAAGCTGCCTTATGGACCTGTACGCGACAATAACCCCAAGTTTGTGCCTCCGCCGCGCTCCGAGATCGGCGTGAGCATGGAAGCATTGATCCACCACTTTAAACTTTGGACAGAGGGGTTCACCCCCCCGGTTGGATCTGTGTATACAGCGATTGAATCCCCCCGCGGCGAGATGGGTGTCTTCCTCGAATCCGATGGCAGCCCCAATCCCTACCGCGTCCATTACCGCACCCCTTCACTTGTTCTGCTTCAAGCCCTGCCGCTCATGGCCAAAGGTCATTTTGTAGCCGACCTGGTAGGGATCATTGGAAGTATCGATATTGTGCTGGGAGATTCCGACCGATGAGCCTACAAAAGAAATACCTACGCGAAATTGAACATATTCTCGCCAAGTATCCCCCCGAGCACAAACAATCGGCAGTGATGCCTCTCTTACACCTGGCGCAAAAGGAATCCGGTTTTGTTTCCCGCGCCGACATCCAGGAGATTGCCGGCATTACCAGCCTCTCAGCTACAGAAATCGCCTCCGTGATCGGCTTCTATACCCTTTTCCATGATACGCAGGGTGGGAAGATCCACATCCAGGTTTGCACGGATGTGGCATGCGACCTGCGCGGCGCAAAAGAGTACCTGCAGTCAGTCTGCCAGGCGTTGAATATCAAACCCGGCGAAACTACAACCGACGCCATGGTTGAAATTGAAGAAGTCAAGTGCCTGGCTGCCTGTGACCGTGCACCAATGTTTCAATCCCAAATTGGCGACGAGATCGAGTATCACGAGAACCAGACACCCGAGAAAACGCTGGATTGGATACGGTCTATGACTGCCAGCCTGAGAAATGCCGACGAAGGAGGCAGCCATGAGTGAGTTCATCCTCCTGCGCCACCGGGAAATTACCGGACTTAACCAATTAAAAACCTATATTTCCAACGGCGGCTTCGATACCTGGAAAAAAGTGGTTACCAGCCGAAAGCCGGATGAGGTTGTTACCGAGGTAAAAAATTCCGGGCTTCGCGGACGCGGCGGAGCTGGATTCCCGACCGGCGTAAAATGGGCTTTCCTGCCCAAAACCATCTGGCCGCATTATGTGGTGTGCAACGCCGATGAATCCGAGCCTGGCACATTCAAAGATCGCGAACTGCTCGAATATAATCCCTACCAGGTTCTGGAAGGGGTGATGATCGCCTCCTTCGCAGTCGAAGCGCATGATGCCTATATTTATTTCCGCGGGGAATTCGCCGAACTTGAACGCAAGATCGATGAACGCATCGACGAGCTTACCGCCAAGGGTTTTTTGGGTGACAATCTTTTCGGCACCGAATATTCCCTGCGAATCCATACTCACCTGGGTGCCGGGGCATACATCTGCGGCGAAGAAACTGCATTGCTTGAGTCCATTGAAGGCCGCATGGGGCAGCCGCGTTTACGCCCGCCCTTCCCAGCGGTATCCGGGTTGTTTGGTAAACCTACGGTGATCAACAATGTTGAAACCCTGGCTAACCTGCCTTACATTATGGAAAAAGGTTTTGCTGAATTTCGCTGCAACGGCACTGAAAAGAGCCCGGGCACCAAGATCTTCTCGCTTTCAGGAAAGGTGAAAAACCCTGGGAATTTCGAACTGCCGCTTGGAACTACCTTCCGCGAACTGATATTCACGCACGGCGGCGGCATTCTCAATGACGCGAAGATAAAAGCCATCATGCCTGCCGGCGCCTCCTCCACACTCATCCCGGCAACCGAGGAAATGCTCGATCTTCCGATGGAATACGAATCCACCGCGGCAATCGGCGCACCACTGGGATCGGCGTCTGTGATTGTTCTCGACGAAACGGTAAACATCAGCCGACTCGTCAACAGCACGGTACACTTTTTCGAACACGAATCCTGCGGCAAATGCACTCCCTGCCGTGAAGGCACGTACTGGATGAGCCACATCACTGATCGCATCGAAAAAGGCAAAGCCAGCAAGGAAGACATCGACCTGCTGCAAACCGTTGCCAGCCAGATGCAAAATAAATGTTTCTGCGCCCTGGGCGAGTTTTCGATCATGGGCGTACTTTCAGGCATCAAACATTTCCGAGCTGATTTCGAAGCTCGCCTGGAGAAATGACGGGATGGAAAAACGAATCACTCTCAAAATTGACGGGCGCCCGGTGTGTGTTCCTGAAGGAACACTCATCGTGGACGCTGCTAAACAAGCCGGCATCACCATTCCGGTTTTCTGCCACCATCCCAAGCTTGAGCCTGTGGGAATGTGCCGCATGTGCCTGGTGGATATCGGCCGCCCGCAGATCAACCGCGACACCGGCGTCCTAGTTCTGAACGAGGATGGTACCCCGCGAATCACTTTTAGTCCCAAGCTTGAGACTGCCTGCACCACCCCGGTCTCTGAAGGTATGGTGGTATGGGGAGCTACTGAAAAAGTGATGGCAGCACGCAAGGACGTGTTGGAATTTCTACTCACTTCGCATCCCCTGGACTGCCCGGTGTGTGACAAGGGCGGTGAATGCCCGCTGCAGAACCAGACAATGGAATTCGGTCCATCCACCAGCCGCTTCATACTGGACGAGAAAAGCCATAATGAAAAGCATTACCCCCTTGGGGAGTTGATCTTCCTGGACCGCGAGCGCTGCATCCAATGCGCGCGCTGTGTACGCTTCCAGGAGCAGGTGGTGGATGACCCGGTAATCGGCTTCTACAACCGCGGCCGCAGTATGGAAATTAACACCTTCACCGAACCGGGTTTTGATTCCATTTTCTCCGGCAATACCACGGATATTTGCCCGGTTGGCGCCCTCACCACCAGTGATTTTCATTTCGGCGCGCGCCCCTGGGAGTTGACACACAAGCCTTCCGTTTGTTTACAATGCCCGGTTGGCTGCAACCTCACTTACGATGTACGCCGTGAAGCGAAAAGCGGCGGCAAGACGGTCATCAAGCGTGTCATGCCGCGCCAGAACGAGGAAGTGAACGAGATCTGGTTGTGCGATAAGGGGCGCTTCACCTATACCTATGCTGAATCACCTGAACGCCTGCGACAGCCACTGCTGCGCAAGGAAGGGGAACTGGTTCCGGTTAGTTGGGAGGAAGCCCTTTCCACTACCGCCGAAAAGATCAAAGCTGCGGGCAGCAACCTGGTCACCCTCGTTTCCGGACGTTTGGGCAACGAAGACCTCTTAGCGGCCAGATCGCTGGCGCAGGTTACCGGCGGCAAAGTGATTCATTACACAACCATGGGCGGTGGCGAATGGGTCTCACGGGTAGGCATGACTGCCGGTTCCAACCTTGCAGACCTCAAACAAGGCTCCGTGATCCTGGTCATTGGCAGCGACCTTCACCAGGAAGCCCCATTGTGGTGGCTGCGCGTCAAGCAGGCGGCACAGCGTGGTGCAACACTCATCATTGCCAATGCACGCAAGACCCGTTTGGATAAATTTGCATCAATCAAACGCTATTTTACATTTGGAGACGAACGCGAAACGCTGCGTTCATTATTTACAGAGGATAAAGAAACCTCCCCACTGCTTTCTGAAGCGCAAAACCTGGTCATCTTCTACGGTAATGATGGTATGGGGTTGGAACAAACCACCGCTCTGGCAGAAGCCTGTGCGGAACAATTGGTAAGGACAGGTCATTTTGGCCGTGCGAACAATGGTCTCATTCCGGTGTGGCCGCGGGCTAACGACCAGGGAGCTGCTGAGCTTGGCATTCACCCGGATTTAAACCTGGCGGAAACCCTCAACAACGCCCTGGCGTTGTACCTCATCGGAGTTGATCCTGTCGGCGATGATGCGAAACTCAAGGATTCCGTCCAGCGCGCCGCCTTTGTCATCGTTCAGGAACTCTTCCTAACCGAAAGTGCCAAACTAGCGGATGTGGTCTTCCCAGCGCAAGCCGCAGTTGAATGTTCCGGAAGTTATATCTCTGGTGAGCGGCGGGCACAATACTTCGATGCTGCTGTGCCTGCCCTTGAGGGAACATGGTCTGACCACGCCATCTTGTCAGCACTGCTTGTTTCGCTCGGTCAGCCAGCCCTTCCTGAAAGCGACAAAGACCTCTTTTCTAATGCTTTCCCTTCAGTGGACTTCACAAGCCTGTGCCAGTCCCGTGAGCAATGGCCTTCCATTGGCGGCACCGATGCCTACTACGGCGGTACCGGGTCAAAGAACACTTTTGGTCTTGGCGTGCACCTGCCACTTTCCACTGGAAAAAACGTTCCAGAGCATGTTGCTCCGCCGAAAAAAATACAACCGCGACAGGATGAATTTCTGGCAGTTCCGGTGACCCGCCTGTATGACCGCGGGCAATTGATGATGCATACCCCCATACTGCAGCAGCGCATCATCCCGGAAAGCATTAGCATTCACCCTTCACTTGCCGAGAAACTTGGCATTTCCGATGGACAATCTATCAGTTTCAAACTTGATGACAGGGAAATTTCCTCGACTGTCAGTGTCAATCCTGAACAGCCAGAAGATGTGCTGTTAATCACCCGCAGCGGTGGTCTTCCCGCTGCTTCCCCTGCCCCAATAGTGTTTATTCTCCCTGAATCCGGCAAAGAGGGAGGTGCGCGATGACCCTCGCACTCGTCATTGAGTGGGTAGTAAAAAGCCTTATCATCATCCTGGGGATGACCCTTGGATTCGCTTATGTGACCCTGTTTGAGCGGAAAGTGCTTGCGCGCATGCAGGTACGTATCGGTCCCAACCGCGCCGGCCCCGGCGGCATCCTGCAGCCTATCGCGGACGCCCTGAAGTTGATAATGAAAGAAGAGATCACGCCGGCAAACGCCGATAAACTTCTCTTCACCCTTGCTCCGGTCCTCACTGTCATCCCGGCACTGATCATCACCGGTGTCGTCCCCTGGGGTCCGCCAATCACCCTTTTCGGCAAGGAATTTACCCTGGGGTTAACCGACATCAACGTTGGAGCATTGTATATTCTCACAGTCACGTCAATATCCATCTATGGCATCACCCTGGCGGGATGGTCTTCCAACAACAAGTATGCCACCCTTGGCGGGTTGCGTGCCACTGCCCAAATGATCAGTTATGAACTGGCTCTGGGTCTTTCCTTCCTCGGTCCGATCATGCTCGCTGGTTCGATGAGCATGGTCGATATCGTCAACGCGCAAAAGAACCTGTGGTTCATCGTGCTGCAGCCGGTGGGAGCCATCATTTACTTCATCGCTGTCATCGCTGAGATCAATCGCGCGCCGTTCGACATGCCGGAAGCGGAACAGGAATTAACCGCCGGCTACCACACCGAGTATTCCGGTATGAAGTTCGCTTTGTTCTTCATGGCGGAATACATCAAGATGATCGCCATCAGCATGATCGGCGCCACCCTATACCTGGGTGGTTATCAGGGTCCGTTCGTAGCCGCCTATCCCTGGCTTGGTCCGGTCTATCTGTTCATCAAAGTGATCATCCTGTTATTTGTTCTCATCTGGATACGTGCCACTCTGCCGCGTATCCGCTACGACCGCCTGATGGCGTTCGGCTGGAAGATCCTGTTCCCCATCGCCCTGCTCAATGTAGTTGTCACAGCAGTGGTGATGAAACTGGTGGGAGGTTAAGATGCTGCGCGGATTATTCACCACGCTGAAATCCCTGTTTACCAAACCGGTTACGATCCAGTACCCGGAGCAAAAACGCCCGGTGCGCGAACGCTTCCGCGGACGCCACGAGTTGAAACGCTACGACAATGGGCTTGAGAAATGCATCGGCTGCGCCTTGTGTGCGGCTGCCTGCCCCTCGGATGCCATCTTCGTCGAAGCGGCTGAGAATGCAGATGACGAACGCTATTCACCGGGCGAGCGCTATGCCAGCACTTACCAGATCAACATGCTGCGCTGCATCTTTTGCGGTTTCTGCGAAGACGCCTGCCCAACCGAAGCCATCGTGCTTGAAAAGGATTACGAACTTTCCTACACCGACCGGCAGTCTGCCATATACGATAAGGTGCGGCTGCTGGTTCCGGTTCCACCTGGCGGCAGCCCGACCCCGCAAAAAACCGAGCCCGGAGTATACACCCGCTCTGTGCCTGAAATGAAAGATCCAACGGATTAGGGAGAGACCATGACCATTAATATACTGATCTTTATCTTCCTGGCGATCGTTGCCATCGCAGCAGCGGTTGGTCTCATCCTCAGCCGCAACCCGGTCTACTCCGCCCTTTATCTCATCCTCAATTTCCTGGCGGTCGGGGTCATTTACCTGGTGCTGGGTGCTCCCTTCATTGCCCTTGCCCAGATCACGGTCTATGCCGGCGCGATCATGGTGCTGTTCCTCTTCGTCATCATGCTGCTTGGCGCTGCCAAACCGAAAGAAATCGATCCTTTCAAATGGCAGCGCCCGCTGGCAATCGTTCTTGCGCTTGCCGTCCTTTTGGAAGGGCTTTACGCGATCATCACCCGCATTGCCATCACCGTTACCACCACCGCCCCTGATCCCTCATTGGCAGACCCAAAAACCCTGGCAATGGTTCTGTACACCAAATATTCTCTGCCATTCGAAATCACATCCCTTATCCTGCTAGTTGCCGCCATCGGCGCTGTAGTTCTTACCAAAAAAACCGCCAAAGAGGAGGGAAAGTAAGATGATCCCGATCGCTTTTCCAATAGGCCTGGCAGTCCTCCTGTTCTGCCTGGGAATTGTTGGTGTAATCGTGCGCAAGAATGCCATTGTAATTTTTATGTCATTGGAATTGATGTTCAACGCCGCCAACCTGCTCTTCATTACCTTTGCCAACCAGTTCCAGCAGGTGGATGGACAGATATTCGTCATTTTCGTCATGGTCACCGCCGCGGCTGAAGTTGGCGTCGGGCTCGCCATGATCGTGACTATCTTCCGCGGCAAACACAGCGTGGATATCGACCAATTAACCAATCTCAAGGGATAACCGGGAGGATTATGGAATCTACTCAACTCTTCAACCTGGTTCCCTGGGTGGTCTTTCTTCCGCTCATTGGATTAGGATTAAATCTACTCATCGGAAAAAAACTGGGCGAGGTCTTTGCCGGCACGGTTGCCAGCCTGGCTACCGGACTGGCTTTCGTAGTATCCATATTGCTGGCGGTAGCACTCAGTGGACACACTGAAGGCACAACTATCGTCCTTGGTGATTGGATCGCCGTCGGCGACTTTGCCACGCGCTGGGCTTTCCGCGTGGATACACTTTCAGTGGTCATGATGCTGGTGGTTTCCGGTGTGGGCATGCTCATTCACATTTATTCCATCGGCTACATGCATAACGATGTGCGTCACAACGGGGATACCGGGCGATTCACCCGCTTCTTCGTTTTCCTTAACTTATTCATCGCTGTCATGATGATCCTGGTCAGCGCGGATAACTTCCTGATGATGTTCGTTGGCTGGGAAGGCGTCGGTCTCTGTTCCTACCTGCTCATCGGTTTCTGGTTTGAAAAAGGCAAAGACGGTATCGGCAATGCCAACGCTGCAACAAAAGCCTTCATCACCAACCGTGTCGGCGATTTTGGGCTGCTCATTGCCATGTTCCTCATTTTCACCAATTTCGGCACGCTGCAATTCGACCAGGTTTTTGTACAAGCCTCAGCTGTCGCCGCCGCTAAACCCGGAGCGATGCTGTTAATCACCCTGTTCATGCTGCTGGGAGTGGCGGGCAAATCTGCCCAACTCCCGCTTTATGTTTGGCTGCCCGACGCCATGGCCGGTCCGACACCGGTTTCAGCTCTCATCCATGCCGCCACCATGGTCACCGCCGGAGTTTATTTGGTTGCCCGCAGCGCGGCATTTTACGCGCTTGTACCGACCGCCCAAACCGTGGTCACCTGGGTGGGTACAGCTACTGCGCTTTTTGCCGCCACCATCGCCGTGGGGCAGTATGATATTAAGAAAGTGCTTGCCTATTCCACCATCAGCCAGCTTGGATTTATGGTGGCAGCGGTGGGGATGGGGGCAACCGTCGCCGGTATGTTCCACCTGGTGACGCACGCATTCTTTAAAGGGCTGCTCTTCCTGTCTGCCGGATCTGTCATCCAGGGGATGGAGCGCGGTATGCATCACGGAACTCACCCCGACCATGAGACTGACCCCCAGGATATGCACCAGATGGGCGGGTTACGCAAACAAATGCCGCTCACCTTTTGGGTTTACCTGGCAGGCGCATTGTCACTCGCCGGCATTGCCCCGCTGGCAGGTTTCTTTTCCAAGGACGAGATCCTCCTTTCAGCCTGGCAAACCCAGCCAGCCGTATTCGTGGTTCTGGCTGCCGCAGCTTTCCTCACCGCTTTCTACATGGGG
Organism: uncultured Anaerolinea sp.; assembly: GCA_964483135.1. Lineage (GTDB taxonomy): Bacteria > Chloroflexota > Anaerolineae > Anaerolineales > Anaerolineaceae > UBA6107. Next base: position 13,160 of record CAZAAJ010000020.1, on the reverse strand, counting down.
CGTCAATTGATCATGGTCTTCTTTGGAAAAGCTCAAACCAAGGCCGCGGAATATGCCTCCGAAAGCCCGCTGGTGATCACTCTACCCCTGGTGGTGCTTGCTGTCCTCTCCATTCTTGGCGGGCTGCTCAACTTCCCCGGCTGGCATACGCTTGAAACCTGGCTCTCCCACACCCTCGGCGAGGGAGAACCCTCCCACTTTAATTGGCTGGTGGCTGGCATTTCCACGCTACTGGCGCTATTGGGACTGGGAATTTCCTGGCTAGTGTACGCCCGTAAGCATGAACCAAACCAGGTTGATCCGCTGAAAAAACCACTTGGTCCAATCTTCACCGGCATGGAGCACAAATGGTGGGTGGATGAGTTTTATCAGACCATCCTCCTCGATCCTTACAAATCCTTTTCCCAGTTCATGGCCGACAAAGTAGACCTTGGAGTGATCGACCGCATTGGCGGCGGACTGGCAGCCGGCACTCGTGTACTCGCGGATGGGATCCGTAAATTCCAGAACGGGTATATCCGCTCTTACGCCTTATGGATGCTGCTGGGTCTGGCAGTCATCATGACTTATATTTTCTTCAAATAAAGGATAGACGATGACACTTAACCCTCTTCTCCTGGTCACGTTCTTTCCCCTTGTTGGCGTTCTTATCGCCCTGCTGCTCAAGCCTGCCTGGAAAAACGCACTGCGCTGGACAGCCCTGGCCACGGCTTTGGTAACCTTTGGCTTGTCCATCTGGATGCTCACGCAATTCAACGCATCCAACGGTGACATGCAGTTGGAATACTCGCTTCCCTGGTTCAGCCTGGGCAGCAACCCGATTAGCGTTCATTTTGGCGTGGATGGCATCAGTATCCTGATGGTGCTGCTCACCACCTTTCTCACCCCCCTCGCCATCCTTTCAACATGGAACGCGGTCACAGAAAAGGTCAAAGGGTTCATGGCTTTTTTCCTGCTGCTCGAAGTGGGCATGCTGGGCGTTTTCCTCTCCCTGGATATGATATTGTTTTACATCTTCTGGGAATTCACCCTCATCCCCATGTACTTTCTCATCGGCTTGTGGGGCGGCGAAAAACGCATTTACGCCGCGTTGAAGTTCTTCCTGTATACCTTTGCCGGTTCAGTGTTCATGCTGGCCGGCATCCTTTGGATCGGCTTGCAATATGGGTCATTTGACCTCACCAGCCTCACTGGCTCCGGTCTTATCCCTGCTTCAGCTCAGTTATGGCTTTTTGCCGCGTTCGGTCTCGCTTTTGCCATTAAAGTACCCATGTTCCCGCTGCATTCCTGGCTGCCGGATGCCCACACCGAAGCCCCCACCGCCGGTTCTGTGATCCTGGCTGGTGTGCTCCTCAAGATGGGCGCTTATGGCTTTCTGCGCTTCAACCTGCCGCTTTTCCCCAATGCTTCAGTAACACTGGCACCGTGGATGGCCGGACTGGCTGTCATCGGCATCTTATACGGAGCAGCAGTAGCCTATCGCCAGAAGGACGTCAAACGCCTGGTGGCCTATTCCTCCATCAGCCACCTCGGGTTCGTGGTGCTGGGCATCTTCGCCCTTAACTTGCAGGGTCTGGAAGGCGCAATTTTACAAATGGTCAATCACGGTCTTTCCACTGGCGCGCTTTTCCTCATTGTCGGACTGCTATATGAGCGCCGCCACACGCGACTGCTGGAAAACTTTGGCGGTTTATGGAAGGTGATGCCTGTAATGGGCGGCCTTGCGCTCGTGACCACACTCTCTTCAGTCGGTCTGCCAGGATTGAATGGCTTTGTCGGTGAATTCACCATCCTTCTAGGCGCGTTTAATTCCACTGCCTTATCCTCCCCATGGTTTGCCGGTGTAGCCACCTTTGGCGTCATCCTGGCCGCCGTCTACCTGCTCCATATGTTCCAGAAGTTATTCCTGGGTCCCGTCACTCATGAGGAAAACCAGAAACTCAAGGATGTGTCCGTTCGCGAGATACTGGTGCTGGCTCCCATCTTGTTGGTGGCATTCTGGATCGGAATTTATCCCAAACCCTTCTTTATGCTCATATCCCCTGCGGTGGAAAAACTGGTAACCTTCGTTCAAACCGCAGCCGGGTTGATCCACTAGGAGAGAGGTGAATTGATGACAATAACTGATCTTTACTCCATCCTCCCCGTGCTCGTCCTGGTGGTTTGGGCGCTTTTCCTGCTTCTTTCTGACCTGTGGCTTTCGAAACACGCACCAGCCTGGACTCCCATCCTCGCGGTTGTCGGCTTGCTGCTTGCGCTGGGATCCTCGTTGTTCCTCGCAGGGAAATCCATGACCGGGTTTAGTGGTTTTATCCTGGTAGACGGGTTCAGCAATTTTCTCCAGCCCCTGTTTGCAATCACCGGTATTCTCGCCATCGGACTGGCATTTGATTATCTCAAACGCCTCCAGATCCATCATGGCGAATACTATACCCTGATCCTCTTCAGTGTCAGCGGTATGATGCTGATGGCCAGCGCGGGCGATCTGCTGATGGTCTTTCTTTCACTCGAACTGCTCTCCATCCCGCTTTACATCATGGCCAGCATGGCAGCTCCTCGGCTTGAATCCGAGGAAGCCGGTTTGAAATACTTCCTGCTGGGTACTTTTGCCTCAGGGTTCCTGCTTTTCGGTATTGCCATGGTGTACGGCGCTACAGCCTCAACCAATTTAAGCATCATTGTCGCCTCTGTCAAAGCTGGTACCTTTAATTCCACCTTGATGATCGTTGGCTCAGTACTTGTGCTCATCAGTTTTGGCTTCAAAGTGGCTGCAGTCCCCTTCCAATCCTGGACGCCGGATGTCTACCAGGGCGCGCCGTCGCCGGTATCTGCCTTCATGTCTGTAGGGGTTAAGGCTGCTGGTTTCGCTGCCCTTCTGCGCGTGTTCTCCCTTATCTTTTCGGAATTAGCACCAACACTCACCCCGGTTTTTTGGGTCATTGCCGCGTTGACGATGATCGTCGGAAACGTGGTGGCAGTCGCCCAATCCAACCTGAAACGGATGCTGGCATATTCAAGCATCGCCCACGCCGGCTACCTGTTAATGGCTTTTGTACCCTTCGGGGATGCGGCAACCCGCCAGAATTCCATCGCAGCAGCGCTCTTTTACCTGCTGGCGTACGGGCTGGCCTCGCTTGGAGCGTGGTCGGTTCTTATCGGTCTTGAGGGGGAGAAGTACAGCGGAAATACGTTGGATGACCTGGCTGGATTGGGGAAGAAATCCCCCCTGACAGCCGCCCTGATGACCGTTTTCATGCTTTCCTTCACCGGCATCCCGCTGACCTTGGGTTTTTGGGGGAAGTTATACCTTTTCCGTACCGCAATCGAAGGTGGATTCATCGGTCTGGCGGTAATCGGACTGCTTACTTCGCTGGTTTCAGCATTTTATTACCTGCGGGTTGTCGTGAAGATGTACTTCGCCGAGGGAGAAGCTACCTTCCACTGGAATTTCTGGACCTCCGCGGTGGCAGTATTCTCAGGGCTGGCTTTGATTGTATTCAGTTTTGTTCCCGGTTGGTTCTTTGACCTGGCAGCAAATGCCCTCATGAGCGGTTTATAAGAACACATTAACTAAAAAGAAGCGTCCTCGTTTGGACGCTTCTTTTTTTATCATATTTCCGGTTATTTCTTCAAGACAACGAGCGCGTTGTAAGCGTTCTTGACTTTATTGGTGTAGATGATCCACATGACAAGGAACGCGACAGCGGAGATACCAAAAGTAATGGCAGAGGCATAAATGCAGATGAGCATCCAGGTAACAAAATCGAGGTTGATGCGGTCAACCGCTAAACCGGCTTTATCCAGGGCATCATTTAATTCCTTGGCCAACCCGCGGAATTCAGGGAAGTACCAATAGAAATTCCAGCCGGGGATGAAACCATAGGCAACCATTTTGTCCGGGTCGCCGCGTACACCTTCATGCTGTACAAGTTTCCAGGATTTGTAGATGATGATGAAGAACAGAACAAAGGCAACTGGAAGACCAATACCAATGATGGTGCCAATCAGACTGATCCAGAACCACATGAAGAGTTTCTTCATCTTGGCAACTTCGGGATCATCAGGAACATAAGGCGCGGCATAAGCAGCCGGCATCATGGGCGGAGGAGCACCTGCACCCCCCGCTATTAGAGAGGCAAGCGGTGTTTGCCCGATCGGTGCCCAACCTGCCATGCCGTTGGTCCACATCATGGTAGATGGATTGATGACACCGCTCGCGACCAGTTTCTTGATCTCTTTTTCATCGACTGGTCCAACCTGCTGATTATTGAGCGTGTAATACCACATTTTTTCTCCTTTTTTCACTAATATAAAAATTGTTGATTTAAATATTATAAGTTATATCGAATCAAATAAATCTTAAATCAACTTATTTCCTTTATTATACGGTTTTTTACCCCAATAGTTTCAATTCGGGTGCCACTCGTATAACCAATACAGTGTAATATCTCCTTTATAAAATTCTTCGCTCCAGGTTCCACCAGGGAACTTTTGCTCCACAAAGGCACGATCGGCATCATGATCTGGCAGGAAGACAAAATAGGCTGTGTTTGTACCCGGTACTGGCAGATCAGATTGCATCCAAGTTTCGATAAGGTTGGTATAACTGATCTGCGAAGCCAGGTAGGGCAGGCTGGCAATGGAATCGTAGCCCATCCCTGGATAACCAACAAAATACAAAGGCGTTCCTGCTGGTTCATTTTTCAACTTATTGGCCAGTTTCTGCGCCACCATGCCATTAAAGCCGGAAAAATCACTTTGCGGTGTGTATTCCAGATAATAAAATCGGAGATCGTCAGCCGCGAGAAGGATACTTGCTGCAATGATGACAATACTGATAATTCGTGACCATTTTGGAATCCATTTAATCAACAATTGTGCCAATTGGAACAGACCAAAACCGATCATTAACGCCAAAGCAGGGGTGGCAGCCACATACCGCTGCGCAGCCGGGGTGCTTTCGCTGAAACCGACCGCCAGGGCATTAGCACCCAACCACACCCACAACAACTGTCCGCGTTCATCTTTCGGATGGATTAATGTGAAAGCCAGCCCAATCAGAAAGACAACTCCGGGGATTGCCCGTAAAATAGGCACTCCGGGTTCGTACCAGGCACGGGTCGGTACTTCAAAATAGCCAAGGATGCCCAGTTTAACCTGGTTCAAAATCAGAAGGATCTTCGACCCACCGAAGGATTGAGCGTTGTAATTCAACCAGTCACCAAATATCGAAACACGATTCATCGGCGCTAAAAATTCATCTGGTAATTTCAGATAAAACCACGCCAATGGTAACACCACGATCACTGCCACCCACAGCGAGATCACAAGGTCTGGAATAGATTGCTTCAAACGCTTTCTGTCAAACAGTCCCGCGAGAAGCACCCAAATCGGAATGATGATAAAGAGTGCGCGACCGGTGGCGTAAAAATATTGCGCCAGCCCGATTCCCACCCCGGCCAACAGCCAGAATAAACGGGAATGGTGTTTCCATCCCATCCAGGCGCATCCCAGCACAAAAACGAAGAAGAATCCATCCCATATATTGTTAAGCCCAATCCGGCTGAAATGGTTGTGAAAATGCAGCCCGGTGAGGAAAATCGCCGCTGTCCAGCCGGCCAGGTTGCCGAACATTTCCTTACCGACCAGGTAAACCAGCAGGACCGTTAACGCGCCCCCAAAAGCCGCCAGCAGCCGCAGGGCTTCGGTGGTTTGCCCGAAGATCCTGATTGAAAGCGATTGGAGAAAATTGTGCAGCGAAGGGAAGGAAAACCAGCCCGTGATAAAAAGGTTATTCACCTCGCCGGAGAGAAACTTAAGCGAAAACAGACCTGATGAAGCTTCATCACCGGAAAGGACAATGGGGATGGTGGTGGTATCAATGGCACGAATTGCAAGGGAGACAGCAAAAATTACCGCTGCGCTTATCCATGTTCTTTTTGAGACTTTCCAGGCTGCTTCGGGTTTTTTCCAGCCACCATATAGCACCAGCGCAATACTCAGCAGCCAGCAAAGAATTGCCGCCACGGGGCTGAGCATCTGGTAATAGAATCCGGCAGCCACGCAGGCGAGGATGCCAAAAACAAAACTGAATTTAAGGCTGATAAATTGTGCCGGCGCGATTCCAAGCCTGCGGGAGCCAGCATTGAGGAACCTGTCAATCCATTTTGGTAAATGTCCTCTGTCCATCGAAAGGATCCCGATAAAAAAGAGAACCAATCCGATTGGCAGGATGAGCAAGGGCACGAGGCGAAATTCCGGAGCCAGGGTAGCGCGCAACACCTGGCTGAGAACCAGGGCTGCCAGGCTGCATAAGATAAGCACCATGGAGGCCGCACTGCCAGTCCGGGCTTGTTCACCAGCCCCGGTATTTGTAGATTGATTAGGGATTTTGTTTTCGCTCATTGATCACCGCCGCCCATTTACTAGGATCGCGCAAGATACTTCTATTATAAATGGATTGTCATTCCCAGTTTGCAGTACCTTTTCGATTCAATTTCTTCTCCCCTTTGCGTTTTTTGGCTTCAACGCGCGCAATTTTTGATGAGAAAGTGGGCCTGGTGGGTATTCGTGTTTCAGGCGGGGTCCGGGCTTTGTCGGTGAGAGTCAGCAAACGACTCTGTGCATCCATTTTGTTCTTGTCCTGTGAGCGGTACCTTTTTGCCTCGATCACGATGATCCCGTCCGTGGTAGCCCTTTTACCTGCGATCTTCAACAATCGGCTTCTGGTCGCCTCATCCAGTACAGTTGAATTTTGAACATCAAACCGTAGCTGAACTGCTGTGGCCACCTTGTTCACATTCTGCCCGCCCGGTCCGGAGGAATGGATGAAAGTGAATGTTGTTTCTTTTAATACATCGTCAGGATTGTTCATTGAATAGATTTTACAATCAATTATTCGTATTGTGAGGTCTCTTTTCACCTTTATAATAAAGTTATATCTGTTTCAACTGTGAGGAAAAATGAACGATATCTATGCTGACGATTTCTCAATCGATGAGTTACTGCAACTCAATGTCCGGAAGATCACCCCTGAGAATATCAAAAAGTTTGAGGGGTACATGGCTGAAATCTTCACAGCCCTGGGTATGGACCTGGATACCCCCTCAACACACGAAACGCCGCGCCGGTTTATCGAGGCGATGCTTGAATCCACCAGCGGCTACGACGGCGACCCGAAGTTGATCAAAGCTTTCCCCAAGGAATGCCGGGGAGAACCGGATTGCAGGCTCAGCCAGGTGATCGAAGGTCCGATTCACTTCCACTCGTTATGTGAACATCATGTTTTTCCATTCTATGGTGAGGCGTATCTTGGCTACGTTGCCAACGAGAGCATTCTCGGTATCTCCAAGCTCACCCGGCTTGTCCGCATCTACACCAAGCGCTTTGCCGTGCAGGAACGCATCGGATACCAGATCGCGGACACACTCGAAGCCTTGATGCAGCCGCACGGCGTGGCGGTGTTTTTACGCGCCAAGCACATGTGCGTGGAAATGCGCGGGGTCAGGGAAACTTCCCCCGCCACCCGCACCACTGTCTTTCGCGGTGTTTATGCTGATGACCCTGCACTTAGAGCTGAATTCCTCAACCTTTGCGGAATGATCAAATAAGGTATGGCTGGCAATCTTCATCTCACCATCCTGCATACCAACGACATCCATGGACGCGTACACCAACTCGCGCGTATTGCCACATTGGTAAAACGCATCCGTCAGGAAGTCGCAGGGGCAGGTGGTTATTGCCTCTACGTGGATGCCGGTGATTCCGAGGACACGACCCTAATCGAAAGCGTGCTTACCCGTGGTACTTCGATGAACGTCCTGCTTCGTGCTTCCGGCTGTGATCAAGTCGCACTCGGCAACGCCATCCCCCTTCGCTATGGACCTCAGGCAGTGGCTAACCTGGCAGAGTATTTTGGCAAGCCAATTTTGTGCGCCAACCTCCTGGATGCGCAAAATAATCCTTTTACCGGATTGCAGCCCTTTGTAATATTAGAGATCCACAGTCTCAGGATTGCCATCATCGGGGTAACCGCTCCGTTGGGATTATACAAAGATGTATTCCATTGTGTATGCCAGGATCCGGCTGAGGTTTTTCCGGAATTGATCGCGAAAGCCAATGCAGAGGGCGCCGGGATGATCATCGCTCTCACCCACATCGGGTCTAAATCTGATATTGAACTGGCAGAAAAGGTGAACGGTATCGACCTCATCATTGGAGGACATGACCACAAGCGCATCCATCCTCCTGTAATGGTCAACAACACCCTCATCGCCCAGAGCGGGCAATATGGAGAGATGCTCGGCCGCCTGGACCTGGTGGTCGACCCTGGCACCGGCAGGATTTTCTCCCATACCAGCGAACTGATCCCTGTGAATGAGGAACTCCCTGAAGACCCTGACCTGCTCAGAACCCAGGAAACCGAGAAGCAGCGCGCTTTAAAGTTGATGCAAGTAAAGATTGGTGAATCATGGATTCGCATCCCCTCGTTTGATGACCGTGAATCCCCCGCTGGCAACCTGCTTGCTGACGCCATCCTTGAGCGCGTCAAAGGTGCTCAAGCGGCGTTTATACTCAATGGTCACTGGCAGAGCGGACTCGAAGCGGGCGAGATCTCGCTGGGTGGGGTGAACACTGCCATCCGCTCTACCGGCAACCCTGCCCGTGTTGAGCTCACTGGAGCCCAGATCCGGCAATTCCTGCAAAACGCGCTGAAATCGGAAAATATTACAAATAAACCGCACGCTTTCCGCGGGATCGCGGTTGGATGGCCGCATATTGCCGGCATGCAGGTAACTATTGCAGGTGAAACAATGGATATCGTGATCGGGAACGCGCTCATTCAGGATGAAAAGAAATATATCATTGCCACTTCTGACATGGAGATTTCGAATGTCTTGAATTACCTGTTCATCCCGGATGATAGGGTGGAATACGAAGTGCCAACCATTCTGCCGGAAGTGGTAGAGGACTACATCAGGCGGCATTCACCGATCAATGAAATTCAAATGGGAAGGATCAGGATTATTAACACCTGACCTTGATTCAGCAGCCATTTCTTCGTAAGTCAATCGGTCGATTTAACTTCAATATCCCGGCAATGCTCTCCGCAGGTTTGCACCCATTTATTCCCCGTGGAAGCGATGAACTCGTCCGAGGATTTAGGCCCCCAGCTGCCCGGCGTATATTCCTGCAGCGGCGATATTTCAGGATCCTTCCAGGCATCCAGGATCGGGTCGATTAGGTCCCAGGAGAGTTCGGTTTGATCCGCCCTTGTGAACAGGGAGGCATCGCCAGTGATCACGTCCAGCAAAAGCCGTTCGTAGGCTTCGGGGATGGCATTTGGACCAAACTCATCACGATAATGGTAATCCATGTTCACCGAACGGGTTTCAGCGATGGTATCGGGAACCTTGGCTTCGAACCTCAAATGGATCCCCTCATCCGGCTGCAGGCACATCGAGAGCAGGTTTGAAGGCGCTTCCACCCTTTTCTGGTTTGGGAAGATCATCAGGGGCGGGCTTTTGAAAACAATATTGATTTCGCTGACCTTTTCCTTCAGCCTCTTCCCCGACCGGAGCAGGAACGGAACCCCCTGCCAGCGCCAATTGTCGATATAAAAACGGATCGCCGCAAAAGTTTCTGTCCTGCTTTCGGCGGATACATTCGGCTCACTACGGTAGCCCGCGTACTGCCCCCTGACGGTATGCCAGTGCACATCCTTGCCGCGGATGGGTTTGATGGCTTTGATCACTTTCACTTTCTCATCCCGCAGCGCGTCAGCTTCATAGGAGCTGGTCGGTTCCATGGCAACCAGGGTGAGCAGCTGCATCAGGTGGTTCTGGAACATATCCCGCAGGATTCCCGCTTTGTCAAAATACTTCCCGCGTGTTTCCACCCCTACGGTTTCTGCCACTGTAATTTGGATATTCTCAATATAATTTCGATTCCAAACCGGCTCAAAAATGGTGTTGGCAAAGCGGGCAACCAGGATATTTTGCACCGTCTCCTTGCCTAGATAGTGGTCGATACGGTAAACCTGGCGTTCATCCATTACCTGGTGAATTTTATTATTCAACTGTCTCGCGCTGAATCCGTCAAATCCGAATGGTTTTTCCACCACCACACGACGCCAACCCTGTTGTTCACTGAGGATGTTTTGACCAGCCAGGCCCTCAATTATTTCTAGAAAGAATTCCGGCGGCGTCGCCAGGTAGTACAACCTGTCCGCTGGTCCGTTCTCGATGAGAGATAATTCACTCGCAATATGCTCATAGGTAACAGGATTTGAGAAATCGCCTGAACGATAGGTGATCGAATTCGAAAAATCCTTCCAGGTTTGTTCGTTGACAGGTCCCGGTATGAGTTTTTCCAGGCTCATGTAAGCCGTGGATCGCAGATCCTCATCGGTCCATTCTCTTCCACCCAGTCCGTAAATCAAGAATTTCTCCGGTAGTCGTTTCTTGAGGAATAGGTTGAACAATGCCGGGATTAATTTGCGGTGGCTGAGGTCTCCGGAAGCCCCAAAAACTACGATCGAAATGGAGTTGCCCATTGATTCTCCTTTATGGTCATATCTACAATTATCACATGATTCCATGAAATCAATCCATCCCGAAGTCCCTCGTTGCTATTCTTCTAGGCTATAATTTAATCAATTAAGGTGCCGGAGGCTTGAATGAAAATTGGACTGGTAGGTCTGGGAAAAATGGGCGGCAACATGGCTCAGAGGTTGATTCGCAATGGTCACGAGGTGATCGGTTATGCCCGAATCCCATTAACGGTATCTGAGGCAGCCAAGCTGGGTGTTGTCGGCACCGAATCCCTCGCTGAATTGGTGTCTCATTTATCCGCGCCGAGAGTGGTCTGGGTGATGGTTCCCTCCGGCAGCACCACCGATGAGGTGATCGAGAGTGCCGCGGCTCATCTGCAGCCGGGCGATATCATCATCGACGGCGGTAATTCCAATTATAAAGACAGTATGCGGCACGCTGCCATGCTCTCCCAAATGGGGCTCAAATTTTTGGATGTGGGTACCAGCGGCGGCGTTTGGGGATTGACCGAGGGATACTGCCTGATGATCGGCGGGGAAAAGGATGTGGTTGAATACGTCCGTCCCTTGTTTGAAGCGCTGGCTCCATCCCCGACAGAAGGATGGGCGCATGTCGGCAAAGCAGGAGCTGGTCATTTTGCCAAGATGATCCATAACGGGATCGAGTACGGCATGATGCAATCCATCGGTGAGGGGTTTGAAATTCTGAACCAGAAGAAGGAATTTGATTTTGATCTTCACCAGTTGGCGAATATTTGGCAAAAAGGAAGCGTAATCCGCTCCTGGCTCATCGAGTTAACCGAAAGGGCGCTGGCAGAAGACCCCAAGCTGGATGACCTGGAAGCCTATGTGCAGGATTCCGGTGAAGGACGCTGGACGGTATTTGAAGCCATCGACCTGGATGTTTCCGCTCCGGTGATCACCGCGGCGCTGCAGCGGCGCATCCGTTCACGCCAGGAAGCACCATTCTCCGATAAGCTGGTCGCCTCGCTGCGCAACCAGTTCGGCGGTCATGCCTTTAAGATCAAGAAATAACTAGAGGATCATCAGCACGCGTTTGTGGGATGACAATTCCGCATACAACGCATCCACCTGTTCGCGGCTCTCGGCAATGAATAGAAATTTAACCGAGCGGTACTTGCTGCCGTTGCTCAAACGGCTGGTAATATTTTCTTCCAATAATTCGGGGATGTGCCGGCGCACGATCTCTACGACGAAATCCTCAAAATCGGGTTCGTCGTTCCCGATCACGTTTAATGGAAAAGGGATGGGGTATTTAATCGCCGGGGGGTTCTCTTCTGTCATCATTCACCTGTCAGGGGGTAATTATACCCAGGCACCTATTATCCAATGCATTGAACAAGTATCCAGATTTATTCTTTCGCCAACCAGAGGTCGATCCATTTTCTCACTGAACGGCGTTTGTGGATGACCTCAAGGGTAGGATTCATGTTTTTCTCCAAAAGGGTGTTCTCAATAACCATTGAACACTTTTAACACACGGTTCGATTACAATTATAGCCATGAACCCCCAATGGACGTATGATCTTCCCACCCTGCTCGACACGGCGCTGCAAAAACGGCAGCCTTTGTTTGACGAAAATCACACCCGGGCGATACGCCTGTTCAACGGGTACACTGAGGGTGTTCCAGACCTGGTGGTCGAAGTATTTGGTCATACCCTTGTACTCTCCAGCCATTCCTCCAACCTGAACGCTGCCGGGGCTGTCCTTTCCGAGGCGTGCGCCTTTTACCGCGAAAAGTTACCCTGGCTGGTTTGTACCATCGAAAAATACCGCGCTTCACCGGAGGAACAGCAGCGCAAGGGGAAGATTACTTTCGGAAAAAACCCCGACACGCAGGTGACCGAGAATGGGATCCACTATGCATTGAATCTTCAAGTTAACCAGGACGCCAGTTTTTACATGGATACCCGCGCCCTGCGCCAGTGGATCACTGACCACGCATCGGGGAAGACCGTGCTCAACACCTTTGCCTACACCGGCAGCCTGGGGATCGCCGCCCTCGGCGGCGGCGCAGCGCATGTCAGCCAGGTGGACATCAACCGCAATTATTTGGGGTTGGCGCACGATTCGCGCGCGCTTAATGGTTTTGACGCATCCAGAATGAAACTCATGCCAGTTGATTTTTTCGTGGCAGTCGGCAGCCTCAAACGGGAACACGCGCTTTTTGACATGGTCATTGTCGACCCGCCGTTCTTTTCTATCACAGAACGCGGCCGGGTTAACCAGGCTGGCGAAAGCACCCGTCTCATCAACAAGGTGCGTCCGCTCATCGCCGACGGTGGTCACCTGGTGATCGTCAACAACGCCTTGTTCTACAGCGGCTGGGAGTTCAAGCAGGAATTGGATGAGCTTTGCGCTGGCGGCTTTCTTTCCATCGAAGAGATCATTCCGGCACCGGAAGATGTGACTGGCTTTTGTATTTCTTCCCCGTCGAACTTCCCGGCAGACCCGGCGCCCTTCAACTACCCCACCAAGATCGTGCTTCTCAAGGTTAAGCGAAAATCGCAATAATAGCTATCTTAAATTGGAATGTAACTACTCAGGCAGGTGAGATGAAAGAGGGTAAATAAGGCGTACCAGCG